>CACFSO010000005.1 GCA_902568975.1 uncultured Pelagibacteraceae bacterium
CAAAAAGATAATAGCTGCTATTCATGCGGGATGGAGAGGTGCATATAAAAAAATTGCAATTAAAGTTATAAAAAAAATTGTAAAATTAGGATCAGAAAAAAAAAACTTAATTTGTATAATAGGCCCATGCATTTCTCAAAGTAGCTATGAAGTTAAAAATGACCTTAAAAAAAAATTTGTTGCTAGAGACAAAAAAAATATTAAATATTTTAAATTTATTAAAGAAAAAATTTACTTTGGCTTAAGTGATTGTTTGAAGGGACAAATAGCAGATTTTGGTATTAAAAACATAGAAGTAATAAAAAAAGACACTTTTAAGAAAAAGAATAATTTTTTTAGTTCAAGAAGTTCTTTAAAAAATCTTGAAAATGATTATGGTAGAAATATATCAGTAATTATGATTAAATAAGGCTCTCAAAAAATGAAGCTTCTTACAGGAAACAGTAACAAAAGCCTCAGTCAAAAAATATCAAAACAGTTAAAAACAAAATTGGTTCATTCAAGTATAAAAAAATTTGCTGATGGAGAAATTTATATAGAAATAAATGAAAATATAAGAGGCAATAGTATATTTTTATTACAATCAGTCTCTTCTCCCGCAAATGATAATTTAATGGAACTTCTTTTATGCATTGATGCACTTAAAAGATCTTCTGCTAAAAATATTACCGCAGTTATTCCATACTTTGGTTATGCAAGACAGGATAGAAAAGTTGCTCCTAGAACATCTATATCTGCAAAACTTGTTTCAAATTTAATAACCAAAGCAGGAGCAGATAGAATAGTTACAGTTGACTTACATGCTGGACAAATTCAAGGTTTCTTTGATATTCCAGTAGACAATCTTTTTGCAACACCAATTTTTGCAAGACATATTAAAAAAAATTTAAATAGTAAAAATTTGATTTGTGTAGCTCCAGATGTTGGAGGAGTTGAAAGAACTAGAGCTCTTGCAAGAAAGCTAGATGTAGGAATATCAATTGTTGATAAAAGAAGACCCGCTCCAGGAAAATCACAAGTTATGAATGTTATTGGAAATGTAAAAGGGAAAGTTTGTATAATTGTTGATGATATAATTGACTCTGGAGGAACAATTGTAAATGCTGCTCAGGCATTAATAAATAGAGGTGCAAAAGAAGTTCATGTTTACATCACTCATGCCGTTTTGAGTGGAGATGCGGTCAATAAGATTGAAAAATCAAAAATTAAAAATTTGGTTGTCACTGATAGTATTGATAATGCACTTAAAGTAAGAAAAGCTAAGAATATAGAGGTATTAACTATATCTAATTTATTAGGAGAAGCTATTAAAAGGATTTCAAATTCGACTTCTGTGTCAGATCTATTTAAATAATTCTTGTAAAATTTAGATTCATAAGTTACAAACCCAGATTTTATGAATTCAATTGAAGCAACAATTAGAAATACTACAACTAAGGGTCAGGTTAATTTACTTAGAAAAAAGGGAGAAGTTCCTGCTGTTATCTATGGTGGAGAACAAGAAAATCAAAAAATCTCACTCTCAAAAAAAGAGGTAAAATTTTTAATTGAGAAAGAAAATTTTTTATCTAATGTAATTCAAATAAAATTAGAAGGAAAAGATCAAAGTGTTCTACCAAGAGATATAGCTTTCGATACAGTTAGTGACGAACCTATTCATCTTGACTTCGTAAGGATTGTAAAAGGTTCAAAAATTGTTTTAGAAATTCCTGTTAAATTTATAAATAGTGATAAATCTCCAGGATTAAAAAGGGGTGGTGTTCTTAATATAGTAAGAAGAAAAGTTGAATTAAGATGTCCAACAGAGAACATCCCCACAGAATTAATAGTAGATTTAGATAATCTAGATATTGGATCTAGTATAAAAATATCATCAATTAATCTTCCTGAAAATGTGAATCCAACTATTCAAGGTAGAGATTTTGTTATTGCTACAGTAGCAGCTCCAACAATTATAAAAGAACCAGAAAAACCTGCTGAAACAACAGAGGAAGGAGCAGAAGGTGCAGATGCAGCTGCAACAACTGAAGCCACAGCTGAAGCAGGAGAAAAAACTCCAGAAGATGAAAAGGGTGAAGATAAAGCTAAGCCTAAAGAAGGAGAAAAGAAAGAAGATCAAAAAACTCCTCCGAAAAAAAAATAAACTATTGTGCTAATTTTATATTTTAATTTTTTATGCTTCTATTCGTAGGTTTAGGAAACCCAGCACCTAACAGTCAAGATAATCGTCACAATATAGGGTTTAAAATAATAGACGCCATTAATCGAAAATTTAATTTGTCAAAACAAAAACCAAAATTTAAAGGCTTGCTAACAACAGGAAAAATTGGTGATAAAAAAATTTATGCTATTAAACCATTAACTTTTATGAATAACTCAGGAATATGTATAAGAGAATTGATTGAATATTTCAAAATAGAAGTAGAAGACGTAATTGTTTTTCATGATGATTTAGATATAGATTTTGGAAAAATAAAAGTTAAAGTTGGAGGATCAAGTGCCGGTCATAATGGTATAGAGTCAATAGATAAATTTATTGGAAAAGATTATTCAAGAGTAAGAATAGGAATAGGCAAACCTGACTCTAAAGTTTCTTCAGCAGATTATGTCTTAGCAAATTTCAATGAGGAAGAAAAAGAACAATTAGAAGAAACTACAGAAAATATTTTGGAATCATTGGCCATTTTGATTGATAAAAAATTAGAATTATTCTCCAGCACAGTAAATAATAAATAAATGGGTTTTAAATGTGGTATTGTTGGTTTGCCGAATGTAGGCAAATCTACATTATTTAATGCATTAACAAATTCCAGCAAAGCCCAAGCGGAAAACTTTCCGTTTTGCACAATAGATCCTAATATTGGAATTGTTCCAGTACCAGATGAAAGATTGGATAAATTATCAGAAATTTCTAATTCAAAAAAAAAAATATATACATCGATTTCTTTTATGGATATTGCGGGTTTAGTGAAGGGAGCCTCAAAAGGCGAAGGTTTAGGAAATAAATTTTTGGCTCACATAAGAGAAGTAGATGCTATCATACATTTAATTAGATGCTTTGAATCTAAAGATATTCAAAATGTAAATGCAAATATAGATCCAATTAGAGATTTGGAAATCATAGAAACAGAAATGAAACTTGCTGATCTTGAATCCATTCAAAAAAGAATTGATAAAAAAAATAGAAAAAATATAGCTGAAGAGGAAATCAAATTACTAGAAATGACCATGGATTGTATAAATAAAGACCAAAATCTTGAAATTCTGAATAATTATTTTGACAAAAAAATAATAGAAAAAAGTAACATTTTATCAGTAAAACCAAGTTTATTTGTTTGCAATGTTGAAGAAGAAAATATTAAAAGTGGAAACAATTATACAAATGAGTTTATTAAAAAAAATGGTGAAGAAAATACCATTATTATTTCGGCAGAAATAGAAAATCAAATTAATCAATTAGAAAAAAATGAAAAAGAAAAATATATGAATATGATCAATTTAGATGAAACTGGATTAAATATTTTAATTAGAAAAGGATATAATCTTTTAAAACTGAAAACTTTTTTTACATCCGGTCCTGAAGAATCTAGAGCATGGACAATACCAAGTAACTTTAATGCTCAAAAAGCAGCTGGAACGATTCATACTGATTTTGAAAAAGGATTTATTAGATCGGAAACTATAGCTTTTGACGATTTTGTTAAAAACAATGGCTGGATTAATTCAAAAATAAATGGAAAAATGAGATTAGAGGGAAAAGATTATATAGTTCAGGATGGTGATATACTAAATATTCGTTTCAACACGTGACCAAATTTTTTTCATACTAAAATAAACAAATATAGTAATTATAATTAAATATGATATAGCCCTAAAACCAGATTTATGTCTAGCCTCCAAATGAGGTTCAGCTGACCAAGACAAAAAGGTTACTACATCTTTTGCCAATTGTTCTTCTGTTGCCTCAGTTCCATCACTATATTCAACAATTCCATCTGACAACGGCTGAGCCATTTTAATTTTATTACCGTACATATATTTATTATAATAAACTCCATCATCTAATTCAAAACCAGCTGGAGGATCTGAATAACCTAAAAGTACAGAATAAATATAGTCTGCCCCTCCCTTTCTTGCTTTTACCAATACAGACATATCTGGTGGATAGGCTCCCCCATTTGATGCCTGCGCTTCTTCAACATTAGCATATGGACTAACAAATTTATCTGACAATTTTGCTGGCCTATTAAACATTTCGCCATCACTATTCGGGCCATCTATAACTTCAAATTGAGATGCAATTGCTTTTGCCTGCTCTTCAGAAAATTCTGGCCCTCCTTTTTCTGATAGATTTCTATAACTTAAATATTTCATAGAATGACATGAAGCACAAACTTCTGTATAAACTTGATAACCTCTCTGAAGAGAGGCCCTATCAAATTTTCCAAAAAAACCTTTAAAACTCCAATCCTGTTTAAGCAATTTAACAGAACCCTCAGCAAAAGTTTTCTGATTATTAAAAACAATTAAAATTAAAATAACAAATATTGTTTTAAAAAAATTTTTCATAATTCAAAAATTTAGCTCAGATTTATTTTTTGCTAATGATGGATTTGTGGACCCACCTAGTACCGGTTCAGTAAGACTCAAAGGTATATCAAGGGTTTTCTCTTTAAATCCTAATACTGGAAGTATCACCAAAAAATGTATAAAATAATATGCAGTTGCAACTCTTGCTACTAACAAATATATACCTTCAGCAGGCATTGCTCCTACATAACCTAATATAAGTACATCAGCTACCAAAAACCAATAAAACTGTTTATATAAAGGTCTAAAAATAGCAGATCTTACTTTAGAGGTGTCTAACCAAGGTAAAATAACCAATACAAAAATTGCCAAAAACATTGCTATAACTCCCAAAAGTTTATCGGGAACAGATCTTAAAATTGCATAAAAAGGTAACAAATACCATTCTGGAACTATATGAGCTGGCGTCACCATTGGATTAGCTTCAATATAGTTGTCTGCATGACCCAATATATTGGGAGAATAAAAAACAAAAAAAGCGAATAATATTAAAAATATTAATAGTGCAAATAAATCTTTAATTACAATATAAGGATGAAAAGGAACTGTATCTTTTGAAGGCTTTTTAATATCAATTCCTATTGGATTATTATTTCCCGGAACATGTAATGCCCAAATATGTAATATAACCAAACCAAGAATCAAAAATGGAAGTAAATAGTGTAAACTAAAAAATCTTGTTAAAGTAGGATTATCGACTGCATAACCGCCCCATAACCAATTAGTAATAGCTTCTCCAAAAAAAGGAACTGCACTAAATAAATTAGTTATTACTGTAGCTCCCCAGAAACTCATTTGACCCCATGGAAGCACATAGCCCATAAAAGCAGTCATCATCATTAAAAAATATATAATCATGCCAATTATCCATATAACTTCCCTTGGAGATTTATAAGAGCCATAATACAAAGATCTAAAAATGTGAATGTAAACTGCTAAAAAAAACATAGATGCTCCATTTGCATGTACATATCTTATCAACCAGCCGTAGTTTACATTTCTCATAATATGCTCAACGCTTTCGAAAGCTAAGTCTGCATGAGCAACATAATGCATTGCAAGTATAATACCTGTCACTATTTGAGTAATTAAACAAAAAGTTAAAATTCCTCCAAAAGTCCACCAATAATTTAAATTTTTAGGAGTTGGATATTCTCTTAAATGTGCACTTAAAGTTAATAAAGGTAATCTGTCATTGAACCATTTCCCAAGTTTTGATGAAGGAACGTAGTTATGATCACTCATTAAATTTTATCCAATCTTTATTGTATTGTTATTAACAAATTCATATTTAGGAATTTCTAAATTTGTTGGAGCAGGTCCTTTTCTTATTCTCCCAGAGGTATCATAATGAGATCCATGACAAGGACAAAACCATCCATCATATTCACCTTTATCTCCCAATGGAACACATCCCAGATGCGTACAAATTCCAAGCATAACAAGCCACTCAGGATTTTTTGCTCGATCTTCGTCTTTTTCTGGATGCTTTAATTCTTTTAAGTCAACTTTTCTTGCTTCGGATATTTCTTCTGTTGTTCTTCTTTTTATAAATACTGGCTTTCCCCTCCATAAAACTGTAATCGATTGTCCGGGTTCGACTGAACTTATGTCAACTTCAGTACTTGCTAAAGCTTTAACCGATGCATCAGGGTTCATTTGATCAATTAATGGCCAAACAGTAGCTCCTACCCCAACCGCTCCTAAGGCATAAGAGGCTGTAAATATGAATTCTCTTCTTTTTGATTTTTTTTCTTCAGACATCAAATTAACTCTTTATTATCCACTAATATATGATTTCATATAAGAATAAATATATTTTTCCATTGATACAATGACACACACAAATTTGAAAATTACACCTAAAATAGCACTTTATGAGCCAGATATACCTCAAAATACAGCATCAATTATTAGGACGTGTTCGTGTCTTGGTGCTATAATTGAAATTATCGAACCATGTGGTTTTTCATTTAATGATAAAAGATTTAAAAGAGTTGTGATGGATTATATGAGCGAAAATATTATTAAATTTTATAAAAGTTTTGATGATTTTCTTAAAGAAAAAAAAAATAATAGAATAATTTTAATAACAACTAAATCAAAAAAATCTTATACTTCCTTTAAATTTAAAAAATCGGATACAATTTTATTTGGAAGAGAAAGCGCAGGAGTTCCTGAAGAAATACGGAAGCAAATAAAATATAAATTAAAAATACCTATGCTAAAAAAAAAAAGATCATTAAATGTCTCTACTTCAGTTTCAATTGTTCTTTCAGAAAGTTTAAGACAATTAAATTATATTTGATATGGATAAAGAAATTAAAAAACAAATAGTAAAAAATTGGTTTAAAATATTACAAGATATGATCTGTAAAGATATTGAAGAACTTGAATATAAAAAAAAATTTCTAACAAAAGAATGGAAAAAAAATGAAAAAAAAGATGAGGGAGGGGGTGAATATAGAATATTAAAAGATGGAAATTTATTTGAAAAAGTTGGTGTAAACTTCTCTGAAGTCTATGGAAAATTTTCAAAAGATTTCAAAAATAAAGTTCCAGGAGCAAAAAATAATCCAAATTATTGGGCCTCTGGAATATCTATAGTTATGCATATGAAAAATCCACATGTTCCCGCAATGCATTTTAATACAAGATATATTTTTACATCCTACGGCTGGTTTGGAGGTGGAATAGATATTACTCCTTGCATAAAAGATAATAAACTTAAAAAATGGTACCAAAACGAATTAAAAAAATGCTGCGATAGACATAATAAAAAATACTACAAAAAATATAAAAAATGGTGCGATAAATATTTTTATTTAGCACATAGAAAAGAAACTAGAGGCATAGGTGGAATTTTTTTTGATTATAAAAAAAAAAGTTGGAAAAGTGATTTTGCATTTGTGAGAGATGTTGGCATTACTTTTAAAAAATTAATTAGAGAAATAGTAAATAAAAAATACAAAAAAAAATGGACTACAAAAGATAAAGAAATTCAATATCAAAAAAGAGGAAGATATGTTGAATTTAATTTACTTTACGACAGGGGAACAAAATTTGGCTTACAAACTGGAGGAAATACTGAGGCGATTTTAATGTCTCTTCCGCCATTAGCTAAATGGAATTAATTTATGGATAAAGAGCCAATAACATTAAAAGGTCTTGAAAACTTAAAAGAAGAACTAATTTTTCTTAAAGAAAAAAAACGCCCTGAAATAGTATCTGCAATTGCTGATGCTAGATCTCATGGAGATTTAAAAGAAAATGCAGAGTATCATGCAGCAAAGGAACAACAATCATATAACGAAGGTAGGATTCAGGAAATAGAAGACTTAATTGCAAGAGCAAATGTAATAGATGTGACTAAATTAAATAATGATGGAAAAGTAATATTTGGCTCAACAGTTTTTCTTGAAAATTTAGATACTAATGAAAAAATAGATTATAAAATCGTTGGTAAAGACGAGGCTGATTTAAAAAAAAAACTAATTTATTTTAAATCTCCTATTGGGAAAGGCCTTATTGGAAAAAAGAGAAAAGACTTAGTGGAAATATCAACTCCCGCAGGTATTAAAAATTTTGAAATTATAGAAGTTAAATATATTTAATTATTTACTACATTTTCTATTTCTTTTTTAGAAATTTCAAAATTATTTTTTATCCAAATATCTTCTATTTTTTTAAGTTTTTCTCCAATTTCTTTGCCCTCTTTAATCTTATATTCATTGATTAACTTTTTTGCATTAATAGGGAGTATTGGAACTGGCTGATCATTAAAATATTCTCCTGTAGAAATAATTTTTTTATTTATTTTTCTTGATTTAAAAACGTAAAAATTTATTAAATCTTTGAAATAATTCTTGTTATAAAAATATAAAATTCTTTTGATGTTATTTTTTGAAAAAGATTCTTTTGTAATAGGTTTGGAAAAAAATTCTTTAATTTGTCTTATTCTTTTTTTATTTTCATTAGAAATATTATATTTATATAAAAAATATTCAGAATTATCTGTTTCATCAATAATCATTAAGGATATCAAAAAAATAAAATCCTTTGATTTAAAGATTTTCAAGGAATATTCATTTAAATTTTTAAATAAATTTATGTTTTTTAATTGTGGAAAAATAAGATTTATTATTTCTAAAGAGAATTCATCATTAACTAGTTTTAAAAATCCGTCAGAAATAACTATTTTTTTTAATTCACCTAACAATCTTTCTGATGAAATTTTTGAAATTCCACTTAAATTTTTCCTTATTATTTTTTTTAAATTTGGATCATGTTCTTTTTTACTATAAATCGAAAAAAACCTTATATATCTTAAAATTCTTAAATAATCTTCTTTTATTCTATCTTCAGGATTCCCAATGAATTTAACTTCTCCCTCTTGTAAATCTTTTTTGCCATTAAATGGATCATACAAATTTCCACTAATATCTGAATATATTGCATTCATAGTGAAATCTCTTCTTGAAGCATCCTCATGCCAATTATCTGTATATTCTACTTTGGCATGCCTCCCATCAGTAGAGATATCTTTTCTTAAGGATGTGATTTCAAAAAAATTTTCGTTAATTTTTGCAGTTATTGTTCCATGGTCTATTCCTACATCAAAAAATTTTATTTTATTATTTTTTAATAAATCTTGAACCTGATTTGGATTTAAATTTACTGCTAAATCTATATCATCTATTTTTTCACTATTAAGAATTTTTCTAACACATCCTCCTACATATCTAATTTCACTTTTTTCTGAAAAATCTGATATGCAACTAAATAATTTTCCAATTTCAGATTTGTTTTTGATATCTTCAAATGCATTTTGTATTGATAAATGACTTTTGTTTTTTTTATAAAATTTTTTAAAAAAATTTATCATATTTGGCTGGGGCGCTAGGATTCGAACCTAGGATGGCGGTACCAAAAACCGCTGCCTTACCGCTTGGCTACGCCCCAAAATTAAGTTCCTATAACATAAAAAAAAAAATTTATATAGTTTTTGCTACTATACTCCAATAATTTTTATACTTTTTTTTAAATGTTCTTGCAGCATTAATTGTAGGTTTTTTTGAATTAAAATATGCAACATAGCTTGATCCTGAACCTGTCATTCTAACAAATTTTACTTTTGGCAAATTTTGCAAATTCTTTTTCAAATTATGAAGAAGTGGATGTCTTTTTATCGCTATTTTCTCTAGATCATTTGTTAAATTTGCTATTTTGCTAATACTATATAATTTTCTGTAGTTTGTATTTTTGCTAGCCTTTGAAAAAGCTCTAACACTTCTGTAAATTTTTTTAGTAGAACAACCAAAATTAGGTTTTACAATTAAGACATGTAATCCAATACTCTTATTTAATCTTAGAATTCTACCATCGCTACTTATTATGGTATTCTTTTTTTTTAAACCCAAAACTACATCTGAACCTACTAAATTTGAGATTTTATTAATTTCCTTTTTTTTTAAAAATAAGAATTTTTTTTTAAGAAAATAACTTAAAATTGATGCAGCATTCATTGATCCTCCACCTAATCCTGATTTCATAGGTATATTTTTTTTTACTTTTATTAAGAATTTTTTATCTTTTAAATATTTGTTTTCATCTAAAATATTCAAAAGTTTATTTATAGTATTTTTGGTAGAAATATTTTTCGAAAATTTTCCAAAAAAAATAATTTTATGTTTATTTTGTGTTTCTTTAATTTGAATTTCATCAAATAAGTTTACAAAAGTAACAAGACTTTCTATTCTATGTAATTTAGATTTTAATTTTCTTATAACTTTTAGAGATAAATTAATCTTTGCATATGATTTTATTTTGAAAAAGTTCATTTATTAAATTTTCTCAATTCCAATCAATAATTTTTTTTTTATATTTTTCTTCATCTGTTCTTCGGTTGTATCTAGATTTAAAACACTTTGCCAAAAATATTTAGCTTGTATTTTTTTATTTAGCATCCAAAGTATATCTCCATAGTGATCATTAACTATTGGATCGTAGGGCATTAATTGAACTGCTTTTTTTAAAAATCGTTCTGCATTTTTAAAGTCTCCTATTAAATAATAACCCCATCCGACTGAGTCAATTATATATGGATCATCTTTTTTTTGTTTATAAGCCTTATCAAGCATTTCAATTGCTTCATATATTTTATGATTTCTTTCTAGCCAATTATAGCCTAGGTAATTCATCACATAAGGATCGTTGGGAATTATTTCTAAAGATTTTAATAAATCTTTATCAGAATTTTTATAGTTTCCTATCCTTTCATAACAACTTCCTCTTCTGTAAAGAACATCAGCATATGAATCTAAATTATTTTCTAAACTTGGTAGAAGAGTAGAATATAAATCAATTGCCTTATAATAATTTTCAAAACCTTTATATATAGTTGCCATATCAAAAATAATTCTTGGATTAGACTTATTTAAAGTTTGAAATTCTTTTTCAATAAAATTTAAAGATTTTTTTTTATTTTTTTTTTTACCTATAATTTGAGCTTCTTTCTTGATTCTATACCAATAGTAAACTTCTTCATTTTTTTTAAATTTTTTTAATAAATTTTTAGCTAAATCATAATTATCTGCTAGATAATGATTTTCAATTAATAATGATAAATTAAAATAAAATTTAGGATTTAAATAATTAGATATATGTAAAAAAAAATTAGATTTTTCGTAATTTTTCTGTGAAGAATATAAATTTGAAATAAGATAAAAAAATTCTGCTAATAAGTGACTTTCATTTTTGCAAGAAAATACCTCTTTAAATTTTGTATAATTGGCTTTCTCTATCCAATCTTTAGTTTGCGAAACTAATAAACCACTTGATATAGGATCAATTTCATTTGTTATATTTATTGCAGAACTATAATTATTATATTCTATTAAATTTGATATATAGAAAAATAAGTACCTTGAATAATCACCTTCAGCTTTTTCAGAATTAATTAAATTAAAAAAATGAAGATTTTTCTCTTTTGTATCTAAATAGCAATTTTGGAAAGACTCGGTAATTAAACTTAATCTCCCAAAATTTCCATTATTCTCTTTTTCTATTTTTTTCTTTTCAAATAAGTAGGTGTAACTTTTTAGTGTTTCAAAAATTATTAATTGATAAGTATCTTTTCTTTGAAAAGATCTTAAATCAAAAAGATATTTTGAACTTTTGGAATAATTTTTATTTATAAGACTATCAATTAAAAGAAGAACTTTTGCTTCAAAAAAATTAGAATTTTCTTTTCCTTCCCAATACTTTATTTGCTTTATAGCTTCTAAAATCTTACCATTTATAATTAAAGAAAAAGTGTATTCTTTTAAAAAATTATCATGTTCTCTTACCAGTGGTTTTGATAGATTAAAATATTTTAAAGTTTTGATATTTTCCTGATTATCATAAGCCAATAAAGCTGAAAAATAATCTGATAAGTACTTCTGGTTGAAATTTATATTATCTACTTTTTTTGAGTATGATGAAGTTTGATAAAAAATTAAAAATATTATAATAAAGATTTTTATTAAATTTAATTGCATATTAATAATTAATGACCTTAAACGAAAAAAATCAAGATGATATAATAAGCTTAGAATTAATTAATTCCTATGATATTAAATACATTTTTAACAATAAACCATTAAATAGACTTAAAAATGAACCCAAAATTGAAAATAAAGATAAACTTTTACAAAATTTAAAAGAAAAAATATCCAACATAAAGGACTGTGATTTAAAAAATAACTCATCTAAATTAGTTTTTAGTGATGGGGATGCAAATAGTTCAATAATGATTGTTGGTGAAGGACCAGGCCAAAAGGAAGATGAAATGGGCAAACCATTCGTAGGAGATGCGGGAATATTATTAAACAAGATGTTAAATGCAATAAATATGAATAGAAAAAATATTTATATTACTAATGTAGTTAATTATAGACCTCCAAATAACAGAAAACCTGAACCCTCTGAAATTATACGATACTCCAATTTTTTAAGAAAACACATATCAATCATCAACCCTAAAATTCTTATTTTAATGGGAAGTACTGCAATGGAATCTTTGTTTGGTAATAAAATTAAGATTTCAAGAGAACGAGGTATTTGGAAAGATATAATTATAGATAATAAAAGCTACCTAAGTATGATTACTTTTCATCCTGCATATTTATTGAGACAACCTGATCAAAAAAAATATTCATGGGTAGATTTAAAAGAAATTAGAAAAAAAGTAGATGAATTAGGTATTTTAATTTAATGATTGCTGGTGTTGATGAAGTGGGAAGAGGAAGTTTAATTGGACCTGTTTATGCAGCAGCAGTTATTTTAAATAAAAATATAAATAAAAATGAAATAAAAGATTCAAAAAAGCTTAATAAAAAAAAGAGAGAAATTTTAGCAAAATATATTAAAAAAAATTCTATATGGGCTGTAGCTTCAGCTTCATTAAAAGAAGTGGAAAAAGTAAATATCTTAAATGCAAGCATACTTGCAATGAAAAGGGCAATTAAAAAACTTAAAATGAAACCAAAAATAGTTCTAATTGATGGCAATAAATCTCCTGAAATTAAAAATTATTTAATTAAGACCATAATAAAAGGTGATCAAAAAATACCTGAAATATCTGCAGCATCTATAATCGCAAAAGTTTCTAGGGATAAACTAATAAGGGTTATGTCAAAAAAATTTAAAAGCTACAAATGGGATTTGAATGCAGGTTATGGAACAAAAGAACATATAAGAGCTATTAAAAAATTTGGAATAACTAAATTTCACAGAAAAACATTTAAACCTATACACAAGATATTGAGTCTCAAAAAAAATTAGTCACAAGTAGACTCAAAATAATTCAATCACAGGTTGACGTAGACTCCTCTCTGGAGTCTAATTCGAAAATATAAAATGAATAATCTAAATTTTAAAAATAGAATTATAAATGGAGATAGTCTTAAAGAATTAAAAAAAATTCCGAATGAAACTTTTAATCTTATTTTTGCTGATCCTCCATATAATCTTCAATTAAAAAAAGAATTAAGCAGACCAGATAGATCAATGGTTAAGGCTGTAGATGATAAATGGGATCAATTTGACAGTTTTAAGAGTTATGATGATTTTACTTTTAGTTGGTTGACCGAATGCAAAAGAATTTTAAAAAAAAATGGAACTATATGGGTAATTGGTAGCTACCATAACATTTTTAGAGTTGGATCTATAATTCAAGATTTGGGTTTCTGGATACTTAACGACGTAATATGGAATAAAAATAATCCGATGCCAAATTTTCGAGGTACAAGATTTACAAATGCACACGAAACATTAATTTGGGCTTCTAAAAAAGAAGGATCTAAATATACATTTAATTATCAATCGCTTAAGTGTTTGAACGATGATCTTCAAATGAGATCTACCTGGAACCTTCCAATTTGCAGCGGTAAAGAAAGACTTAAAAATAATGGGATAAAAGTACATTCTACACAAAAACCTGAGTCTTTGTTACACAGAATAATTTTAGCATCATCAAATAAGAATGATTCCATCTTAGACCCTTTTTTAGGTTCTGGAACTACGGCAGTTGTATCTAAAAAACTGAGCAGGTATTACTTTGGAATTGAAAAAGAAAAAAAATATTTTGATGCTGCAAGTAAAAGAATTAAAAATACAAAAGCAATTGAAGATGAATATTTAGATACATTGCAAAATAATAGATCTAAACCAAGAGTTCCATTTGGCTCTTTAATAGAAATGGGACTTATAAAACCAGGTACTGAAATTTATGATCAAAAGAAAAAAATTAATGCAAAAATAATGATTGATGGAAGTATTAAATATCAGCAGTCTGAGGGTTCAATTCATAAGATAGCAGCCAAAATAATTGGTGCAGAAAGTTGTAATGGATGGACATTTTGGCATTACAAATCTGGAAATTCACTTAAACCAATTGATGATTTGAGACAAAGATTGAAACCGACAAACTAATTCCTATAAATTCTTCCTAAATAGCTATCAAGAAACTTTTTATTCTTTGAAAGATATTTTAAAGTAATATTTCTAATCAATATATTAATGGGATTTGATAAATGAAATGCAAAATGGTTTAATTTTGATCTCCAATTAATTTTATAAACTTTATTAATTCTACTTTTATATAAATTGTCTGAACCGCTAAAAATACTTTGAAATATATCTTGTGCTGTTTCAATACTATGTGAAGCCCCTTGTGCAAAAGAAGGAGAAAAAGCGAATAAAGCATCACCAGATAAAAAAGTATTTTTTTGATTTATTGATGGAATACTACTACTTACAAACACAGGAAAAGCTTTAATTTGACTCAAGTTTTCAAATTTAATGTTTGAATTTTTTTTTAATATTTTCTTCAAACAACTTAAAAAAGTTTCAGACTGATAGATTTTTTGGCTATTTAACTCTTCATGAGTTAAATTTTTTTTAAAAATTGCTACAAAATTGTATTCATTATTTTGATTTACAGGATAAATTACGTAATGAAAATTTGCTCCCATAAAAATTGAAATATTATTATCATCATATTCATTAAGTTTTGCTCTTAGGGCTATACTATTATTATATTTTGGCTTTGAACTTTCTTTTGAAACTATAAATTTAGATTTTGAAAAAATACCATCAGCGATTATTAAAAAATCAAAATTTTCCTGCGAATTATTAGAAAAATGCGCTTTTATATAATTACCATAATCTAAATGAGTTAAATTTATATTAAACTTAATTTTATCTTTAGGAATACTTTCTAAAAGAAATTTTAATAAAGTTGATCTTTTTATAGTTGTGTATCTGTTTAAATTATCATTAAATTGAGAAAGATCTATATCACAAATTTTACTAGAATTGCTTGACTGAAAAAAATTAACTTTAGATGGAAAACATAACTCGGAAGCAGGTAAATTTTTAAAGCCAATTTTATTGAGAAGTTTAATACTATTTACTGATAATTGAATTCCATATCCGTTTATAAAATTAAATTTCTCTCTTTCTTCAAAAATTTTATAATCAAACTCTGGATGATTGTTAAAAATATTCGCAAGATACAAACCAGAAATTCCGCCTCCTATAATTGCAATTTTTTTCATTAAGTTCTTTTTACTGTATTTAATATTTTTTTTGTAAACGAAGGTAAAGTCCAACTACTTAATTCATTTAATCCTATTAAAAAACCGTTTTTAAATTTTGGAGAAATTTTAGTTTTTTTTAATGCAATTCTCATATCCATATTAGAAATTTTAATATTAATTTTTTTTCCAATATGATTTTCATATTTCAATTTTGTTATCTCTTTCATTGGAAAGATGGGCATTTCTTTTAAAAAATTGAATTTTTGATTTTTTAAAAAAAAATATTTTTTATATTTATTTTTAAAAATACTTGCTTCAAAAAATTTTTGCTTATTAAATTTATTAATTGAAACTATATCAAAATCTTTCTTTTTAAATGATTCACAGTTTTTATAAATTGGACATTTATTACACAAAGGATCTAAAGGTTTACAGATTAGTGCGCCTATTTCCATAATGGCTTGAGCATAATCACTTGCTCTATTATTTTCTCCAAAAAAATTTTTTTTTTTATATAAATTTTCTTTAGAAATTTCTTTGTTTTTTTTCAAATTAAAAATTCTTTTTATTACCCTTTCTACATTTCCATCTAAAGGAATAATTTTTTTATTAAATACGATAGCCATTATAGCTCTAGAGGTATATTCGCCTATTCCTGGTAAAGATTTTAAGTCTTCCTCATTACTTGGAAGATCGCCTTGAAATTCATCTATAATTATTTTTGCAGTTTTTTTTAAGTTTCTTGCTCTGGAATAATATCCTAAACCTTCCCAACATTTCATTAGCTTACTATCTCTTACTTTTGATAACCTATTTAAATTAGGAATTTTGGAAATAAAATTATTAAAATAGGGTATGACTGTTTTGACCTGAGTTTGTTGAAGCATAAATTCACTAACTAAAGTAAAATATTGTCTCTGATTTTTAGAAACTTTTTTTCTCCATGGCAAATCTCGTTTATTATTATCGTACCAATTAAGAATTTTATTTGATATGTTTTGTTTCTTCATATGCGTTTAAAAAATAATAGTAGGCAGAGAAAGAAACCAATTCAAGGTCTAAGATCCTTTAAAGATAGTTTGCCAAAGAATGTTAGAGAATTTTTTTTTAAAAAAGCCAATATTTATTCAAAAATTATTGAAAATTGGAAAAAGATAGTGGGAAATGATCTTTTTACCGCATGCTACCCTAAATCTCTAAAAAATTACAAAAATTCTGGAATAAAAAGACTTTATATTAACGTAAAAAGAGGAAAAGAAATTGAAGTTGAATACTCTAGAAAAATAATAATATCTAGAATAAATAATTTTATTGGATACAATCTTGTTAATTCAATTAAATTAGTTACTTTTAAAGATAAAAAAAAATGAAAAAAATAACTTTAATTTTATTATTTTACCTTTTTTCCTTTTCAAATTCATATTCTGAAACAAAAATTAATTCTATAATTGAAGGAAATCCAAATGCAAAAATTCATATAATAATTTATGAATCCCTTACATGTGGACACTGCGGAGACTTTCATAAAAAAGTTTATCCTGATTTGAAAAAAAATTTTATTGATAATGGCTTAGTAAAAATAGAATTTAGAAATTTTCCTCTGGACTTAGCTGCATTAAATGCTGCAAAAATTGCTCACTGCAAAAATGATGGAAACTCAAACATTTTACATTTTTTATATAATAACCAGAGTGAATGGGTTAAGGGAAGTACAATCGAAGAGATTAATTCTAATCTTATAAAAATTTTTGACTCGAAAAAATTTGATATTGACATTTACAAATGTATTGAAAATAAGAAAATGGAAGATCATATTTTAGAGGATCGAATCGAAGCTACAAAAAAATACGATTTAAATGCTACTCCTACCTTAATAATTAATAACAAAAAGTTCGAAAAATCACTAACATATAAAAATTTGAAAAAAACTCTTGAAAAAATGATATAAACTAATGAATGGAGTTTAAAAAAATCCAATTAAATGGTTTCAAATCATTTGCTGAAAAAACAGATTTTTTGATTGAAGAAGGTTTGACTGGAATAGTAGGACCAAATGGATGTGGAAAATCAAATATCGTTGAATCCTTAAGATGGTGTATGGGAGAAACATCAGCAAAAAGTATGAGAGGATCGGGTATGGAAGATGTTATTTTTTCTGGGACCTCTAACAAACCATCAAAAAATATTGCTGAAGTTTCAATAAATTTATTTAATAATAATAAAGATGGTCCATACCAGTATAAAGAAATAGATGAAATTCAGGTTAAAAGAAAAATAGAAAAAGATAAAGGATCTAAATTTTATATTAATAATAAAGAAGTTAGAGCTAAAGATGCTCAAATGTTTTTTGCTGATTTATCAACAGGTGCACACTCACCTTCAATAATTAGTCAAGGACGGATTGGAGCCCTTGTAACATCTAAACCTGTTGACAGGAGAGCAATACTGGAAGAGGCAGCGGGAATATCTGGACTACATGTGAGAAGACATGAGGCCGAGCTAAGATTAAGTGCTGCCGAAAATAATTTAAAAAGAGCAGATGAATTAAGAAGACAACAGGAAAAACAGTTAATTAATTTGCAAAAACAAGCAGCAGAAGCAATGAAATATAAATTAATTTCAGAAGATATTAAAAAAATAGAAGCAGGACTTTATTTTTTAAAGCTTAGAGATATTGATAATGAAATAAAATTAGAAAATGAAATAAATAAAGAGGCAGACAATGAAGTAAAAGATTTCAATAAAAAACTTGAAGAAATAGAAATACAAATTAATAACGAAACAAACAAAGTCACTCCAATTAGAGATAAAAATATTGAAAATCTTTCAAAAATTCAAAGACTTAACCTTGAAATAAAAAGTCTGGACGAAGAAAGTAATAGAATTAAAAATGATATTGAAAGTATAAAAAATTCTCTCAAAACTATAGATGAAGATATTGATAGAGAAAAAAGTATAGTAATAGATGCAAATTCAAATGAAAAAAGAATCAAGGAGGAAAAACACGAGTTAATTGAAATCGACTCCAAATACTATGAAACTGAAAAACAATCTAACGAGGATTTAGAAGCTTCAAAAAATAAACTTAAAACAGAAATTGACAAAGTTAAAGAACTTATAAATGCTAAAAAAAATGATGATGCAATAAATGTTCTAGAAAACTGTAAGAAAATTATAGAATTGTATGCAGACAATTATAGTAAAAATCAAAGTATAAAAAACGAATCTGTAAAAAGAAATGAAAGAATAAATGCTATTGAAAAAGAAATAGAAAGCTGGAAAAATCTTTTAGTGAACTCAGAAAAAATGATCAAAGAACTAAATGAAAGAAAGAAAAAATTATTAATAAGATTAGAAAAATTAGAAAATCAACCACAAACCCAAGCAGAAAAAAAAGGTAAAATTTCAGAAAACCTAAGACTTTCTGAAAAAGAGAAAAGTGAAAATGAAACTTATATTGAAGAATTAGATAACAAAATTATTGAACTAAGAAATAACCTAAATCTCACAAAAGAAAGTTCGATTGAGATTAGAGAAAGAAAAGCTAGTTCAAGTGCAACCGTAGAGGGTTTGAATAAACGAAGAAACGATCTTCTTGAGAGAATAGATACTGAATTAAATTTAAATGAAAAGAATATTCTGGAATTTTCAAATTTAGATGAATCACAAGAATTCCCAGATTCTGTAACACAAGAAGAATTATTAGATGAAAAAAAGAGAGAAAGAGAAAAATTAGGATCGGTAAATTTAAGAGCTGATGAAGAAACTAGTAAATACGAAACAGAAATTAAAAAAATGGAGAAAGATAGACAAGATCTCGTTAATGCAATTATCAAACTAAAAGAAAGTATTAATGAATTAAATCAAAAGGGAAGAGAAAGACTTTTAGATGCTTTTGAAAAAGTAAACAGAAAGTTTAATGAGGTATATACTAAATTATTTAATGGGGGTAGCGCCAAACTAGAGTTAGTTGACTCTGATGATCCCTTAGATGCAGGGCTTGAAATGTTAGTTAGTCCTCCAGGAAAAAGGCTTCAATCAATAACTTTACTATCAGGTGGAGAACAAGCTTTAACTGCGCTTTCTTTAATATTCGCGGTTTTTTTAACTAACCCAGCACCAATTTGTGTATTGGATGAAGTTGATGCTCCACTTGATGATGCAAATGTAACAAGATTTTGTAATTTACTTGAAGAATTAACAAGAATAACTAGTACAAAATTTATAATTGTAACTCATCATGCATTGACAATGTCTAAAATGGATAGACTTTATGGAGTAACAATGCCCGAAAAAGGAATAAGTCAATTAGTGTCAGTTGACTTACAAAAAGCTGAGGGTATGGTCGCTTAAATTCAATAAATGCAGCATGAACAGTTTAAAACTCGCCTTAAAATTGCAAAAGAAAAAGTAAGAGTTAAAAATTCAAAAAAAAAGGTAAATCCAAAGTCCAACTTGGGAATAGCATTCAAAATGAGCACAGAATTAGTTTCTGCGGTAGCAGTTGGGACAATTATTGGGTTTATTTTAGATAATTGGTTTGGTACTAAACCTTGGTTAATTTTAATATTTTTTTTTGTAGGTGTAGTTGCCGGAATAATGAATGTGGTGCGATCTGCAAAAAAAATGCAAAAGTAGAAGATATTTATGGCAACAAACCCGATGCATCAATTCAATGTTTATAGAATTGGACCAGAAGTTAAACTAGGAGAAATTGATATTTCATTTACTAATGCAAGTTTATTTATGGTTGTAAGTTCTATAGCCATATTATTAATATTTAATTTAGGTTCAAAAAAAAATTCATTGATTCCTAACAAAATGCAGTTATTAGCAGAATTAAGTTATTCTTTTATTTCAAAAATGATAAGCGATACCGCTGGTTCAAAAGCCAAACCATATTTTTCTTTTATATTCTCTTTATTCATGTTCGTATTATTTTGTAATATGTTTGGCATGATCCCATATTCTTTTACTGTAACGAGTCATATTATAGTTACGTTTGTTCTGGCAGCATTTATATTTATTGGTGTTACAGTCATTGGTTTTTTAAAACATGGTTTGGGATATTTAAAACTTTTTGTTCCTAGTGGAGTCCCAATAGTTTTGCTACCTTTAATTGTTATCATAGAAATAATCTCATATTTGAGTAGACCAATTAGTCTTTCGGTAAGATTATTTGCAAATATGATGGCTGGACACACAATGATGAAAGTATTCGGAGGCTTCGTAGTAAGTCTTGGAATAATAGGTGGATGGCTTCCACTTAGTTTTTCTGTTGCACTTACAGGTTTGGAGATATTAGTTGCTTTTCTTCAAGCATATGTTTTTGCAATTTTAACATGCATTTATTTAAATGATGCATTAAATTTACACCATTAAAAACAAAGGAGGATATAATGGAACTAGAAGCAGCAAAAATGATTGGAGCAGGACTTGCGGCAATAGCATTAGCTGGCGCTGGAGTTGGAATTGGAATAATTTTTGGAAATTATTTGTCAGGAGCAATGAGAAATCCATCTGCAGCTCAAAAACAATTTCCAAATTTACTTTTGGGATTTGCGTTAGCTGAAGCAACAGGATTATTTGGACTTGTTGTTGCGTTAATTATTCTATTCGCTTTTTAAAGTTGATGTTAAAAAAAATATTTTTTTATATAAACTTTAATTTTGTGTTTTTTTCTATAGCACAAAGTGCTGAAACTGAAGGCATGCCGCAGTTAAATACAGAATTTTGGGTTTCGCAAATATTTTGGTTAATTTTAACTTTCGGTGGACTATTTATAATTTTATCTAAGTTTATTTTGCCAAAAATAAGTAGTAACTTAGAAATACGAAAAGCACAGATTTTAGAAAATATTGAAACAGCTGAAAAACAAAAAGAAGCCGCTGAAAGTAAAGACAATGAATATGAAAAAATTATTTTAAATACAAAAAATGAAGCAAAAAATTATTTTACTCAAGCACGGGAAAAAATTTTGAAAGATATTGAAAAAAAAAGATATTCCTTAGAAAGTGAAATAAATGAAGAGATTAAAGTTGCTGAGAATGAAATAAATAACCTTAAAAAATCATCGCCTGAAAAAATAAATAAGATAGCCATTGAGGCTTCAGCTGATTTAATAAAACAAATAACAGGGCTCGAAGTAAATAATAGTAGTATTACTGCAATAGTCGAAGATTTATCAAAAAAAAATAAGGATAAATTATATGAAATTTGATGCAACTTTTTGGGTGGCAATATCATTTATAATTTTTTTTGGAGGTTTAATATATTTAAAAATTCCAAAAAAAATTAATGATTTACTCTCAAATATGATAAAAAATATCAAAAATGAAATAGATGAAAGTGAAAGACTAAGGACTGAGTCTAAAGTATTATTAGATAAAGCACAAAATAGGCTAGATAATATAAAAATTGAAACTAAAAAAATTAGCGAACAGGCAAAAAAAGATAGTGAAAAGTTAATTATTGATATGAACGAAAAATTTTACAAGTCTGTAGAAATTAAGAAAAATTTAACACAGCTAAAAATTGCTCAAATGAAAGAGGCTGCAATTAAAGAAATTAAAGATGACTCTATAAAATTAGCCGTTAATTCTGTTAAAAAAATTATAACTACATCAGTTGATCAATCAAAATTGGATGCTCTATTTGAAAAAAATCTTGAGGAAACAAAAATAGCCCTTAAAAATATAAATTCATAATCCTTTATAGATAATTTCGTTAATTTCTCTTAAAATAATATAAATTATATAAAATGAATTCAGTAGTAATAGGTTCAGGATTTGGTGGAATAGCAGCTGCATTAAGATTAAGAGCAAAAAACCACAAGGTAACACTAGTTGAAAAACATCCTGATCTTGGGGGGAGAGCAAGAGTTTTCAAAAAAAATGGCTTTACCTTTGATGCAGGCCCTACTGTAATTACCGCTCCTTATTTAATATATGAACTTTTTAAGTTATTTAATAAAAAACCTGAAGATTATATAAAAATTTCTTCATTAGATACTTGGTATAGATTTGTATTCGAAGATGGTTACAAGTTTGATTATTCTGGAAATGAAAACTCAATGAAAAATCAAATTGAAAAAATTTCCAAAGATGATTTTGATGGTTACCAAAAATTAGTTAAATTTACGAAAAAAATATTTGATAAAGGTTTTGTGGAGCTTTCAGATGTTCCTTTTGATAAATCTTTTTTCATGATTAAACAACTGCCTGCTTTATTAAAACTAAGAAGTTATAATTCTGTTTATTCATTAGTTTCTTCATTTATAAAAAATGAAAAACTAAGAAGAATATTTAGTATGCATCCATTATTAGTTGGAGGTAACCCTTTTACTACAACTTCTATTTATGGTTTAATTTTATATTTAGAAAAAAAATGGGGCATTCATTATTCAATAGGTGGAACAGGTCAAATAATTAATGCTTTAGAAAAACTAATGCTTGAAGAAGATATTAAGATAATAAAAGGGTGTGAAGTAATTAATATAATTACAAATAAAAATAAAATCCAAGCAGTTAAACTTGCAAATGAAAAAGAATTGCAGGCAGACAACGTTATTTGTAATGCTGATCCACCTGCAATTTATAATGAGTTGTTAAAAGAAATAAAGAGCAACTTACTATTCACATGGAAAAAAAAAAGAATGGATTATTCTATGGGTTTATTTGTATATTATTTTGGAACAAAAAAAATTTATAATGATGTTGAACATCATACAATTAAATTTGGGGACAAATATAAAAAACATTTGGATGATATTTTTGAGAAGAAAAAATTAAATAAAGATATTAGTTTTTATTTACATAGACCAACAGCTACAGATAAATCTATGGCTCCTGAAGGTCATGATTGTTTTTATGTTTTAGTGCCAGTTCCAAATAATCAATCAAAAATAGATTGGTCAATTGAAGGGGATAAAATGAAAACTCTTGTAATAAATAAAATGGAAAATAGTTTATTACCAAATCTTAAAGAAAATATTGTTGAAGACTTTTACTTAACTCCCGATTATTTTGAAAAAGAACTAAATACAAAACATGGATCAGGCTTTTCTATTCAGCCTAAATTTAGCCAATCTGCTTACTTTAGATTTCATAATAAATCTGAGATTTGTGATGGTTTATATCTAGTAGGAGCTGGAACTCACCCAGGCGCAGGGATACCAGGAGTGCTATCTTCTGCAAAAATTTTGGATAAAATTTTTTAATGTCTCAAAATTATCTATCAATATATGCAAAATCATTTAATTGGGCAGGTTTTTTTTTACCTAAGAAAATATATAAAAAGTGCTCAGTTCTTTATGATTTTTGTAGAACCATAGACAATATCGCTGATCAAGATTTAGACTTAAATAACAAAATAAAACAATTTAATGAATTTAAAGATGATTTTAAAAAAAAAAATTTTGAAAACTTGATAATAAAAAATTTTCATAATCTAGCACAAGAAGTAAATATTTCTCATCTTGTAATTTATGATTTATTTGATGGAGTTGAGTCAGATTTAAAAAAAGAGCTAAAGATAAATACTGTTAAAGAATTACTAATTTATTCTTATAGAGTAGCTGGAACAGTTGGTTTAATGATGGCAAGAATTTTAAATGTTAAATCATTTAATTCTTTAAAGGCCGCAATTGATTTAGGTATTGCCATGCAGCTTACAAATATAGCTAGAGATGTTGTGGAAGATAGTAAAAGAAATAGACAATATATTAAATCAGATTTTAATACAATTACAAATACTTTAAAAATAGCAGAACTTTTTTACACAAGTTCATTTGCATCAATAAAAGAAATTCCATTTAATTGTAGGCTATCAATTTTAGTTGCAAGAAGAGTTTATAAAGAAATCGGAAATAAAATTTTAAAAAAAAAAAACATTCAAAATTATAAAGATTCTGGAAAAATCTATGTTTCCAATATTGAAAAGTCATATCAAACATTCTTTGCTTTATTTGATCTAATTAAACTTTTTTTTATAAAAAATAATGATCATTTAAGAAAAGCAGAGCATGGCATAATAAATGAAGAAATTGATATAAATGAAAGAATTTGATTATATTATTTTGGGTGGTGGCTGCGCTGGTTTATCATTAGCTTATGAGCTAGATATAAATAAAAAATTAAAAGATAAAACTTTAGCTATAGTTGAAACTAGAGATGAGTATAAAAGAGACAAAACATGGTCATTTTGGAAAGTAACTGATCATAATTTTGATGACTGTGTTATTAAAAATTGGAACAATTTTTCTATCAATTCTAGATTTGGATCGCATGAAGTTGTAAATAAAGAGTATCCTTACCAAGCTATAGACAGCGGTTTATTTTATGGAAAAGTTTTAAATCAATTAAAACAAAATAAAAATATTCGATTTTTTAAAAATACAGATCAAATAAACTTAAACAATTCATTTATATTTAATAGCATTCCGTCAAAAGAAAATTATCAAAAAAATCTTTGGCAACACTTTAAAGGTATAGAAATTGAAACTCCTAGAGATATTTTTGATGATGAAATTTTTAACTTAATGGATTTTGATTGTGATCAAAGAGATAATGTTCACTTTTTTTATACATTACCTTTCGCAAAAAATAAGGCTTTAATTGAAACAACTTGGTTATCAAAAATGGATGACAAATCATTAAATGATTATGATATTCAGCTAGAAAAATATATAAAAGAAACTCTTAAAATAAAAAGTTATAAAATTAATTATCAAGAAAAAGGGGCTATACCTTTATTCTATCCATTAAATAAAATAGAGAAAAACAAAATTAATATTGGATCTGCAGGAGGCATGACACGTTTAAGCACTGGATATACTTTTCTTAATATCCAAGATCATAGTAAATATATAACTAATAATATTGAAAAAATTCAAAACATAAAAGCTTACCATATTGGAAAAAAATATGAGTTTCTTGATAATATATTTTTAAATGTTCTTATAAACAATCCAGACAAAATGCAAAAAATATTTTTAAATATGTTTAAAGCGTCTTCCAAAACAGTTATAAAATTTCTATCAAATAAAAGTAATATTTTTGAGGATTTGGAAATAATCTTAAAAATGCCTAAATGGATCTTTATTAAAAATATTTTTTAAATTAGATGAATAAAATTAATTATTATCATTCATTAATTTTTTTTAATTTATGTATATTATTGTCAGCATTTGAATTTTTAAGAGACAATAGTCTGCTTATTTTATGTTTGTTTCTTATATTAAGTTTAGGAATATCACATGGAGCGTTGGATCATATAAAAGGAAAAAAATTACTAAAACTGCTAAACTATAAATCTACTTCAATATTTTATATTACATATATTCTTATCGGAATAAGTATAATTCTATTATGGATGTTATTTTCTAAAATTTTATTATTAATTTTTTTAATAGTCGCATCATTTCATTTTGGCAAAGAGGACTCTGAGTTTATAAACAAGAAATCTAATCTTGATTTAATTTACTTTTTTAAAGGGTCTCTTGTTATAACGGCTCCATTGTTATTACATAAAACTGAAACTCTAAATATTTTCAATAATTTAAATTTTGACATTTCGCAAAGTTTATTTATATCAAATGAATTTCTATATGTGTTTATAGCAATTAGTTTATTTGCAAATATTGTTATTTCATTAAATAAACAAATTGATATTAAATCATTGCTATTAATGGATTTTATGTCCATCCTTTTACTAAACTATTTCTTGAGCCCAATTTTGGCATTTACAATTTATTTTTGCTTTCTGCATTCTGTTAGACATTCATTTAAATTATCTAATGAACTTAATAAAAAAAATTTTATTAAAGGATTTAAAGAATTTTTAATAAAAGCAGTACCATTAACTATTTTAACTGCTGTTTTGTTCTTAATATCTCTATTTTTTTTAAATAATTATTACTTTTTTGATAATGCTATATCAAAAGTAATATTTATTGGTTTGGCGTCTTTAACCTTTCCACATATATTGCTGGAATATCTTTTAGAAAAAAATGAAAAGCAAAGAAATTAAAATTTTACTCGCTGCTCCTCGTGGGTTCTGTGCTGGCGTAGAGCGTGCTATAGAAATTGTTAAAAAAAGCATTGATAAATACGGAGCACCAGTTTATGTAAGGCATGAAATTGTTCATAATAAACATGTTGTTGATGGTCTTAAAAAAATCGGCGCTATCTTTGTAGAAGAACTTCATGAAATAAAAGATAAAACTAGACCAGTAATTTTTTCTGCTCACGGTGTACCAAAAAAAGTTCCTATTGAAGCGGAAAGTTTTAAAATGGAATATGTGGATGCAACATGTCCGCTTGTATCAAAAGTTCATAGAGAAGCAGAAAATTTAAATAAAAATGGATTACAAATTTTACTAATTGGCCACAAAAATCACCCAGAAGTTATAGGAACTATGGGTCAAATTCCTAAAGGTGAAATAGATCTAATTGAAAGCGTTGATGATGTTAATAATTATGAAAATAATTCTAAAAAAAAATTAGCTTTTGTTACGCAAACAACTCTTTCGGTCGACGATACAAAAGAAATAATATCAGCTTTAAAGAAGAAATTTCCAGAAATTAAAGAACCAAAGAAAGAGGATATTTGTTATGCAACAACAAATAGGCAAGCGGCTGTTAAAAAAATTGCAGAAAAGTGTGATATGTTTTTTGTTATTGGAAGCAGAAATTCATCTAACTCTTTAAGATTGGTTGAGGTTGCAAGAAATTCTGGATGTACGAATTCGAGATTAATTCATTCTGAAAGTGCTGTACCTCTTGATGAAATTGAAAAATATAAAACTATAGGAATTTCATCAGGAGCTTCTGCTCCTGAAATATTGGTTGATAATTTTATAAATGATTTAAAAAAAAAATTTACAGTAGCTATAGAAGAAATAGAAATAGTTAAGGAAAATATAACATTTAAAATTCCAGGAAAATTAAACTAGATGGCAATTTATACTAAAATTTATTCTAAAGATGTTCAATCAATTGAGAAGAGTTATAATATTGGTAAAATAATTCATTTTGAAGGTATTAAGAAAGGTATTGAAAATACCAATTATCTTTTAAAAACAAAAAATAAAAAATTCATACTAACACTTTTTGAAAAAAGGGTTCAAAAAAAAGATTTACCTTTCTTTATGAATTTAATGGACAAATTAAGCAAATATAAAATTAATTGTCCAAAACCTCAAAGAAATAAAAAAGGAAGTTTTTTGATAAAAATTAAAAATAAAACTGCCTCTATTGTTTCTTTTGTTGAAGGAAAAGATAAGTTAAAATTAACCCCAAAAAACTGTTATGAAATTGGTAAAAATATAGCTAAATTTCACAGAGCATCTAAAAAAATAAAACTTTATAGAAAAAATTCTTTATCTTTAAAAGATTGGCCAAAACTATTAAATAAAATTGGAAATAAATGTAAAAAAATAAACCCTAATTTAAATAGTTTAATGAAAAATAGTTTCTTAGAAATAAAAAATCAATGGCCAAAAAATTTACCTTTTGGGATCATTCATGCTGATTTGTTTATTGATAATATTTTTTTTAAAAAAAATAAATTTCACGGATATATAGACTTCTATTTTGCATGTAACGATTTTTTAACTTATGAAATTGCTATTTGTATCAATGCATTATGTTTTGATAAAAAAAGTAATAAATTTATATTTAATAAGAAAAAATCAACAAATCTAATTAAAGGATATTCAAAAATAAGAAGGTTCTCTGATAAAGAAAAAAAATTTTTAAATGTCTTGTGTAAAGGGGCTGCTCTTAGATATTTATTAACAAGAACTTATGATTACTTAAATACTCCAAAAAGTGCTGTTATTAAGATAAAGAATCCAAAGGAATATATTCAAAAACTTAAAGTGCATAATCAATTTAACAATTTTAAAAATTATTATAATTAAATGATTAAAATTTATACTGATGGTTCTTGTTTAGAAAATCCAGGAAATGGTGGATGGGCAGCAATAATTATTGATGATGGAAAAAAAACTCAGATAAAGGGAAGTAAAAAAAATACTACAAACAATCAAATGGAGTTACTTGCTCCAATTAAAGCGTTAAAGAAAATTCCCAAAGGTAGTGATGTACAAATTTTTACAGACTCTAAATATGTAAAGTCTGGAATAACTGAGTGGATCCATAATTGGAAAAAAAATGGATGGAAAACTGCAAAAAAACAACCAGTTAAAAATAAAGAACTTTGGACAGAGTTAGATCTTCTAACTAATGAATTTGCAATAAGTTGGAATTGGGTAAAAGCACATTCAACAGATAAATTAAATAACGAAGTAGATTTAATCGCTAGAGAAGCTGCAAATTTATAAAATATTTAGAATAAGAATATGCAATATTTTTTTGCTCCCTTAATTGTTTTGATTGTATTCGTACTTATCATGATGATAGTTTGAAATAAGCCTTTTCAATTAAACTTTGCTTTTAACAAAGTTTTTTACTTCTTCTGTATTATTTTTTAATACTTGAAAATTCTCATCTTTGTTTAGGACATGTTGAAGTTCCTGAGGCAATTTTTCATGCTTATTTATTGCATCATTTGTAGCATCTGGAAATTTACATGGGTGTGCTGTTGATAAAACTACACAATCATTAAAAGAAAGTTTTTTTACAGCCCCTACTCCAACCGCTGTATGTGGATCTAATATTATATTATTTTCTTCATAGTTTTTTTTAATAATGTCTAAAGTTTCTTGTTCATTACAACTTTCAGATAAAAAATCCTTTTGAATTATATCTAAATCGTTCTTTTCAATCTGATAAGAATTTTGCTTAACTTTTTTCATAATTTCTGCTGTTTTTTCAGAGTCGGAATTGTTTACATAGTAAATTAATCTTTCAAAGTTACTTGCTAATTGAATATCCATACTAGGAGACAATGTTTCTTTTACTTCTTTTGAAACATAATCTCCTTTTGAAATGGCTCTATGCAAAATATCATTTTCGTTTGTTGCAACAATTAATTTATCAATTGGTAATCCCATCTTCTTTGCAAGATAACCTGCAAAAACATCACCAAAGTTTCCTGTTGGAACTGAAAAAGAAATAGTTTCTTTGCCTAATTTAAAATATGAATAAAAATAATATACTGCTTGAGCGATAATTCTTGCCCAATTTATTGAGTTTACTCCAGACATATTTATAGATTTAGAAAATTCAAGATCAGAAAACATTTGTTTTACGATATTTTGACAATCATCAAAGTTTCCATCTATTGCAATATTAAAAACATTTTTTTCTTCAACAGTAGTCATTATTTTTCTTTGAACAGAAGAAATTTTATTATTGGGGTGTAAAACAAAAATATTTAAATTAGATTTTCCTTTAATTGCATCAATAGCTGCTGCGCCAGTATCTCCAGAAGTTGCAACTACTATGTTTATTCTTTTGTCATTTTTCTTTAAATAATATTCATACAAATTCCCAATGAATTGCATTGCAACATCTTTAAATGCTAGTGTTGGTCCGTGAAATAATTCTAATAATTTCATCTCTCCAACATTTGAAATTTTTACAACCTCTTTTTCTCTAAATGTTGAATATGATTTTTTAATTAAAGAAGAAAGTTCTTCTTTTGAGATAAAATCTGCTGAAAATTGGCTTATTATTTCAGAAGATAATTCATTATAATTTAAATTTTTGAGCTTTGATAGTTCAGCTGAGTTATATTTTTTTAACGATTTTGGAACATAAAGACCACCATCATCAGCTAGACCTTTTAGAAAAACTTCTCCAAAACTGTATTCTTTTTCTTTGCTTCTTGTGCTTATATATTTCATCTAGGGTATTCATAAACACTCTAGCGGAATTTTTTTGAGGCGCAATCCTTAAATTAAACTGTCAACTAAGAATAATACAAAAATTAAAAATAAATATAAAATTGAATATCCAAAGACTTTTTTTGCTTTATTTAAATCAAATTTATCTTTTTTAAATTTATATAAATCATAGCAGATGTAATTATAATAAAATGTAAGTGCTAAAGAGCTGACAAGAAACATTATACCAGTAAAACCTATAATATATGGCAATATAATCACAGGAATCATAAACAAAGAATAAACAAAAATTTTTTTCTTTGTTTCCTCTATGCCATTTGTAATTGGAAGCATCGGTATTTTTGCTTTCATGTAATCTTCAGCCTTATAAAGACTCAAAGCCCAAAAGTGAGATGGGGTCCAATAAAATATAATTAAAAAAAAAGTAATTGGTTCCAAAGTTAGAGAGTTAGTCGCAATAGTCCAACCAATTACTGGTGGTAAAGCTCCAGAAGCACCTCCAATCACAATATTTTGTGGAGTTTTTCTTTTAAGCCAAATTGTATAAATAAAAAGGTAAAATGCAATTGTTATAAATAATAAGAATGACGATAAAAAATTTGAAAAATAGTAAAGTCCATAGATTGAAATAATCGACAAAATTATACCAAATATTAAAGCTTGTTGTCTGTTAATTTTTCCAGTTGGAATTGGTCTTAAACAAGTTCTTGTCATTAATTTATCTAGATCAGCTTCGTACCACATATTAAGTGCTCCAGCAGCGCCAGCACCAATGGTGACAAAAAATATACTTATTAATGAATCAAATAAAGGAATCGTTACTTGAGAAGTTAGTAGGCCAACAGCACAAGTAAATATTACAAGAGACATAACTCTTGGTTTCATTAAACTTATAAATGACAAAATATAAGATTTTAAATCTATAGAAGAAGCTTTGTTTTTTGTAGTAGTATTAGACAATGTTAATCTACATTTAAAGAAATGAATACAACAAATATTATCAATCCAATTATAAGAATATGATTTCCAAGATCAAAAAGTCCAACCTGTTGATTTTTTTTATCAATGATCTTTCTTTGAAAAGATAAATTATCATAAGGATTAATTTTTATATTTTGATTTTTCTCTTTATCATTTTCTATTTTAATAGAAAAACCAAACCAAGTTATATAAATAAAAAATAGAAAAAATAACAAAAAACCTGCAAGTATTGTATAGCCATCCATTTAATTATTGACCTCCGATAAAAAAATAAAATAATCTTGAAAATAGAGTATACTTACCCTCTGCAACCATTAGTCCAACAAAACATGCGATTGCTGTCATTGGCCACAACAAAACATTTACTAGCGCATATCTCTCCCAAAATAAATGCATAAAAAAGGCCATGATAAGTCCTGCTTTTAAAAACATAAAAAATAATATTAAAGACCATCTAAGCAAACCCTGAAACTGGTACCAATCAACCATATAAGAAAAAAAACTTAGCACAAATAGAAGTCCCCAAATCCATAAATAAATTCCTATCTTGTGAGTAGTGCTTTCTTGATTTTTTTTAGTTTCTTCCATAATTTTAATTTACCATAAATAAAAAAATGCAAAAATAAAGACCCAAACAAGGTCAACAAAATGCCAATATAGACCTAGGATTTCAATTTCAACATAATCACCTTTCATTGTTGTAAACCAACCTTTTTTGCCATTATCATAATGACCTGCAAATACCTTATAAGCATAGATGAACAAAAAGATTACACCGATTGAAACATGAGTCCCATGAAAACCTGTTATCATAAAGAAATATGAGCCAAACTGTGGAGCGCCAAAAGGATTTTCCCATGGTCTAACTCCTTCATGAATTAGTTTTGACCATTCAAAAGCTTGCATACCAACAAAAGTTAAACCTCCTAATGCTGTAGCTAATACTAGCCAACCACACATTTTTCTATTTCTTTCATAACCATATTTGACTGCAAGTGCCATGGTTCCACTACTTGTAATTAAAACAAAGGTCATAATTGCTATAAGTAATAACGGAACAGGTACCCCAAAAGCATTTAAAGCAAATACTTCACTCGGGTTTGGCCATTCTACTGGAGTTGAAGCTCTACCTTTCATATATGAAATTAAAAAACAGCTAAATACAAATGTATCACTTAATAAAAAAATCCACATCATCGCCTTACCCCAATGCACACCTTTAAACATTGTTTGATCAGATGCTGTGTCTGAAGCCATTCCCTTAAAACCTGGTTTAAGTTCTAAGCCTTCTATTTTTGGATCTGACATATTTTTATTTCTTTATGTTTTTTCAACCTTTGTATGAACTACTTCGCTTGGTGGAGTAGTTTGAACTATAAAATCATCTTTAGCTCCAGGAACGCTATAATCATAAGCCCATCTATGGACTACTGGAAGTCTTTCTCCCCAATTACCATGCTCAGGAGGAACTGAAGGCGTAAGCCACTCTAAGGAATTTGCTTTCCAAGGATTTTTTCCAGCTGGTTTTCCTATTTTTAAACTTTTAACAATATTAAATATTAAAATAAATTGAGCTGCTCCTACTAAGAAAGCAGCAGTGCTTATAAATTCATTCATACCAACTGCTGAAGTCATATAAGGGCTATCATACATTTCAAAATATCTTCTTGGCACTCCAATAAATCCCAGATAGTGCATAGGAAAGTAAATTGAATATGCTCCTAAAAAAGTGGCCCAGAAATGCCATTTACCTAATTTTTCACTTAACATTCTTCCTGTAACCAAAGGAAACCAATGATAAACCGCTCCCATAATTACCATTAAAGGAGCAATTCCCATAACCATATGAAAGTGAGCAATTACAAAGTAGGTATCAGATAAAGGAACATCTACTGTAACGTTCCCTAAGAAAATACCTGTAATACCTCCATTAACAAATGTTACAATAAATCCTAGACACCAAAGCATTACAGTATTCATTCTAATGTTTCCTCTCCAAAGAGTTAAAATCCAGTTATAAACTTTCATTGCAGTTGGAACAGCAATTATAAGAGTAGTTGTTGCAAAGAAAAAACCAAACCAAGGATTCATTCCGCTAACATACATATGGTGTGCCCAAACGAAAAAGCTTAAAGCTCCTATTCCAACAATTGCCCAAACCATCATTCTATAACCAAAAATATTTTTTCTAGAATGAACGGATATTAAATCTGAAACTATTCCAAATGCAGGCAATGCAACAATATAAACTTCAGGATGTCCAAAAAACCAAAATAAATGCTGGAAAAGTATAGGGCTACCTCCCCCATATTCTAGAACTTCTCCTGCCTTTAAAATTGTCGGCATAAAAAAACTTGTTCCAAGTAATTTATCTAAACTCATCATAATTGCGCTTACCAAAAGTGCTGGAAAAGCTAACATTGCTAGAACAGTTGCTGTAAAAATACCCCAAACGGTTAGAGGTAGTCGCATTAAAGTCATACCTCTGGTACGAGCCTGTAATATAGTGATTAAATAATTTAAACCTCCCATAGTAAAACCAATTACAAAAAGAGCTAATGATACACACATCAATATAATTCCCATCCCTGATCCTGGAGTTCCTTCCAATATTGCTTGAGGAGGGTATAACGTCCATCCAGAGCCAGTTGGTCCACCTGGAACAAAAAAGCTTGCTAATAAAACTCCTACTGCAACGAAGAACATCCAGAAACTTACCATGTTAACATATGGAAAAACCATATCTCTTGCACCTACCATTAAAGGAATTAAATAATTACCAAACCCACCTAAAAATAGAGCGGTTAAAAAATATACCACCATTATCATTCCATGCATCGTAACGAACTGATAATAATGTTCAGCAGTCATAAAACCTGCTGCTTCAGGAAATCCTAATTGTAAACGCATTAACCAAGATAGAATAAGTCCAATTATACCAGTAAATGTTGCTAAACAAAAATATTGTACTCCAATTACCTTAGCATCCTGACAAAATACCCATTTGGTTATGAAACTATGTCCATGATATAAATCCTGCTCAGGTATTTCAGCAGGTCTTACATAATCCATATCAGGTGATACACCTGAACCGCTTCCCGAAATAGTTTCTGAGGACTGAGCTTGTATTATATTTTTATCTTTAAAATCTTCTGACATAGTTTCCTAAACTTATATATATTTTTTTGATCATTTAAATTATTTTTTTGCTAATTTTTTTTCATTAAATTCTATTTTATTTTGCTTTGCAATTAAATCTGAGAAAGTTTCTTGTTCTTCTAGCCAATTTTCATAATCTTGTTTAGATTGAACCTTTACACCACCTCTCATTGCATAATGTCCAACTCCGCAATATTCTGCACATAGAACTTCATATTCTCCAATTTTATTTGGTTCAAACCAATAATAAGTTATAACACCTGGAACAGCATCCATTTTGGCTCTAAACTGAGGAACATACCAATTATGAAGTACATCAACAGATCTTAATAATATTTTTACCGGCCTATTATTTTTTAGGTGTATTACATCACTTTGAATTAAAATATCATCTTTGCCATTTGGATCTTCTAAAATAATTCCAAAAGGATTATCCTCATTTATATTTACTATTTTCGTATTTCCTAACTTTCCATCTTTGCCAGGAAGTCTGTATTGCCAACCCCATTGCCACGCCATCACATCAATATGAATTGCATTTTTTGGGACATTCACATATTGATTCCAAACAATTAGTCCTGGAGCTAATAACGCAGCTACACCAAGTGTCGTTGCCCAAGTAAGTATTCTCTCTAATTTTTTGTCCTCTGGTTTATATTCAGCTTTACGTCCTTCTTTGTAAGAAAATTTGAAAACGCAATAAATCATAAAAAGACATACGGCTACAAAAACACCTCCTCCAACCCAAAATGTTAAAGTAATTGTGTCATCCATTGACTGCCAATTTGATGCAATGTCAGTCCAATACCAAGGAGTAAATATATGAAATAATACCGAGCCTAAAATAACCAAAAAAAATATAATCCCTGCGTGCATAAATCTTTATATAGAAGAAATATACTATAAAAACCTATGACAAAATGTCTTAAAAATCATTAAGAATAACAAGTATATTTAACAAATTATGTTTGGAAAAATTGGTATTTTATTAACAATACTCATTCTAATATTTCTCTTTTTTATAGTAATCTCTTACGGGGCTGGTGCGTTTTCTAAAGGAAAAATTAAATCCGAAACAAAAAAATATTTAAAGTCAGTAAATATATTATTAATTACAATTGCTATAGTTGGAATCATTCTTGTTATGTTTTTATAGATTTATGAAATTAAAGATTTACACCAAGCAATAAAAGCGTCGTTAAATAAATAAATCATTAAGAAAAAAGCAAGCCAAACGATCAACAAATATGTCCAATAAAGAGATAAAGCAGAAATATTTTTTTCTTCATCTAAAATTTGATTATTTTTTAATTTAATAACTCTAGATGAAACTTTACCCCAGAAATATAATCCTCCTAAAAGATGTAAGCCATGAAGGGCAGTAAAAAAATAAAAAGATGAAAAATAGGTATTAGTTGAAACATAATTTCCACTTTTCATTAATTGAACCCAAAAAATTACTTGTCCAATTAAAAATAAATAACTTAGTGCTCCTACGATAATAAGATTCCTTTTTATTTGTAATATTTCACTTCTTCTTAAATCATTATTTATTTTTCCAAAATAATAGGTAACAAATAATAAAACAATTGTATTTATCCAAAGTAAGTTTGGTTTCAATAAATATCCGGTATCTTGCTCAGGTGGCAAAGTATAAATGTAACCAGTAAAAATTAGACTAAATAAAACAGTAGCTATACCGAATATAATTATAACAGCAGATTTTTGATTTGAGATATCAAATGTTCTTCCTTCATGATAACTGTCTATTTCTGCCTGCTCTTTATCCCAAGGTTTTTGAATTAGTGTGCCAAAAAATTTCTTTATTATTTTGCTCATGAATTTTATATAATCACATATAAAACTTTATCAACTATGAAAATAAAAACATCTATTGTTATAATTATAGGCTGCTTATTTATATTTCTGTTTATAATGTTACCAATATTTTTATCTGTACAAAATAAAAAAGATGATTATGTCGCATCTTTAAAAGGAACATCATTTTCACTTACTGATATCAACAATAACCCAATAACAGAAAAATCTTTTGATGGACCACTTACTGCTTTGTTTTTTGGATTTACACAGTGCCCTGATGTCTGTCCAATGACATTGAATAAATTAGATATAATTATTGATGAGCTTGAAAAAAATAAAAAAAAAATGAAAGTTATCTTTATAAGTATTGATCCAGATAGAGATACTCCAGAAGTAATGAGAAATTATATCAATTCTTTTAATAATAAATTTATAGGAATAACGGGTAAACCAGAAAAAATATTCTTACTTTCAAAATCCTGGGGAATTGTTAGTCAAAAAATATTTTCGGAAGATGGTATTTATACGGTTGATCATAGTTCACCGGTTATTCTATTAAAAAATGGAAAGTTTGTTGCAAAATTAACCTATAGAGATGATATAAAACAATCTTTAAAAATAATAAATAAGTTCCTATAAATTTAAATTGTAGTTAATTATAGCAATGGATGAAATTGCTGCAGTTTCAGATCTTAGAATATTTGCATTAATTCTCATTTGCGTTACACCTGCAAATTCTAAAATATTTTTTCTTTCTTTCTCTGAAAAATCACCTTCTGGACCGATTATAACACATTTGGGCTTATTTGATTTTTGTAAATCCAATTTTTTACCTTCTGTATTTAAATCGGTAAATATTAAATCTATTTTACTTTTATTAGTATTTAAAAATTTATTTAAACTTTGAGGATTTTCTAATAATGGAATATTAATTCGATTTGATTGTTCTGAAGACTCAATTATTATTTTTTTTAATCTTTCTTTATTAATTTTTCTCACAACTGTTCTATCAAAAATTATAGGAATAAATTTGGTTACTCCTAGCTCAGTTGATTTTTGAATCATAAAATTAAAATATTTTGATTTAATTGGAGAAAAAGCCAACCAAACTTCTTTAAGATTTTCCTTAGATCTTAAATGTTTAACAATAGTAAACTCAACTATTCCTTTAGAAATTTCAGTAATTTTTGCCTCCCATTCTCCATTGTTATTAAATAGTAAAAAATTTTCATTAGCTTTAATTCTCATAACTTTATTAAGGTAATGTGACTGAGATTTATCAAGTTTAGAATTTAAATTCAGCGACAATCTTTCACTAAAAAACAGTCTGATATAACTCATAAGCTTGATATAATTTATTTAATTAAAATATAATAGTAAATGAAAAACATAGAAGTAAGTAAAATAATAGACCCAATTACTGCAACAGATGGTGCTGGTGTTAAATTAAAAAGAAGTATTGGAGTTGAGCCAAATTATTTTGATCCATTTTTAATGCTAGATGAATTTGGATCTGAAAATAAAGATGATTATCTAGCTGGTTTTCCGCCTCACCCTCATAGGGGGATTGAAACAGTAACTTACATGTTGGCTGGTGATTTTAAACATAAAGATAGCACCGGTGGACAAGGTATAATGAGCGCAGGAGATGTGCAGTGGATGAAAACAGGAAGTGGGATCATTCATTCAGAAATGCCAGCAATGAAAGAAGGTAGACTTCATGGGTTTCAACTATGGATAAATATGCCTGCAAGTAAAAAAATGAATAAGCCTGAGTACCATTATATTGATGCCTCAAAAATGGGTATTTATAAAGATGAAGATAAATTTGTAAAAGTAATTGCTGGGAAATTTGAAAAAATAGAAGGCCCAATTAATAAACATAATTTAGAACCTATTTACTTTGATGTAGAATTAGAAAAAGATAAAGAATTCAATTTAAAATTACCCATAACACATAATTCCTTTATATATTTAATTGATGGTGAAATTAAAATAGGAAAACAAAAACATGATAAAGCAAAAAATTCTAAACTAATTTTATTAACAAAAGGAGAAAAATTAAGTGTTTTATGTCAATTGAAATCAAAATTTCTTCTAATATCTGGTAAGCCCATACATGAAAAAATTGCAAGAGGTGGTCCCTTTGTGATGAATACTAAAGCAGAAGTCTTGCAAGCTATCGAAGATTATCATAATGGTACCTTTGTAAAATGAAAGCAGTAAAAATTAAAAAAACAGGCGGTCCAGAAGTATTAGATGTTGATGAAATAAGTTTAAGAAAACCAGTTAGAGATGAAGTTTTAATTGAACATGTAGCAATTGGCTTAAACTATATAGATACATACCATAGATCTGGTTTATATCCGCTTATGCTCCCTTCTGGCTTGGGAATGGAAGCCGCAGGAATTATTAAAGAAATTGGACCAGATGTTAACGACTTTTCTGTGGGAGATAAAGTTGCATACGCAGCTGTTCCACTTGGTGCATATTCAACACACAGAATTTATAAAACAAAAAATTTAGTAAAAGTTCCAGAAGGTATAAATTTAGATGTAGCTGCAAGTATTATGACAAAAGGTCTTACAACATTTTACTTATTATATAAAACATATCCTGTTTCATCTGGTGAAACTATTTTATTTCATGCTGCAGCAGGAGGAGTTGGACAAATTTTTTGCCAGTGGGCAAAAAGCTTAGGTGTTAAGATTATTGGTACAGTTGGGAGTGATGAAAAAATCAATTTAGCAAAAAAAAATGGATGTGATGAAGTAATAAATTATTCTAAAGAAGATTTTGCAAAAAAAATTAAAGAAATAACTAATGGAAAAGGTTTGCCTGTAGTTTATGATGGAGTAGGAAAATCAACATTTGTAAAATCAACAGAATGCCTAAAAACAAGGGGAATGATGATTTCTTTTGGAAATGCTTCTGGTCCATTAGACCCAATCATTGTCCCAAAAACTCTTCAACCTAAAGGATTATTTTTTGTAAGACCTTCAATGGGTCAGTACCTTAGTACAAGGGAAGAATTAAATGAAGCTTCAAAAATAATGTTTGAAAAAATAAACTCAGGGGAAATAAAAATTGAAATTTTTAAAAAATATAAATTAGATGATGTTAAAGAAGCACATAATGATATTGAAAGTAGAAAAATTTTAGGACCAGCTATTATAGTACCCTAATCTAAATCTATCTTCATATCAGATAAATGTAACTTTAAAGTTTCTGTTGAAACATTTATATCTCTTATAAAAAAAATAACTGAAATTATCATTGCCAAACAACAAGATCCAAAAATAATTCTAGCTAATGAAATCATATCTAAGTATAATGCAAATACAGTTAACATATTAAATAAAAAACCGAAACTTGCAAAGGCAAGTGTATATTTTAACCATTTAATTCTTCCATTTAAATTAATTAATTGTTTTTCCCACTCTGTAGGAATATGCTTTTCCCAAACATATTCATCATGAATTTTTCTTATTAAATTACTCAATGTGTGAAAACGATTTGCATAAACGCTCATTAATAAAGGTATGGCTGGAAACATCAGTGCTGTAACCGTATAATCTACGTTCATTGCGAATCAAATTGATTATGAATCTATGCTTTGTTATTTACAAGAAAATTTTATGAAAAGATTAACTTTATTTGTAGAGCTTACTAGATTAAAAAAGCCAATTGGCTTTATGTTGCTTTTTTGGCCATGTTTATGGGGATTAACTATCGCTTATGATTTTTCCTCTGAAATTTTGATTTATTTTAAATATTTAATTTTTTTTTTGTTAGGGGCAATTTTAATGCGTTCTGCGGGATGTATTATAAATGATATAGTTGATAAAGATTTTGATAAAAAAGTAGAAAGAACAAAAAATAGACCAATAGCTTCAGGTTCTATATCTGTAAAGTTAGGATTAATTTATGCAATAGTTCTTTGTCTTATTGCTTTATTAATTTTATTACAATTTAACAAGTTAACAATAATCTATGGATTGGCCTCTATGCCTTTAGCATTTTTATATCCCTTTATGAAAAGATTCACTTATTGGCCTCAGCTTTTTTTAGGTATTACATTTAATTATGGACTATTACTAGGATGGATATGTATAAATTCAAACCTACAAATTATTCCATTAGTATTTTATTTGGGAGCCATATTTTGGACACTTGGATACGACACAATATATGGATATCAAGATATTAAAGATGATGAGATTATAGGAGTAAAATCAACATCAATAAAATTTAAAACAAAACCTAAAATATTTATTTCTATATGTTATTTAATTTTTATTTGTTGTTTAATTGCAATTGGAGTCTTGATGAAATTTAATTATATTTATTTTTTAAGTTTAATTATTCCAGCTTTTCATTTATTTTATACCCAACTTAAAAAACTAAACATTGATGAAAATACAAATTGTCTAGAAAAATTTAAAAGTAATAATTTTTTAGGACTAATAATTTTAATAAATATTTTTATTGGTAAATTAATTTAGTAATGAGTAATATTGATCTAATTAAAAGACTTTTTAAAGACTATACTATACATTTTATTCCAAAAATAATCCTATCTGTTTTTTTTACAGTACTAGTAGCAGGTAGTACTTCTTCAATAGCGTGGTTATTAGATCCTGCTATTAAAAAAATTTTTATAGAAAAAGATCAAAGTTTAATAGTTTTAATTCCAATAGGAATAATTTGTGCATTTACTATTAAAGGTACATCTCTTTATTTTGCAAAAACTATTATGATCGGAGTGGCAGAGGAAGTTAAAAAACTAATTCAAATTGATATGGTCAAATCATTTATAAAAGCTGACAGTGGATATATAGAAAAAAAACATTCAGGCAAATATATATCTAACTTAAATTATGATGTTAATTTAATAAATATGCTTTTAAGTACTTCTCTTTTAAATTTTTTTAAAGATAGTTTAACTTTATTAGGACTATTATCAGTAATGTTTTATCAAAACTGGAAGCTTTCTCTTATTGCGCTAATCATGATTCCTTTAGCATCTGTTTCCGCAAGTACTTTGGGTAAAAGAATAAAAAAAGTAGGTATACAAGCTCAGGAAAAATCAGGATGGCTAAATAAATATCTAGTTGAATTATTTAAAAATCACAAATTAATCAAGATTTTCCAAAGAGAAGAATTTGAAAAAAATAGAGCAGATAAGTTAATTGATGAACTGAAAGAAAAATCAAAAAAAATGTCAGTGGTATTCATTAGAGCAACACCAATTATGGAAACTTTAACAGGTATTATGATAGCATTTTTAATTTTTTATAGTGGAAAGCTTATTTTAAATAATGAGATAGATATAAATAGTTTTTTTTCCTTTTTGGCTGCAATGATGCTTGCTTATCAACCAGTTAAATCACTTGCTACTTTGAATATAGGTCTCAATCAAGGGCTTTCGGCAGCTACAAGAATTTTGCCTATAATAGACAACAAAAATAAAATTTTAGAAAAACATAATGCTAAAAATATCCAATTACAAAATGGAAAAATAGAATTTAAAAATGTTAGTTTTACCTATGAAGGAACTGATAGAACTACTTTAGATAATATCAATATATCTTTTGAAGGAAAAAAGATGGCGGCTTTAGTGGGCCTAAGTGGAGCGGGAAAATCTACAATTTTAAACCTCGTACCTAGACTGTATGATATTGATAAAGGTGATATTTTGATAGATGATACGTCAATTTATGATGTCAAAATAAATTCTTTGAGGAGAAATATTTCAATAGTTAGCCAAGATACATCTTTATTTGATGACACAATAAAAAACAATCTGATTTACGCAAATAATGAGGTAAATGATGAAGAAATTATAGAAGCAGCAAGATTATCAAACTCTTTAGATTTTATTAATAATCTTCCTCAAAAATTTGACACTGTAATTGGAGAAAATGGTTTTAGACTCTCAGGAGGAGAAAAACAAAGATTATCAATAGCACGGGCAATTTTAAAAAAAAGTAAAATAATATTATTAGATGAAGCAACTTCGTCATTAGATTCTGAAACAGAGGCAAAAATTCAAAAAGCAATAGAATTTTTAATTAAGGATAAAACAACTATTGTCATAGCACATAGACTTTCTACTGTTTTAAATGCAAATAAAATATATGTTATAAATGATGGAAAAATAACTGAGTCTGGAAATCATAAGGAGCTAATTAATGATTCAAAGATATATAAAAGTTTCTATGAAAAACAAATTATAAAAAATTAATGATAATATTTTATGAGTTATTAATTATTTTATTAATTATTTTATCTCCTATTATAATAATTTACCGATTAATAAAAAAAAAAGAAGATTTCTATCGTTTTAAAGAAAAATTCTGTTTTTTTACTAAAGAAAGAGGAGATGGAAAAATTATATGGTTTCATGGATCAAGTGTAGGTGAAGTAAACAGTATAGTTCCATTAATAGAAAAATTAGAAAAAAAAAAAACAATAAAAAAAATTCTAATAACCTCAAATACATTGAGTTCTTATACAATATTGTCAAAAAAAAAATTTAAAAAAACCTTACACCAATTTTTTCCAATAGATGAGTTATTTTTAGTTAATAGATTTTTAAATTATTGGAGGCCCAACGCGGCTATATTTATAGAATCAGAAATTTGGCCAAATATGATTAATGCAATTAAAAAAAAAAAAATTCCTTTAATATTGCTCAACGCAAGAATTACAAAAAAAAGCTTTTATAATTGGAAAAAAATTATTTTTTATTCAAAAAAAATATTCAGCAAATTTGATATTTCTTTAACACAAAATTTAGAGACAATTACTTATTTAAAAAAATTAGGAGCAAAAAAAATTAAATCTTTGGGTAATTTAAAATTTGTTCAAACTGAAAGTTTACTAAATTCAAACCTGACTGCATTTATTAGTAAAATCTTTAAGAATAGATTGATATGGTGTGCGGCAAGCACGCATAATGGCGAAGAAAAAATATGTGCAAATATTCACAAAAAACTTAGAAGAAAACAAAATAAACTTTTAACAGTTATAATACCCAGGCATATAAATCGTAAAAATGAAATTATTAATGAATTAAAAAGTTTACAATTAAAAGTAGTTACTTTTTCTTCAAAAAAGAAAATTGATAAACATACTGATATATATTTAGTAGATTCTTATGGTGACTCCAAAGAGTTTTATTCAATTTGTAATCTAGTTTTTCTAGGAGGATCAATAATTAACCATGGGGGGCAAAATCCCTTGGAGGCTGCCAGATTTGGCTGTCATGTAATTCATGGTCCAAACATTCAAAACTTTAAAGATATTTATTATTTACTTAATAAACATAATATTTCTCATAAAATTAGAAACAATAATGATATGTTAAATAAAGTGGCATCTTCAATAGGGAAAAAAAGAAATGTAAAAAATAAAAATAAAATTATTAGTATGGGTAATAAATTTTTAAAAAATAATTTAAAAGAGCTAGAAAAATATATATAATTGTGAATTTTAAAAAACCAATCTTTTGGGATAATCCTAAATTTTCTTTATGGATTTTAATTTTTTATCCATTTTCAATTATATTTTATTTTTTTTCTTTAATTAATAAATTAAAAAAGAAAAAGAAATTTCAAATACCAATTATATGTGTTGGTAATATTTACATAGGTGGCACTGGAAAAACACCTTTGGTTAAAGAAATTTTTAACATTACTAAATCATTAGGAAAAAATCCTGGTATTATAAAAAAATACTATAAATATTTAGATGATGAAATTACAATGTTAAAAAAAGTTGGAAAAATATTTGTAGATAAAAAAAGAATAGACTCCATGAAATCTCTAATTAAAAATAAAAATGACTTAGCTATTCTTGATGATGGTTTTCAAGATTATACTTTGGAAAAAAATTTTTCTATACTATGCTTTAATCAAAAACAATGGATAGGAAATGGATTTTTAATACCTTGTGGACCTTTGAGGGAGAAAATTTCTGCTATCAAAAGGGCAAATTGTATTTTTATAAATGGAAAAAAAAATAATGAAATTGAAAAAAAAATTTACAATGAAAATAATCAAATTAAAATTTTTTACTCAAAATATAAAGCATTAAATATTGATAAATATAAAAATAAAAAAATTTACGCTTTTGCTGGAATAGGAAATCCATTAAATTTTTTTGATTTATTAAAAGAAAATAATTTAGAATTAGTAGGAGAAGAATTTTTTCCAGATCACTATTCTTTTACTAAAAATGATATAAATATTTTAAAAAAAAAGGCAGAAGCATTGGGTGCTATTTTGCTTACCACAGAAAAAGATTTTTTTAGGATTATGAATGAAGTCAATAAAGAAATTGATTATTTAGAAATTAAAGTTGAAATAGAAAATAAAGACAATTTTATAGAATTTATAAAGAATAAAATATGAAAATAATAAGATATTTTTTTGAATATATTTTTGTTTCATTTTTATTTTTTATTTTTCAATTAATGAGCTACAAAAAAGCATCTAACCTAGGTGAAAAAATTGGCAAATTTTTTGGACCTTTTTTCAGATCTAAAGAAAAAATATTAGATAATCTAAAAAAATCGAAAATTGCAGATAGCAACGAAAAATGTGAAAAAATAGTTAAAAATATGTGGGGAAATTATGGAAGAATATTAGCTGAATATCCATTTTTAAAAAAATTTAAAAAAAATATTTTGAATAATTATCTCCAAATAGAAGGTTTAGAATATTTAGAAGAAATTAAAAAAAATAAAAAAAAAGCTGTTTTTATTTCTGGACATTTCAATAACTTTGAACTTATGGCAATGCAAATTGAAAATTTTGGTATAAACGTTGCTGCAATTTATAGGCCCCTAAATAATTTTTTTTTAAACAAAACAATGGAAAATATAAGAGTGAACCATATTTGTAGAAATCAAATTAAAAAAGGTAAAGCGGGTACAAGGGAATTACTTAATTTTTTTAAAAATGGTTATTCAATAGCATTAATGATAGATCAAAGAGTTAGCCAAGGAGAACAAATAAAATTTTTTTATAGAGAAAGTTCAACAACTACTATTCCAGCACAACTGGTTAAAAAATATGAATGTGAAATAGTTCCAGTTTATATTGAAAGGGTGAATAAAATTAATTTTAAAATATATTTTCAAAAACCTTTAATTTTTGAAAAAAATGAAACTATAAAAAACATCACTTTAAAATTGAATCATATCCTTGAAAAAATGATACTTAGAAATCCAGATCAATGGATCTGGTCTCATGATAGATGGAAGTAGACTCATAAATTTAATTATTGACTCTCTTTTTTTTGTGAAGCTTCTATATATGAAAAATATGGTTCTTGAAGCTCAACATTCCAATATTTTAATTTATTTAAATGAATTTTTTTTCCTGATACTGCGCATATAACATGATCACCTTCCTCAATTATTTCTATATTGTTTGGAAGATATTTTAATTTAGCTAATTTTTTATACATTTTTAGTTTATAAACTATTACATGAATATTGGAATAATTGGAAGTGGCGGTAGAGAACATTCTATTTGTTACAAATTAAAAAAGTCTAAATTAGTGAAAAATTTATTCTGCATTCCTGGTAATGCAGGAACTTCTAATATTTGTGAAAATATTAATATAGATTTTAACGATTTTGTAAAATTACATAAAGTTCTATTATGTAAAAAAATTAAACTTTTAATAGTTGGACCAGAAATTCCTTTAGTTAATGGAATTACAGATTTTTTTGAAAAAAAAAATATAAAAGTTTTTGGACCTAGTAAGAAAGCTTCACAATTGGAGGGATCAAAGGCTTTCATGAAAAGAATTTGTAAAAGATTTAATGTACCAACAGCAAAATATAAAGAAATATCAAATATAAGAGAAGCAAAAAGGACTATTAAAAAATTTAATTTGCCAATTGTAGTTAAGTCAGATGGTCTAGCATCTGGAAAAGGAGTTACTATTTGTCACTCCAGAAATAAAGCTATTTCAGATATTAAAAAAATATTAAATGGTAAGTTTAAAACATCAAAAAAAGTTGTAATAGAGGAATTTTTAAAAGGCGAAGAAGCAAGCTACTTTGTAATCTGCGATGGTAAAAATTATATTCCAATTGGATCAGCTCAAGACCATAAAAGAATTGGTGAAAAAGATACAGGTCCAAATACAGGAGGAATGGGAGCATATTCTCCATCTTTTTTAATTGATAAAACTATCGAAAAAAAAATTAAAAAAAAAATTATAGAACCAACTCTCAAGGGAATGAAAAAAATTGGAACTCCTTATAAAGGAATTTTGTATGCTGGACTTATGATAGAAAATTCTGAACCAAAATTAATTGAATATAATATTCGTTTTGGTGATCCTGAATGCCAAATATTAATGATGAGATTAAAAAATGATTTACTGAGTTTAATTTTAGATACTCTAGAAGGAAAATTAAAAGGAAAAAAAATATCTTGGATTAAAGAACCAGGAATAACAATTGTAGCAGCAAACAAAGGTTACCCTGGTAAATATAAAAAAAATGTCGAAATAAAAAAAATTAATTTTGTAAAACAAAATAACAAAACACAGCTTTTTCATGCAGGAACAATTAAAAAGTTAAATGGAAAAGTTATGTCTTATGGCGGAAGAGTTTTAAATTCAACCGTTGTTTCATCTTCATTAAAAAAAGCTAGAAATAAAGCTCTGAAAATATTAGACCAACTAGAATGGGACAATAAATATTATAGAAAAGATATAGGTTTTAGAATTATAGATAAATGAGAATTATTTCTGGAAAATTTAAAGGTAAAAAAATTTTTTTACCAAACGACAATAACACTAGACCATTAAAAGATTTAACTAAAGAATCGATATTCAATATTATCACTCATACTAATTTATTTGATATAGAAATTAAAAAATCTTTTGTGTTAGACCTATTTTCTGGAACAGGATCTTTTGGATTAGAATGTATTTCTAGAGGATGTAAATCAGTTACATTTATAGAAAATTATGACTCAGCTATAAAAATTTTAGAAAAAAACATCAAATTACTAAAATTAAAAAATGACTTTAATATAATCAAAGAAAATTTTTTTAAAAAAAAAATAGTAGAAAAAATCAAATTTAAATTTGATATAATTTTTATTGACCCTCCATACAAGGAAAGAAAACTAAATATTATTTTTAAAATAATAAAAAATAATAATTTACTAAAACATAATGGTGTAATTATTATTCATCGACACAAAAATTCAAATGATGTATTTCCAGAAGAATTTAAATTATTAATTAAAAAAAAATATGGAATATCAAATATTTTTTTTTTAGTTTATAGTTAAATTAATATTTTCTTAGTTTCTAATTTAATTAACTCTACAGAAGGTTGATCAAAAGGATTCACATCTAGCGCCTTACCAAGTAAAATTGTTTCTAAAATAAAAAAGCAAAACAAAGATCCAAGTGTAGCTTCATCTCTTTTATTCACCGTAAAGCTTCTAAAAGGTATTTTTTTTCTCAAAAAAACATTTTCAGTAGCCTTCTTTTGTGTCTGAATTATTTGATTAATGCTTTTTTTATAAAGATGATTTTGATTTAAAATTAAATTTTTATTTATTAATAATTTAGAATTTTTTTCATTTACGGAAAAAAAAGTAAAAAAGTTATTTTTTGGTCCCTCAAGATATAACTGCATCAAACTGTGATTGTCTTTTGGCATATTAGATATAAAAGGCAATATACCCCTTGACTTTTTTCCTAAACTTTCAGCAATTAATTGTTGATACCATCTGAATAAATTTTCTGAATTTTCATCATAATTTAAGATAATAGAATTTGTTTTTTTTTTAAGTAAAAAAATCTGACTTGCAACACTATGTATTAAAGAATTAAAAAAATATTTATTTTTTATAAGACTATTGAATTGTTTAAATTTTTTTTCATTTAATCCCATTAAAATTGCTGGTACCATTCCCACCTCTGATAAAACGGAATATCTTCCACCAATAAAATTATTATGTTCTATAATATCTGACTTAAGTTTTTGTGCTAATTTATTTAAAAAATTATTTTTATTTTCTGTAATAAAAATATTATTCTCGTTTTTCTTTAATAGTAGGTTAATATTTGAAATAGTTTCTAATGTATTTCCAGATTTTGAAATAATTATATTTGTAAAAAATCTATTTTTTTTTATTTTGTAATTTAAATTATTAATAAATAAAAATTTTTTTTTAATCTTAAATTTTAAAAATTGGTAAATAGCTTCAGAACCTAGTATTGATCCTCCCATACCTATTAATCTAAAGTATTTAAATTTTTTAAATTTATTTATTTTTTTTTTAAAAAATTTATATTTATAATTTAAAGATAGAGAATTTAATAATTGATTCCCATCATCATAGTCCTTAATCAATAATTTATATTTTTTTTTTATATTTTTTTTGCTAACTTTTAATTTAAAATTGTTTACAAATATTGTTTTTTTAAACATTATTTTCTTATTTGATCCAAAATAGAGTTCTCTGTAGAAGTAGAAGTATCTGAAATTTCTTTACTTTCATCACTGTTTATATTTTTTGATCCTAATATAGCTTCAACATCTGTGCCTTCAGTTTCTTTTTTTTCTTGACCTTTAACCAAAGGTTTTGGCAATTTATTAAATTCTGGTGGCATTGACAGCGGATTTTTTCTTTCAACTAAAAATTCTTCTCCTGTTGATTTTTTTTGTCCACTTAAACCTTGTTTTACAGATTGGCATGAATTTAAAAAAACAAAAAGAAAAAAGGTAATATAAATATATTTATTTTTCATATTTTTTTAAACTAAATATTTCATAAAAAATAAGAAGCATAACTCCTAAACTTATAAATATATCTGCAACATTAAAAATAAACCAGTGATATCCTTTAAAATTTAAATCTATAAAATCTGGTACTGCAGAAAAGTACAATCTATCAAATAAATTACCCAATGATCCTCCTAAAACAAACAAAAAAAAATAAACTCTTATGCCATCTGATTTGGTAATTAAATAAACTATTAATAAATTAATAAATATAATTAAAAGAGTTATTAAAGTATAAACCAATTTATCATCAAAAGATAATAATCCAAATCCTATTCCTGTATTCCAGACTAATATAAAGTTTATGAAAGTGTTAATGGATATATCTACTTCCCCATGAATCTCTGCAAAATTAATAATATAAATCTTTGAAATTCTATCTAAAAAAAAAATCATTAAAACTATCGATATATTTAAAATAATTTTTTTAAATTTTTTAGAATTCATAAATTATTTTATCCATGTCTTTCACATTTACCTTTTTTAATTTTCCAACATACTTTACATTTTTCACCTTCGGCTTTAAATGTTTCTACATTTATTTCATCATCCATATTATCATTTAAAGATATCTCGGCACCAGAAGTAATGCAGAGTTCTGAAAAATCAAAATTTTTTGTAATTTCGTATAAATCTTTTTTTAACTTAATTTTAATTATGGCCTCTAGACTTGATCCAATTACTTTTTCAGCCCTTTTATTTTCAATACTAATATTTGCAATGTCCCTAATTTTAATTAATTTTGACCATCGATCGTTAAGGAAATTATTTTCCCATTTTTTTGGAATTCTAACAAATTTTTTTAAATGAATACTATCTTTTTCATCTTTATTTATAAGTTTAAAGATCTCTTCAGTAGTAAAAGAAAGTATAGGGGCAAACCAACTTAACAAACTTTCAAGAATTATTTTTAGTACTTTTATACAATTTTTTCTTTTTTCTGAATCTTTTGAATCACAATAGAGAGTATCTTTTCTTATATCAAAATAAAAAGCAGAAAGATCAACGGTGCAGAAATTTAACAACTCTTTATAAAGATTATGAAAAGTATAGGACTTAAAGTTTTTGTGAAATATTTTATTTAAAATAAACATTTTATGTAGAACGTATTGTTCTAATTCTGGTAGATTATTTAAATCTACTTTTTCAAATTCAGTTTCAGAAAAATTATCATTTAAATTTCCAAGTAAATATCTAAAAGTATTTCTAATTTTTCTATAAGCTTCTGCATGCTGTTCTAAAATTGAATAATCAATTCTAAGATCTTCCGCATAATTAGATGCCGCAACCCAAACTCTTAAAATATCTGCACCATATTTTTTTAAGATATCTTCTGGTGCTATGGCATTTCCTAAAGATTTAGACATTTTATGTCCTTTGCCATCAACAACAAAGCCGTGGGATAAAATTGAGTCGTAAGGTGCTCTTCCCCTTGTGCCACATGACTCAAGTAATGATGAATGAAACCAGCCTCTATGTTGATCTGATCCCTCTAAATACATTGAAGCTGGCCATTTTAAATCTTCTCTTTTTTCAAGTACAAAAGAATGTGTTGAACCGCTATCAAACCATACCTCAACAATATCGCTCAGTTTTTCATATTCTTCAGCCTTATATTTTTTACCTAAAAATCTTTGAGGATCATCCGAAAACCAGCAATCTGAGCCTTCTTTTTCATATATTTGGGCAATATTTTCAAATACTTGTTCATCAATTAAAACCTCCCTTGTTTTTTTTGAAATAAATATTGGAAGAGGAACTCCCCAAACTCTCTGTCTTGATACACACCAATCTGGCCTTGTTTCTATCATTGCCTTAATCCTCTCTTTACCTTTGCTGGGGTAAAATTCTGTTTCATCGATTGCTTTTAAAGCTTTTTTTCTTAATCCATGACTTTCCATAGAAATGAACCATTGTTGAGTTGCTCTATGAACTAATGGAGCTTTAGATCTCCATGAGTGTGGATATGAATGATTTAGCTTTCCATGTGTTAAAAGATTTTTTAAATCTTTTAATTTTTCAATCACGATTGAATTAGCCTTGAAAATATGAGTACCTTCAAAAATAGGAATATTTTTTGTATATCTTCCATCATCGTCGACTGTTTCTAAAGCTTTAATTCCATTATTTATACACAAATTAAAATCATCTGGACCATGACTAGGTGCACAATGAACAAATCCTGTTCCTTGTTCTACTGTGACAAATCTTGCTTCTAACATAGGAATATCATAATCATATCCAACACTATAAAAAGGATGCTTACATATAGTCCCTGAAAAATCTCTGCCAGAAATTTCTTTTAAAATTTTATAATTATCTATTTTACAATCTTTTAATACAGAATTTAGAAGATCTTTTGCAATTACTATTTTTCTATTCTTAAAATCATTATTGTCTTCTAAATTAATTATTAAATATCTTAAATTTTTATTATATGCTAAAGCCTTGTTTGCTGGAATAGTCCAAGGAGTAGTTGTCCATATAATTATTTCACAATTATTTAATTCATTTAAATTACTTTTTTTAATTAAAAAAGATGTGTAAATTGTATCTGAAGTATGATCCATATATTCAACCTCGGCATCAGATAGAGCAGTTTTTTCTACAGTAGACCAAAGAACTGGTTTATATCCCTTATAAAGACTTCCTTCTTTTAAAAATTTTCCAAGTTCTCGAACTATTTGAGCTTCAGCATCAAAGCTCATAGTTGAATAATAATTTTTCCAATCTCCAACAACTCCTAGTCTTTTAAATTGATTTTTATGAATTTTGATCCATTTATTCGCAAATTCTCTACACTCTTTTCTAAATTCAACAATTGGTACTTCATTTTTATTTTTTTTATTTTTTTTGTATTGTTCTTCAATTTTCCATTCTATTGGCAGTCCATGACAATCCCACCCAGGGACATAAACCGAATCTTTTCCATCCATTTGGTGAAACTTAATAATAATATCTTTAAGTATTTTATTTAGTGCAGTTCCCATATGAATATTTCCATTTGCATAAGGAGGTCCATCGTGGAGAACAAATTTTTCTTTACCTTTGGTAGATTTTCTTAATTTATTATATAAATCTATCTTGTCCCAATGTTCTACCAAATCTGGTTCTTTAGAGGGTAAATTTGCCTTCATTGAAAATGCTGTTTTAGGTAAATTAATGTCTTCTTTGCTCATAAAAATTTATTTTATTTTTTTTGCAATTTTTAAATCTAATTTAATTTGTTTTCTTAATTGATCAATTCCTTTAAATTTTCTCTCAGCTCTAATAAATTTTATGAATTGAACAGTTAATTTCTTATTATAAAGGTTTCTATTAAAATTAAATATATTTACCTCTAAAATAATTTTTTTTTGGTTAAAAGTTGGTCTATAACCTAGGTTTGCAATTCCTTTTAATGTTTTTCTTGCTTTTTCTATTGAAATTTTAACTGCGTAAACTCCTGGTTTAGCTATTATATAATCATTCAAATCAATATTACATGTTGGAAATCCAATTTTTTTTCCCATCCTTCTACCTTTTTTAACAATCCCCTCAATTGCCCAATATCTTTTTAATAATTGATTTGCTCTTAAAAGTTTTCCATTTGATAATAAATTTCTAATCAAAGTTGATGAGATTACTTTATTTTTTTTCTTTAATGGCTTTGGATTAATTATTTTAAAATTATATTTACTTTGCAAACTTTTTAAAAGATTTACATCACCTTCTCTTTTGTAACCAAATCTAAAGTTACTGCTTACAAAGATGTAATTTGCTTTTAATTTTTTATATATAATTTCTTTTATAAAAGCATATGCTTTTATTTTTGAAAAATTTAAATTAAATTTTTTTATTACTATAAAATCTATATTATAGTTTTTTAAATACCTTATTTTTTGATTTAAATTTGAAATTCTATAATTAGATAAATTGTTATTAAAAAACATTTTTGGAATTGGATCGAAAGTAACAACTCCTATTTTTAAATTTTTTTTTTTTTTATATTTTTTCGCAAGCCTAAATAGTTTTTGGTGACCTAAATGAAGGCCATCAAAGTTTCCTATTAATAGGATAGAATTTTTATGAATTTTTGAAATTTTAAAATTATTATAAATTTTTATTTTTTTTACCATTTTAAATAGTTTTGCAAATAATCTACTGTTACATTGTACTTACTAAATAGTTTTGAAGGATTTTCTTTTTCAATCTCAGAGCGGTGTATTCCAGTTGAAATTAATAAGCACTTAAAATTTTGTAAATTTGCGCCTTTTATATCAGTATTCAAATTGTCTCCAATACATAAAATCCTTTTATTCTTTATATCAGTAGATTGAGTATATACTTTTGGATATGGTTTTCCAAAATACTCTACCTTTCCTCCTATTTTCTCAAAGATATTTGCAACCGTGCCTGCGCAATATTCTCTTTCCTCTCCTCTATCTACAACTAAATCAGGATTTGTACATATCATTTTTTTTTTAACTTCAGTTTTAAGAATTTTTTTATAATAGTCTAAATCTTCCTCATGACTTTCAAACAGACCTGTGCAAAGCAAGTAATCTGAATTTTCAGGATTATTCATTTTATTTTTTTCAAATAATTTAAATAAATCAAAATCTTTAGGAGGGCCAATGTGAAAAAATTTTTTTTCCTTGTATTTTTTAGTTAAATATTCAAGCGCGGCTTCTCCAGAAGTATAAACTTTTTTGGAAATTTTTTTATCTAAACCCATATTTTCTAAAAATTTTCTTACAACAAAATTGGGTCTTGGAGCATTAGTGAGCAAAACATACTCCTTATTTAAATCTTCAAGTTCTTTTAAAACTTTTAAAGAATCATCAAATATTGAGATACCGTTATGAATAACGCCCCAGATATCTATAAAGAATAAATCGTAATCTAAAGCAACAGTTTTGAAGCCTTTATTGTCTAAATTTATGGTCATTTTTCAGATATAACTTAAAAATCCTTTAATTTCTTTGGTTTTTTTGAGTCTAATATTTTGTTAAATATCTTGAAATCATACCTTCATATATCTATATGAAACCCATATTTATAGGAGTTTTATATGAAGTTTAAACCTTTACATGATAGAGTTTTAATAGAAGTTTTGGATAGCACTGAAAAGACCGCTGGTGGAATAATTATACCTGATTCAGCTCAAGAAAAACCACAAGAAGGCAAAGTAGTTGCCGTCGGGAGAGGAGCAAAAACTGAAGATGGAAAATTAGTCCCAATGGATGTTAAAGTTGGAGATAAAGTTTTATTCGGCAAATGGTCTGGAACAGAAGTAAAAATTGATGGAAAAGAGTACAGCATAATGAAAGAGTCAGACATTATGGGTATTTCATCAGGAAAGTAATATTAACTTAAGGAGAAAAAAAATGGCAAAAATTGTTAAATTCGATTCTGACGCAAGATCAGCTATGCTGAGAGGAGTTGATATACTTGCTAACACTGTAAAAGTAACCCTTGGTCCTAAAGGAAGAAATGTTGTTATAGACAAATCGTATGGTGCACCAAGAACTACAAAAGACGGTGTAACCGTAGCGAAAGAAATTGAATTAGAAGAGAAATTCGAAAATATGGGTGCACAAATGGTTAAAGAAGTTGCAAGTAAGACAAATGACGAAGCCGGAGATGGTACTACAACAGCTACAATTTTGGCACAAGCTATTGTAAAAGAAGGATGTAAATATGTAACAGCTGGCATGAATCCAATGGATGTAAAAAGAGGGATTGATGCAGCCGTAGAACAAGTTAAGCAAAAATTAATTTCTTCTGCAAAAAAAGTAAAAGATAGCGATGAGATTGCACAAGTAGGAACTATTTCAGCAAATGGAGACAAAGAAATTGGTGAGATGATTGCTAAAGCAATGCAAAAAGTAGGTAATGAAGGAGTTATTACTGTTGAAGAAGCTAAAAGTATTGAAACTGAATTAGATGTTGTTGAAGGTATGCAATTTGATAGAGGATATCTTTCTCCATACTTTATAACGAATGCAGATAAAATGACAACTGAGTTAGATAACCCTCTTATTCTTTTGCATGAAAAAAAACTAACTAATCTACAACCAATGGTTCCATTATTAGAAGCTGTTGTACAAGCGGGAAGACCTTTGATGATAATTTCAGAAGACGTTGAAGGAGAAGCATTGGCAACATTAGTGGTTAACAAATTAAGGGGTGGATTGAAAGTAGTTGCCGTTAAAGCGCCTGGGTTTGGTGATAGAAGAAAAGCTATGCTTGAAGATATAGCTATCTTAACTGGTGGACAAGTAATTTCGGAAGACCTTGGAATTAAATTAGAGAATGTTAAAATAAATGACCTGGGTTCTTGCAAAAAAGTTAAAGTAGATAAGGAAAATAGTACAATTGTAAGTGGATCAGGAAAAAAATCTGATATCGAAGCAAGATGTGCTCAAATAAAACAACAAGTTGAAGAAACTACCTCGGATTATGACAGAGAAAAACTTCAAGAAAGACTTGCAAAGCTAGCAGGAGGAGTTGCTGTAATTAAAGTTGGTGGTGCAACAGAAGTAGAAGTTAAAGAAAAAAAAGATAGAGTAGAAGATGCACTTAATGCTACTAGGGCTGCTGTAGAAGAAGGAATAGTAGTTGGAGGTGGATGCGCTTTACTTTATGCAACACACGATCTTGAAAAAGTAAAAGTTAAGGGAGATGATCAAAAAGCAGGAGTTGAAATTGTAAAAAATGCGTTACAATCTCCAATTAGACAAATTACAAAAAATGCTGGTGTTGATGGATCTGTTGTTGTTGGAAAACTTTTAGAAATGAATAAACCTGGTCAAGGGTATGATGCTCAAACTGAGCAATACGTCGATATGTTTAAAGAAGGTATAATCGACCCTGTTAAAGTTGTAAGAACAGCCCTACAAGATGCTGCTTCGATTTCTGGATTGTTAGTGACTACTGAAGCCATGGTTGCAGATAAACCAGACGAAAAAGATTCTGGACCTGCTGGAATGCCTCCTGGTGGTATGGGTGGTATGGGTGGTATGGGTGGCATGGGAATGTAACCCAAAACTATAAATTAAAAATTAAAAAGGGCAGTTTTTTCTGCCCTTTTTTTTTGCTAAAGTTTTTATATATTAATAAATATGCGAGTTTTATTTTTAATAATTTTTATATTTTTTTCTTCTAAAATTTCAGCGCATCAACCCAAATTAATAAAATACTCTCCTACAATAAATAATCCTCATGAGATTATCTTTCCGGAAATTTCAAAAGCTTATTATGGAAAATTAAATGGTAATCCTCATTATTATAAAATAGAAAGTGAAAAAGAATTTTCTTTTTACGCAGGAATTACAATACCAAAGGTTAATGAGGAATATAATTGGATTTCTATAGAAGTTATTGACCAGAACAATAATACAATTTTTTTTGCTGATGGAAAAAACCATTCGTGGAAATCATGGTATGAACCTTACGCGAGAGATTGGTACTGGATAGGACCGCAAATTGGAACTCATAATAATAAAGAATTTAAATCAAGTTTAAAAATTAACGCTGGCAAATACATTATAAAAGTTTTTAATGAAAATAATTATGGAAGTTATTCTTTAGCTGTTGGAGAAAAAGAATTTTTTGGTTCTAATATTTTTGAAAAAATATTAACTTGGATACCAATACTTTTTTATATCGGACCCTACATGGATATTGTCCATTGGCAAAAACTCGACTTAAAAGCATATATACCTCACATATTTCTCGTTGGATTAATTTTTATTATATTTGTGATTTTAAAAAAAAAAATTTTAAGAAAAAATTTTATTAACCAAAAAAAGCCCTAGGGCTACTGCTGGACCAACACCAAATGCAAATAACAATGTGCCTACACCTACTGTCCCTCCCAGGTACCACCCTATAATCACAACAGAGATTTCTAAAAATGCTCTTACTAAAGCAATAGGTAGATTTGTTTTTCTTTGAAGTCCTGTCATTAATCCATCTCTCGGGCCAGGGCCTAAATTAGCAATTAAATAAAATCCGCTCCCTAATCCAACCAAAAAAACAGCAGTTATTGACATAAACATTCTAAAAAAATAAGTCTCTGGAGTTTCTATAAATGTTAAACAAACATCTATCATAAGAGCAATTATAACAGCGTTTAAAATTGTTCCTATTCCAGGTTTTTGATTTAAAAAAATCCATAAAAAAATAACAAATAAACTTACAAAAAATGTAACTAGTCCTATCGAATAGTTTGTTTTTAGGGATATTCCTTGAGCTAAAACACTCCAAGGAGAGTTACCAGTATAAGAAACTATTAATAAACCCTCGCCCGCTCCAAATAATACTAGACCAAAACATAAAAATAAAAAAGTGGATATTTTTGGTTTTAAATTTAAAGGATTATCAGAACTCCAGGTGGTTTTGGGAATTTTTTTTATAGTTAAAAACATTTTTTTTTATTAGTATTTATATATTCATAATTTGAATTCAATTAAATGAAAAAGATTTTTTATATTTTGATGTTAATAATTTTTGCTTCGAAAGCATATTCTCATAGTGACCATTATAAAGGTTTAACAAAAATTGAGATGGATGTTGTAAGAAATGGCGAAATAATAGGATATACTAATTATTATTTTGAATATGGAGAAAACAAATTGTATGTAAAAAATTACACTAAATTCAAAGTTGAACTTTTTGGTGTTTCTATTTTTTCTATTGCAAGTGAATCTGATGAAAGATACGAGAATGGTAAATTAATCTCTTATAAATCTATTACTTTCCAAAATGATAAAGAAAAATTTGTAAATTTAAAATATGACAAATCTATAGAAAAATTTATTATTGATGGATCTTCTTTTAAAGGAAAAGTTGATACAGACTGCATCATAGGAAATTGGTGGAATCATAAAATACTTAAAGTAGGAAAACAAATAAGCCCGCTTTCAGGAAGCATTAAAGAACAAGTGGTAAATTTTATAGGAAAAGAAAATATTGTTATAAATAATATTAAATACTCAGCTGATCACTTTAAATTAAAATCAAAAGATGAAAATTTACCAGATGAAAAAAAATTAAATTTTGATATTTGGTATAATTCAAAAAATAATTTAATATTAAAAGTCTCTTATTCTAAAATGGGTGATTGGGAGTATATAATAAAAAATTTTGAATAATTAAAAATGTCTATTTGGGGAAGTTTAATTGGTGGAATGATAGGTTTTTCTCTTGGAGGACCATTTGGAATGTTGTTAGGTTCATTATTAGGAGGTAAAATTTCTAGAGGAAGATCTTCTCAGAATTTTAAATCTTTTAGACATCCACAACAAATTTTTGCTCTAGCCTTAATTGTTTTATCTGCAAAATTAAGTAAAGCAGATGGCCAGGTAAGCAAAGAAGAATTAATAGCAGTTAAAGATAAATTAAAAATACCAGAAAGTGAATTAGATCAAGTTGGAAAAATCTTTAATAAAGCAAAAGAAGAAAGTAAAGGATATGAACCTTACGCTCATCAAATTGCACAAATATACAAGGGTAATTTAAATGTACTAGAAGAAGTAATAAATGTACTATTTTATATTGCAGAGTCCGATGGAAAAGTAAGTACATCAGAATTAGTTATGATAGAAAATATTGCAAAAATTTTTGGATTAAATAAAGATCAATTTAATGGAATTAAAGAAAGTAGAAAGTCATCTGATAAATTAAATCCATATGTTGTATTAGAAAGTAAACCTGATGATGATATTCAAGCAATTAGAAAAAAATATTTAAAATTAAGCAAAGAACATCATCCTGATTTGCTAATAAGTAAAGGTGTTCCTCAAGAGGTTATTGATGAAAGTAAAAAGAAAATGAGATCAATAAACTCTGCCTGGAGTCAAATTCAAAAATTAAAGTCTAATTAAAATTGTTCAGACTCAGTTGAACCTTCCATTGCAGTAGTAGAAGTTTCACCAGAACTTATGGTATTTGATACTGCATCAAAGTATGATGTTCCCACTTCTCTTTGATGTTTAACGCTTGTATATCCATCTTTCTCTCTAGCAAATTCATTTTGTTGTATATTTGAGTAAGCTGTCATGCCTTGTTTTTTATATTTCTCAGCTAATTCAAAAATAGCTATATTTTGAGTATGAAAACCTGCTAATGTTATGAATTGAAACTTATAACCCATTTCTCCAATTTTTTTTTGAAAAACTGCAATCTCTTCATCTGATAAATGCTTTTTCCAATTAAAAGAAGGTGAACAATTGTATGCTAACATTTTCCCTGGAAATTTTTCATGTATAGCATCTGCAAATTTTTTTGCTTCTTCTAAATTTGGGGTAGCTGTTTCACACCAAATCAAATCAGCATATGGTGCATATGCTAAGCCTCTAGAAATTGCTTGTTGAATTCCATCTTTAACATAAAAAAAACCCTCTGGAGATCTTTTGCCAGTTAAAAAGGGCTTATCGTTTTTATCAAAATCATTAGTAATGAGTTTGGCTGCATTGGCATCTGTTCTAGCTAAAATAATTAAAGGAACTTTTGCTATGTCGGCTGCTAATCTTGCTGCTTTAAGATTTTTTATCATCGTTCCAGTTGGTACTAAAACTTTACCTCCCATATGCCCACATTTTTTTTCACTAGCCAACTGATCTTCAAAGTGAACTCCTGCTGCTCCAGCTTTAATAAATTTCTTTGTAAGCTCAAATACATTTAAAGGTCCTCCAAAACCAGCTTCTCCATCTGCTACTATGGGTAACATATAGTCAACTTTTTTATCTTTATTCATATCTCCATCATTCAATTCCATATGTTGAATTTGATCTGCCCTGATTAATGAATTATTCATAGACTCAACTAATTTTGGAGCGCTATCATAGGGATATAAAGATTGGTCTGGATACATTTCTCCAGCACTATTTGCATCTGCTGCTACTTGCCAGCCACTTAAATAAATTGCTTTAAGTCCAGCTTTAGCATGCTGAACAGCTTGATTTCCAGAAAGAGACCCAAGGGTATTTATAAATGATTCGGTATTTAATAAGTTCCATAATTTTTCAGATTGTTGTTTGCAAATAGAATATTCTATTTTTATTGATCCTCTTAATCTTTCAACTTCTGTATTGGAATAATCTCTTTTAATACCTGAAAATCTTTTAAGGTCAAAATTTAACTTTGGTTCAGCGGACATAAAATTCTTGATTTAGGATAAATAAAATTTATTCGCCAAATTCCTCTGTAAACTGATTCATTCCGCTAGAACCCCAATCACAATGGTCATCTCTTAAATAAGTGCCTCGGCTCTTATATTCTTTATGTTCTTGATGATTAGTTTCTTGTGAACTGGCTTCAGGGATGCTTAATAAATTTTTATCCATGTAAATTTTATAATTTACAATATTTACAAAATCTACAAAAAATGCTAATTATTATGTAAATAAAGGAAATTTTTTGTAAAAAATTATTTACAAAATTTACAAATAGTAAAAATGAGTCAAATCGATTTAAAGCTTGGTCCAAAAATTAAAGCCTTTAGAAGACAATTGGGTTTGCAAGCCAATAAATTAGCCGAAAAAATTAGTATTTCTCCAAGCTATCTCAATTTAATTGAAGGGGGTAAAAGAAAGATAGATGCTGATTTACTTTTAAAAATCTGTCAGGAGTTAAAAATTGAAATATCAGACCTAACAAGTAAATCTGATTTGAATTTAATGAATGATATATCTGAGTTGCTTGATGATAAATTGTTTGAAGATTTAGATATATTAGGTCCAGAAGTTAAAGATTTAGTTGATACAAATCCAAAAATTGCAAGAGCTTTAATAAAACTAGGAGATAATTTTAAAAAAAAAGATCATGAATTAATTAACAAGATAGAAAAGATTTCAGGCAAAATTGTTGATAGTAGAAAAAATTCATTTCCAGGTGAGGTCATATCTGATTTTTTACAAGAAAATAAAAACTATTTTCCAAAATTAGAAGAATTTGCAAATAAAATATTTGATAAAGTAAAACAAAATAATAGAACAAGATATCTAGCTTTATGTGATTTTTTAAAAAGAGAATATAAAATAACTGTTAAAGATATTATTCCTGAAGAAGAAAAACCCTTTTCAAAAATCTATTTTGAAGATAAAAAAGAACTTCTGCTATCTGACTACCTATCTTTAGAAACAAAAAAATTACATGCAGCTGCACAAATAGCACAAGAAGGAGTTATTGATGAAATTAATGAATACTTATCTACTTTTAATTTTCCTTCAGAAGAATCTAAAAAGTTAACTAAAGTAGCTTTGCTTAATTATTGTGGTGCAGCAATTTTAATGCCTTATAATTTATTTCACCATGAGTGTAAGAAACTTAAATATGATTTAGAATTACTTCAAAATACATTTGCAACTTCTTTTGAACAAGTTACTCATAGAGTTACTTGTCTAAATGATCCAAAATTACCAGGAGTTCCTTTTCATTTTTTAAGAGTTGATGTAGCAGGAAATATTTCAAAAAGATTCTCTTTATCAGGAATTGAGATACCACGATATGGTGGAGCCTGTCCAAGATGGAATGTTTATTCAGCATTTTCAAGACCAGGTGTAATTCAAGCTGCGGTTAGTAAAATGACAAATGGAGAAAAATATGTTTGTATTGCTCGTACTGTTGAAAAAGGTGTCGGAAGACATGGTCAAAAAAAAAGTACTTTATCAATTGGGTTAGGATGTGAAGCAAAATACGCTAAAGATTTTGTTTACACTGAAAATTTAAATATTAATGATAAAAAATCTGAAATTCCTGTTGGTGTATCTTGCAGAACTTGTGACAGATTGGATTGTTCTCAAAGAGCCTTTCCCCCTTTGCATAAAAAATTTGATATTGATCTAAATAATCGAGGAGTTTCTGTTTATGTTAGTGATTAAAATAAAGTTTTTAGGATTTTTTTAATCTTTTTCTTGCTAATAATTGAGTAAGAGAGTCAACCATGGAGTCTGATGCGGTAAATATTTCACTTGGTTTGAATTCGTTAGAAATATTTTTTTCAGGATTTGATTTATCCTCAATTACTATGCCTTGGTCAGGCGAATTATCTTTTATATAAATAAGAATTAACCAATCGTCATCGTTTGATTCATCCCATTTTATAAAAATTTCACCTGTCTCAAACCTTCTATCTATGCATCTAAACATCGACATATTTTTAGTTATATGTCTTTTATTTAATTGAAATACTAAACTGCTAGCACTTCTGTAAAAGCTTTCTAGAGCTGTTTCTATCTTTTCTCTTGCAATTATGTAATCTTTTTCTTTTTGAAGAATTACATCTCTTTCTTCACCTTCATCAATTTTAACTCCCAGTGCTTCTACTCTCTCTCGAATTTTTTGATCTCTAATTTGTCTATACTTTTCTTTGAGTTGATCTATTCTGTCCTGAAGACCAGCATAATCTTCTCTACTTTCTTTTAATGAAAGTTTTTCTAATTTTTCAAGTTCCTTTACTTCTCTAATTCTAAATTTTTGAATCTGTTGTTCAATCTTTAATTCCTTTAAAAATTTTCTTTGACGTTCAGCTTGTTCTTTTCTTAAAATTGCTTGCTCTTTTCTTAAAAAAGATTTTATATCTCTAACTCTTTCTCTTTCTAACTTTATTTCATCCTTAAGGGTTTGTTCTTTGAGCTTAATCTCTAAATCTTTAGTTTCTCTTTTTTGTTTTTCTTCTTTAATTTTCTCATCTTCTATTCTTTGAAGCTGTTCTATTCTTGCTCTTTTTTTTTCTTCTTCTTTTAAAACTTTAAATTCATTAATTTTATCATCAATCTTTTGGA
>CACFSO010000006.1 GCA_902568975.1 uncultured Pelagibacteraceae bacterium
ATTTATCAAGAAATAATTAATAAATATAGTCTCTTGTCTGAGGAACTGAAGTTTTATTTTTTGTCAATTGTAATTGAAATACAACCTGATCACCCCACTTAAAAGCCATTTCACATCCAACTAAATAGAATTCCCACATTCTAAAAAACTTCTCATCAAACATGTCTAATACCTGATCTTTTTTATTAAAAAAACGTTCTTTCCAATGTCTTAAAGTATGGGCATAATGGGTTTTAAGAACTTCAATATCAGAAAATATAAGTCCTGAATTTTCAATTGGACGTGTTAACTCACTCATACTAGGAGTATATCCACCAGGAAAAATATATTTTGTAATCCATGGATGAGGGTTTCTAGGTGGATTTATAGAACCAATTGTATGTATTAATGAAACTCCATTTTCATTAAGAATTTTAGAAACCTTATTAAAAAATGTTTTATAAAATTTCCTACCAACGTGTTCAAACATACCAACACTTACTATTCTATCAAACTTTTCTTCAACCTCCCTATAATCCATCAGCTTAAAATTAACCTGATTTTCAAGGTTTAATTCTTTTGCTTTTTGTTTACTATAATTAAATTGATTTTCTGACAAGGTAATACCTAAAACTTCACATTTTGATTTTTTTGCAATTTCAATCGCTAAAGTTCCCCAACCACTACCAATATCTAAAACTTTTTGATTTGGTTTTAAATTAAGTTTTTTTATTATATGGTCCATTTTATTTTGTTGAGCAATTTCCAAAGTATCACTATTATTTTTAAAATAAGCACAAGAATATTGTCTTTTTTCATCCAAAAATAAGTCATATAATTTTTCTGAAATATCATAATGGTGGGCTACATTTTTTTTAGATTTTTTTATAAAATTAAAATTAGTAAGAAATCTGTAGGTTCCTCTAAATTTATTTGTTATTTCACTTAATTTGTTAGTTTCATTTCTTCCGATATTTTTTAAAACCATGTCTAAAAAGTCTGTTAAATTACCATTTTCAATTTTTATTGTTCCATTAGTGTAAGCTTCACCAAAATAAAGATCAGGATTTAATAAAAGTTTATAGTTTAATTTTTTATCTAATAATTTAATTGTTATTGGTTTTTCATTTTTTGGATTGCCAATAACATATTTATTAAAATTTGAATCAATAAGTTCAAATCCATCTTCTTTCATCAATTTATTTAAAAATTTTACTAATTGCATTACGCAGCTCTTAAATTATTTATATTAAAATCTAATTTATTTAAATCGTTAAGTAACTTATTTTTATCTTCTTCATCTAACAAGCTTAATATGGGTAATATATTTTTATATATATCATCTTGTTGAGATAAAAATGTATGTATTCCAGAAATGAGATTAAACTGCTCAAATACACTTCTGACATTACACAATTTATCATTTGCTGTTTGCTCTTTATTTAAAAAAAAATCTTCATAAACTTTTCTTGATAACGAAGCAGTTACATTGCAAGTTGCAGTTATTATCCCATCACAACCTAATTGAAGACCTTTTAGTAATTTTAACTCTGATCCTGGGAAAACGGAAAAATTATCAATCTTTAAATTTTCATATAAATTATAAGTGCTATCCTTAACTCCTAAAATATTTTCTGGAAACATTTTGACTAGTTGCTGTATACAACTTATACTAAATTTATATCCACTTAATTTTTCAAAATTGTAAAGTATTATTTTACAATTCTTTACTTGCTCAACAATTTTACTATAGAAATTAATTACTTCTTTATCACCGTATTTGTAATACGCGGGTGGCATGATTAAAAAATTATTGAAGCCTAATGTGCAAGAAATTTTCATAAAATTTATTGTTTCTATTAAAGAATTTAAACCAGTACCAATAATATATTTATTTTTGAATTTATTTTTTGAAAGAGCGTTTAATAAATTTATTTTTTCACTAACTGAAATTAATTGAGATTGTCCAGTGCTTCCAAAAAAAGCAACTCCGTGACAGCCTAAATTAATTAAATCTTCGCCATGTTTAATTGTTCGATTTATATTTAAACTTAAATCATCATTTAAAATAGACACCGAAGCAGCATATATTCCCTTAAATTCCTTCATAAAAAATTTTACCTAATATTTATTTTTAAGTAAAGACGGAATAAATTATTATAAATGTTTTAATACAGTGTCTTTAGCTTCATTAACAATTGATGCGAGCCTTGAAAGCTCAGGACTAATATCCGGGTGTATTTTTTTCATTATTTTCTTGTACGAGTTTAAAACTTCACTTTCTTTATATTTTTTTTTAGGATCTAAATTAAGAATTCTGTAAGCTTCATCTAAAGAAATATTTTGAGTGTTTAGATTTTTATTTATATCGTTAAAATTAAATCTTCCTGAATTTTTTAAAAATCTTAAAAGACCCCAAATTCTAAAAAGTTGTAATAATGAAAGCCCTGCCTTTGTTTTAATTAAAGGTAAAATCATAAGCACAAAAGGTAGTGAAAAAATAAATCTCCCAGCATAAGCCATAATAACTGCAAGTATTATTGATAAAATTATAGTAAAAGATCTTATTCCTTTTGAAATTTTTTTACTTGATGTTTTAGCAAACCAACTAAGTATAAAATAAACTAGGACAAAAATAATAAGTGTTAAGAAAAAAATATTCATGTATTAAGTTCTTTTTAAATGAAAATACCACAATTACAAAAAAAACCAGAATTAAAATCTTGTCACAATGTAAATTGGGAAGATAATTACAGCTGGGTACATCAATCAAATATACTTGAAGTTTTAAAAGATAGTTCAAAATTAATACCAGAAGTTAGAAATTATTTAGAAGAAGAAAATGCTTATGCCGAATATCATTTAAAAGACACAAAAGTTATTCAAAAAAAATTATTCGATGAAATAAAAGGAAGAATAAAATTAGATGATGAGTCTTTACCTTATAAAGATACACAATATGAATATTGGATAAAAACAACCAAAGAAGGAGACTATCCAATTAAATTAAGAAAAAAGATTGGATCAAATATAGTAGAAGAAATTTGGAATGGTGATAAAGAAAAAAAAAAATTAAATACAGAGTACTTTGGAGTTGGAGATCTGGATGTTAGTTATAATGATAAATATTTAGGTTATTCTTTAGATCTGAAAGGTTCAGAATATTATACTATTTATATTAGAAATATTTCCTCAGAAAAATTAATTACAGAAAAAATAGATGAAACTGGAGGAGGAATAACCTTTAGTTTAGATGATAAGTATATTTATTATTCAAAATTAGATAAATTTCATAGACCAAGAAAAATTTATAGACATAAAATAGGAACTTCAGTAAAAGAGGATGAATTAATTTTTGAAGAAAAAAGTGAAGCATTCACTGTAGGTATTAGTTTAAGCAGTGATGAAAAATATTTTTTTATAATTACATCTGATCATAATACATCTGAACAATATTTTTTTGGTGTTAATGAAAAAAATCCTAAACCAAAATTAATTAGGAAGAGAAAAAGAGGAATTATTTATTCAGTAAATTCTTGGGATGGTTATTTTTATAATCACACAAATGAAAATGCTGAAGATTTTAAAATTGATAGATGTAAAGATTTATCAAATCAGAGTTGGGAGTCATATATCTCGGCAAAAAATGAGGTATTAATAGGAGGTTTGGTTTTTTTAAAAGATTGGATTATAAGATCGGAAACTTCAAATGCTCTTGGTAAATTGTATGTCAGAAATAAAAATACAAATAAAGAAGAAGAGTTAATCTTTTCTGATGAAAAAGTTATTGTTCCTGGAATATCTTTAATTCAAAAAAATAAAGACACTAATTTTGTATATTTGTCTTATTCGTCTCCAAAAACACCTGGAAGGACATACTTATATAACTTGAAAACTAAAGAGAGGAGATTAGTAAAAGAACAGGAGATTCCCTCGGGTCATAAAACGGACGATTATATTGTAGAAAGATTAGAGTGTCCTTCTCATGATGGAAGAATGGTTCCAATAACTATAACAAGACATAAAAAAACTAAGATTGATGGATCTGCAAACTTATTACTATACGGTTATGGATCTTATGGAAACTCCATGTCTCCGGGATTTTCATCATCAAGGTTAAGTTTAATTGACAGAGATATTATTTGGGTAACAGCTCATATAAGGGGCGGAATGGAAAGAGGAATGATGTGGTGGAAAGAAGGAAAACTTTTAAAAAAAAAAAATACCTTCGAAGATTATGTTGCTGTTGGGAAATACTTAATTAAAAAAAAATATACTTCAAAAAAAAAAATAATTGGCATGGGAGGTTCCGCTGGTGGACTGTTAATGGGAGCTGTAGTTAATCAATCACCGGAATTATTTTTAGGAATAATTATGGCAGTACCATTCGTTGATTCTCTTACTACCAATCTAGATCATTCGTTGCCATTGACTGTTGGAGAATTTGATGAATTTGGTAATGCAAAAGATAACAAAGAACATTTTGATTATATTTATTCTTATGCCCCTTATCACAACATAAAAAAAATGGATTATCCTCATATATTAATTACAACTAGTTTAAGTGATAATAGAGTTTTATTTGATGAACCGACAAAATTTACAGCAAAATTAAGAGACTACAAAACTGATAAAAATTTATTATTGTTAAAAACTGAAATGAATGCTGGTCATGGTGGAAAATCTGGAAGAGATGGTGGCATTGAGGAAGTTGCATTGGATTATGCATTTGCACTCAAGATTACAAAAAAAAAATAAATCAGTATTATTGAAAATTTCAAATTCGTAACTATATAAATTGAAAGTTGCCTAATGGGACTTTAACAAAATAACCTTGCTAACTAAGGAGGATAATATGACAAGTAAGGATCTATCTATATTTAACTCGCTAAGACCCTTTTCAATTGGTTTTGATGAAATGTTCGATCAATTTGAAAATATGTTAGGAAATGGAGGTTTGAGCATGCAATCAAACTATCCACCATATAACATAAGAAAAGCTGGAAAAGACAAGTATGCAATAGAAGTTGCTCTTGCTGGTTTTAACAAGAAAGATGTCGAAGTTGAGTTTGAAGATAATTTATTAACTGTTAAAACAAGACAAGTTGATAAATCTGAAGATAAAAATGAAGATGGTAAAATTATTCATAGAGGTATTTCTCAAAGACACTTTGCTAGATCATTTACAATTGCAGATGATATAAAAGTTGGAGAAGCTGAGTTGAAAGATGGTCTTTTAACTATAGCTTGTGAAAGAATCGTACCAGAATATAAAAAGAAAAAACTTATTGAAATTAAATAAGTAAAACCTTGCTTGTGGGGATTTCTCCCCACAAGTTTTAAATTTATTTTTTATTAGGCAATGTAGCATTTAATATAAATGCCAATAGTCCAGCAGGTATTAAACCGGTTGTTAATAATAATCCTAATTTAATTCCTAGATCTGGTACATGAGCGACAAACTCCGGAAATGCATATAATCCAATTCCAAAAGAAAGAGATAAAGACAGTATTAAAATATTTCTTTGGCTCATTTCTGCTTTAGAAATTAGTTTTATTCCTGCTCCAGCAATTAATCCGAACATGATAATAGCGGCACCACCAATTACTGAATCTGGCATTGCAGCAATAACTCCACCAAGTTTTGGAAACAAACCTAATAAAATTAAAATAACACCAGCAACTGTACCAACATGTCTACTAATTACGCCAGTGAATGCAACTAAACCCGCATTTTGTGAATAAGAAGTATTTGGCATAGCATTAAAAATTGATGCAAAAGCTGTTCCAACTCCATCAGCCATTATACCACCCGAAAGTTCTTTGTTAGTAGCTTCTCTATTTGCTCCACCCATTGTTGTAGCACTAATGTCTCCTATAGTTTCAATTGTTGTTACTATAGACATAAATAACATTAATATTACAGCTCCCCAAACAAAGTCTATTCCATATTGTAAAGGCATTGGTAAAGCAAACCAGTCAGCAGCAGCGATTTTTGCCCATTTGACTTCTCCAAATAGAGCTGCAACTATAAACCCAGCAACTATTCCAATTAGAATTGAAGCTGCAGATACCATTCCTTTTCCTTTTAAATTTGTTAAAAGCGCAACTATTAAAACAGTTCCAGCTATAGTTAAATGATGCCAATTGGCAAAAATTTCCGGTTTGTTATTCATTAACCACACTCCACCACCAGCATATTTAAATCCAACTTTAAGCAAACTAATTCCAATCATTAATACAACTATTCCTGTAACTAATGGAGGAAACATATGACGAATTGGTTTTAACATTTTTCCAATCCATATTTGAAAAATTCCTCCTATAAATGCAGCTGTGAATATTGCTCCTAAACCAAAAGCTTTGAAAGGTAGCATTATTGGAATGAAGGCAAAACTTGTACCTTGTATTATTGGTAGCCTTGAACCTATATCTTTATAACCGACTGTTTGTATTATTGTTGCCACACCTGCAGCAAACAATGCCATTTGAATTAAAAAAATCTTCTCTCCAGTTGTAACTCCAAAAACACCAGCAACAATCAATGGAACTGTGATGTTCCCAGCAAACATTGCGAACACATGCTGAATTCCCAAAGGTATTGATTTATTTAATGGTAGTTTTTTGTCACTTGCACCTGACATATTATTTTTAGCCATACAACCTCCTTCTTGAAATATAACTATATTTTATACATTACTTTAAAAAATCACTAAAGATACAAGAATTTTATCAATATATATCTAAAGAATTGAGATAAAAAAAATATTTTTTATTTAAAAACATCCACTTGAAGTGAATCCTATAATTATTCCATTAGTATTAACTTCAAATTTTCTTTCGCAGGGTATTCCATATTTTTTTGTTTTATAAACAAGAGTCAAATTTCCTACTTCATTTACATAGTCTTCGGTAGAATTTCCCATTTCTTTTGTAAGTTCTTTATAATGTTTTCCAATAAATAAACTTAATCTTTCATTTTCTTTTTCAGCTACTTCTTCAGATTTTTCTTTTATAGTCTGACAACTAGATGCTAATAATAAAATAGTAGTGAAAAGTATAATAAATTTAATTTTCATATAATTAACATTATCACTTAATTGTGACAAAATATTAACTTTTAAGTTGTAAAAAAAATTAATTTATCAACATTATGGGAGTTATTATCATTTTGCATAAGATCTTTTGATTCGAATCAAATAGAGTTTCAGCAATTTGGAGGTCTAATGTTAGATAACTACTTTAACTATAAAAAACATAAGACAGATTTTAAAACTGAAGTCGTTGCAGGAGTGTCGACCTTCTTGACAATGGCTTACATAATGTTTTTAAATCCTGTTATATTAGCTGATGGTGGTTTTGATTTTGGCGGTGTTTTTACAGCGACTGCTCTTGCTACTGCACTTGCATGTTTCATTGCTGCTTTTTATGCTAAAACTTGGCCTGTAGGACTAGCGCCTGGAATGGGTATTAACGCATTTATTGCTTACGGAGTTTGTTTGGGAATGAAATACACTCCTGCTGAAGCACTTGGTGCTGTACTTGTAGCTGGTGTAGTCTTCTTAATAATTTCATTAACACCAATAAGAGCATGGTTAATAAACTCAATTCCAAAAAGTTTAAAACTTGGAATTGGTGCCGGAATCGGTCTTTTCCTTGCTATTATAGGTTTTGAACTTATGGGGCTAACTGCAGATAACCCTGTTACACTTGTGCAACTTGGTGACGTATCCAACCCATTACTTTTATTAGGTGCCGCTGCATTTATTTCAATGATTGTAATGGAAAAAATGAACATTAAAGGAAATATAATTATTGGAATCCTTGTGTTCAGTGCGATTGCTTGGATTACTGGTTTAGGAAAATTCAATGGAGTTGTTTCCGCACCACCACCAATGACTCACTTAATGACTTTTGATTTAGGTGCTGCACTTAGTGCATCAATGGTTACAGTTATTTTTACTTTATTCTTTATAGACTTTTTTGATACTGCGGGAACACTAACTAGTGTTGCTAACGTTGCAGGAAAAGTTGGTAAGGATGGTAAAATTGAAGACATTGATAAAATGATGCTTTCTGACAGTGTGTCTACTGTTGCAGGTTCTATTTTAGGAACATCAACAGTCACAACATATGTAGAAAGTGCCGCTGGGGTAAAAGCTGGTGGAAAAACTGGAATGACTTCACTTGTTATAGGTGTGCTATTCCTATTTTGTTTATTTTTTAGTCCACTTGCAACATCATTACCTAAAGAAGTTGATGCTGCTGCATTAATTTATATTGCAACTCTTTTTGTTAGAAACATAACAGATATTAGTTGGGATGACGCCGCAGAAGCGGGTCCGGCAGTGCTAGCAATGATTGCGATGCCATTTACCTATTCTATATCAAATGGTATAGCATTAGCTTTTGTTTCTTACGCTGCAATAAAAATTTGCACTGGTAAATTTAATGAAACAAGTTCAGCAATTTGGGTTATAGCTATATTAAGTATAATTAGTTTTGCTGTAGCTTAGAATATTATTTTAAATTCACTTAATTAAGGGCGATCGAAAGAGATCGCCCTTTTTATTTCTGGTGTTTTTTTTTAATATCTTCTATTCTAATTTCCTCATAAACCTCAAATGGCTGCACTATCCAGGGGTTTGAATCTAATTTTACTGCACAAAAATCAGGTTCAAAAACTGATTTTTTTTTCTTCCATAGAGTTGCAGTTTTAATATCTTCAATTTTATCTTTAATAGGTTCATATTTTTTTAGCCAATCGATACTTTTATTAAATGTAATTCCAGTATCTGATAAATCATCACAAAGTAAAATTTTTCCTCCCATGTTGGGAGCTATTGAGCTCATTTCTCTCGAAAAAACAATATTGCCCTGTTCATCTTCAATACCTTTGCCGCTATAAGATTCTACTGCAAGATAAGCGCACTTTAGTTTAAATACTCTACTTAAAACATCTATCATAGGTGCGGCACCACGCATAATGCCTATTAATATGGTTGGCTTGTAACCACTTTCATATATTTTGATTGCCAATTTCTCGACTGTTTTATTATAATCATCCCAGCTAACAATTAATTTTTCAGACATATATTTCTATAATATTAATTTTTAAAAATTAAAAGCAAAACTGCAAGAATTACTAAAGCTAAAATTGAACTTATTAAAATATACAACCTATGAATGTTTCTACCTCTTAAATTGAAGTAATGTCTGGCGCCAACAGAAATTAATGCAATTAAACATAAAATTAACCAATTATATTTGTGGTATACAATAAAACTGTAGTGACCAGAAAGCATAATAAATAAAACTAAAAAAGTTGAATAATTATTATGTATAGATCTCTGCTTTGCGGCTAATGATAAACTGGAATCAAATTTTTCGTTTTTTTTACTACTATTAATTATATTCATCTGATTTGGAATTATTACTGTAAAAACGTTTCCAAACATATTTGTTCCGATAATTAAACCAACGCTTAAAAATGCAAATTTAGGACCAAATAATTTAGTCAAAAAAAACGAAATAATAATAAGTAAAATAAACATTATTGATGAGAAAATAATATTATTATTTATTAATTTAGACTTACACAGAAGATCATAAACAAACCAAGAAAAAATTATTGAAGCTAATGAAATTAAAATTGCATTTAAAGGTGATATTTCTAAAACTCTTTTATCTACCATCAATACCCCGGAGTTATAGTAATAAATTATAATAAGTAATAAAATTCCGGTTACAAAAGTTAGATAGCTTTGCCATTTAAATATAACTAGTCTGTTGAGATAGTCTAAAGGAGGAGATGTTTTTAATCTTGTTAATTTATAAAAATATCCTGAATGCATTAAATAGCCTTCAGCATCAATGTCTTTACTAGTTATATTCTTATTAAGCTTATTATCTAAATAATTAAATAAAAAACTGTTACCAACCCATAAGATTGCAAATAGGACATGACCCCATCTTAATACTAATTCTAACCATTTTAATGTGTAAGGCAAAAAATCCATTTAATATTTAATTTTATCCTTTTTTTTATCCCATAGTTCAAAAGCCTTTAAAGCTTCACTTCTCATCATTTGAAAAATTGGTATTTTTCTTTCATTAATATTTTTCTGAAACTCTGAATAAATAAACGAATCATCAAAATCAATTTTTTGTGCATCTTCTCTTGTATTTGCATAATATATTTTTTCAATTCTTGCCCAATATATTGCTGATAAACACATAGGACATGGTTCGCAATTTGAATACAATTCACAACTATTAAGGCTAAAATTATTTAATTTTTTACATGCTTCACGTATTGCAACAATTTCACCGTGTGCAGTTGGATCATTTGTTGATGTAACTTTATTTGAACCTTCTGATATAATTTTGTTGTCTTTGACAATAACACACCCAAATGGTCCTCCTCCATTATTTACACTTTCAATGGAAAGCTCTATGGCTCTTTTCATAAATTCATTTTTCATAATTTTGCTTCTAAATTTTTTATGCTCATAAGTATTTTTTCAGGAGTTGCTGGCGCGTCAATAATTGGACTAATTTTATAATTACCAACAGAAGCGATAGCATCTTTAATTGAAAAAAAAACACTCATCGCTAACATGAGAGGTGGTTCACCTGTAGTTTTTGATTTATTAACCACATTTTCTTTATTTATGCCTTCTTTATAAATTTCAACATTAAATTTTTTGGGCATATCACTAATAGCTGGTATTTTATAAGTTGAAGGGGAAAAAGTTGTAATTTGACCTTTGGAGTTCCAGTTCACTTCTTCCATTGTTAGCCATCCCTGTCCTTGAACAAAGCCCCCTTCAATTTGACCTAATTCAATTGCGGGGTTAATTGCATTTCCTGCATCATGTAAAATGTCAACTCTATTTATAATATTTTCACCAGTTAAGGTGTCTATTGTTACTTCAGTAACAGCTGCTCCATAACAAAAATAATAAAAAGGCCTTCCAGAAAAACTTTTTTTATTAAATTTAATTTTTGGTGTTGAATAAAAACCTGATGACGAAAGTGAAATTCTATTTAGATACGCTTCTTGAATAATTTTTTCAAATTTAAAAGATCTATTTCCAAATATTATTAATCCATTTTTATAAATCGGTTTTTTTTTATTATAAATTTTATACTTTGATATAATAAACTTTTCTATATTAGCTTTAATTTTAGATACAGCATTAAGTGCTGCAGCTCCATTAAGATCTGTTGTAGATGATGCTGCGCTAGCTGAAGTATTAGGAATTTTTGATGTATTTGTTGAAGAAATTTTTACTTTTTCATAAGTCAAACCAAAAGAATTAGCTACTAATTGAGCAATTTTTGTATGAGTACCTTGACCCATTTCAATCCCTCCATGATTTAAGTGAATACTTCCATCGGTATAAATATGAACTAAGGCACCCGCTTGATTCAGATGAATAGTTGTAAAAGATATGCCAAATTTTACAGGTGTTATTGAAATTCCTTTTTTTTTATATTTATTTTTTAAATTAAATTTTTTTATTTCAATTACTCTTTTTTTATAATCGGATTTTTTTACAAGCTTATCAAATATTTCGTTAATAACATTATCTTCTATTTTCATACCATAGTGAGTAATATTCTTCTTATTCTTTTGATAAAAATTTATTTTTCTAATTTCGAATGGATCTTTTTTTAAATATCTAGAAATATTATCTATAATATTTTCTATTGCCATCATGCCTTGATTTCCACCAAATCCTCTAAATGCAGTTGATGTTGATGTATTGGTTTTACAAAGATAATTTTTCACCTGAATATTTGGAATAAAGTATGCATTATCTATATGAAGTAATGCTCTTTCATTTATTGCATAAGATAAATCTGGTGACATTCCACATTTAGATGCTAGTTTTATTTTTAATCCATTAATTATACCTTTCTTATCAAAACCCACTTCATATTCAGAATAAAATTCATGTCTTTTGCCCGTTATAATTATATCATCATCTCTATCTAGCCTAAGTTTTACAGGATTTTTTGTTTTATATGCAAGTAAAGCACAAATGCTTGAAGTCAAAAAGTTTGTTTCTTTTCCTCCAAATCCTCCTCCGATCCTCCTTACTAAAACTGTTATAGAATTATTTTTTTGATTAAGCATTTTTGCAATTAATTGTTGTGTCTCAGAAGGATGTTGTGTTGAGCTATATACAATTAAATCATTATCTTCTTTTGGTAAAGCAAATGCTACTTGACCTTCTAAATAAAAATGTTCTTGGCTTCCTGTTGTAAAATTTCCTTTAAGATAATTTTTTGACTTAGAGATTGCTTTTGATGGATTGCCTTTTTCAATTTTTCTTACTTTAAAAAGAAGTTTATTTTTTTTTAATGCTTCATTTATTGTAATAATAGGTTTTAACTCTTTATAAAAAATTTTTGCTTTTAATACAGCTTTTCTTGCAAGCTCAGTTGAAGTTGCTGCAACCGCAAATAAAGGTTGGCCATAATATTCTATTTTTCTTTTGGGAAATATTGGATCTCCATCAAAAACAGGGCCTACATCATTTCTTCCTGGAATATCTAAATGAGTTACTACAGAAATAACACCTTTGCTACTTCTTACTTCGCTTAGATCAATTTTTTTTATTGTTGCATTTGCTTTTTTACCCCAACCAATTGCACCAAAAAGAGTTCCTTCTGGTTCTTTTATGTCATCAGTATATTCTGCAAATCCACTGACATGCTTAAATGCACTATCGTGAGGTCTACTTTCATTAATAAAGTTGTTATATCTCATTAAGTTAATCTTAGTAATTTTTCATTTTTTACTTCTAAAAAACATTTCATAAGTAAATTTTTTGCTACTTCCATTCTATAAGATTTACTAGCTCTCATATCGTCTATCGGACTATAATCTTTCTCTAGGCTTTTAGTTGCTTTGCTAAAAGTTCTTTCTGTAAAATTGGAATTTATGAGTATTTTCTCAGTATTTAGAGCTCTTTTAGGAATTTCAGACATTCCTCCATAAGCTATCTTAATTTTTTTGATTTGATTTTTAAATATCTCTACATTGAAAGATCCACAAATAGAAGAGATATCATCGTCAAACCTTTTTGATATTTTATAAGCTTTAAATATATTTTTTTTATAAATAGGTATTTTTACCGAATATATAAACTGTCCCTCTTGGAGCTTGGTTTTTCTATAACTTATAAAAAATTTATTTAGTGGCATTGTTATTCTTTTTTTTGCACTATCTAATAGTATTTTAGCATCAAGTGATAATAATAATGGAAGCGTATCTCCTATAGGGGAAGCGGTAGCAATATTACCTGCAATAGTGCCCACATTTCTTATCTGAACAGAACCATATCTTTTTAAAACGACTCCAAAATCAGAGTAAAATCTTTTAATGTATTTCTCAAATTTTAATAGCGAAGTGCCTGCACCTATCTCTATTTCATTATTTTTATTTTTAATAAAATCTAACTCCTTTATTGAGTTTAAGTATATAATTTTTTTTATTTCTTTTCGAGCTTTAGTTACCTCTAACGAAATATCGGTCCCTCCACTTAAAAATTTTACTTGGGACTCTTTTTTTAATATTTTTTTTAATTCATTAATTGTTTTCGGTGCAAAATATTTTTTGTTTTCATTTTTTATTTCGATATTTTTTATTTTAATTTTATTTAAAAGATTTATTGTTTTTTTTTTTAATTTTTTAAAATGATCGTTATCAGTTTTTTTATTTAAACTTTTTGCAGCATTAATTATCGGTCTGTAGCCTGTACAACGACATAAATTTCCAGATAAAGAGTCTGTGATAATTTCATCATTTAAAGAATAGTTATTCTTGAACATTGCAAACATTGACATAACAAATCCTGGAGTGCAAAATCCACATTGCGAACCATGAAATTTTACCATTGCATTTTGAACTGGATGTAATTTTCCGTCGGGAGAAACTAAATCTTCTACTAAAATTAATTGTTTGCCATTAAGAATTGGTAAAAAGGCAATACATGCATTTATGGCTTTGTAATAAATATCGTCATCAATCAATTCTCCTAAAACTACTGTGCATGCTCCACAACCACCTTCTGCGCAGCCTTCTTTGGTTCCAGTTTTTTTTAATTTAAGTCTAATAAAATTTAAAATTGTTTCATTTGGGTCAGGATCTGAAATCCTATGTATCTTGTTATCTAAAATAAATTCTATAGTGTTGGAAGTCATTAACTTCCCCTATAAGTTGAATAACTCCAAGGTGATACAAGCAATGGTACGTGATAATGTTCGTTGGAATTTGAAATTCCGAATCTTATTATAACATCATCTAAAAAAGGAATATTGGATGTTTCTGTGATTTTTTTAAAATAGTCTCCCACAAAAAAAACAATTTCATATTGACCTTCTTGAAAAGTTGACCCTTCAACTAAAGGTTTATCTGCCCTACCATCATTATTTAATACTAAACTGTTTAATTTTTCTCTCTTGCCATTTTTTATATTGTATACTTCAACTTTAATGCCTTTGCCTGGCTTCCCTGAATAAACATCTAAAACATGTGTTGTTAATTTTGTCATATAGTTAACTCTGTATATTATACAATAATTGAATAATTAATATATTAAAACTAAAATAAGAAAATTCATTTATGGATACATTAGATAAAGTAAATAAAATGAGCAAATCCGATTTTATATCTATTTTCGGAAATGTTTTTGAGAAAACCACGTGGATTGCGGAAAAGGTTTATAATTTAAGACCCTTCAAAAATTATAATGAATTATCAAAAAAATTTTTAAATATTTTTGAAAATGAAAAAAAAGAAAATCTTTTAAAAATATTAAGTTATCACCCAGATTTAGCTGTGGGAAAGATAACAACTATTGATTCGATTAATGAACAATCTGGTGCAAAGTTAAATCAATGCACAAAACAAGAATTTGAAGAATTTTCCATTTTGAATGCAAAGTATAAAGAAAAATTTAATTTTCCTTTTATTATAGCTGTTGCAGGAAAAAATAAAAATGAAATATTAAAAATCTTTAGGCAAAGAATTAAAAATGAAATTGATAAAGAATTTTCTGAGGCAGTTTTTCAAGTAAAAAAAATAGCAATATTTAGAATAGAACAAATTAAACAAAAAGGAATTTAATATTCAACATCAACAGGGTCAATACTTCTCCACATATACCAAGTAAAAACACTTCTATAACCAAAATGTATTTTTGATATTTTATTTAGGAATCTTTTACTGGGTGGATAAGATGTTTTATAGTTTTTCGAAATTGCCCTTAATAATCCTATATCTTTTATCGGAAATATATCTGCTCTATTTAAATTAAACATTAAAAACATTTGTGCACTCCACACACCTAATCCTTTTAATCTAGTAATATAATCAATTGCTAATTCATCATCCATTTTTTTTAAATCTTCAATATTAAATATTTTATTTTTAAAATTTTTAGCAATATTTTTTAAATAGCTAATTTTTTGTCTGGATAACCCAGCACTTTTCAAACTTCTTGAAGTTAATTTTAATACACTGCTAGGAATTATTTTTTTTTTACATTTTTTTTCAAATTTTAACCAAATAGAATCTGCGGCTTTGGTGGATATTTGTTGTCCTATAATAGTTCTACATAATGAATAAAACGGATCATTTCTGCTAGTTAAATATCCTTTATTAAATTTTTTGATTATTTTTTTTATAATTGGATCATTTTTTGAAAGCTCTTTTTTTGCCTTAAACCAATATTTAGGAATTTTACTCATTTCTTGAGATGGAAATTTCTTTCTCATGATGAATTTCCCTTCTAAAAATAATTATGGATGAAACGATTACTAATAAAGCTCCTGATAAAGTTTTCATTGTAGGTATTTCATCCCAAAAAATATATCCAAAAATAATAGCAAAAACTAAAGCAAAATATTTTAAGGGTGTAACTAAAGAAACTTCTGAATATTGATATGACAAAGTTAACCATAGATTTGCAATACCACCCAAGATTCCTATCATGGACAATAAAATTAAGTCTTCTAAATTAGGCAATATCCATCCATGTGATAAAGTAAAAAAACTAACTATCATTATTAAAAAAGAAAAATAAAAACCTATTAGCCAAGCTGGTTCGGTTGATGATAGTTGTCTTATTGCAATAGCTACATATGCAAGCCCTAAGCAAAAAATTATTGGATAAATGTAATAAATATTTAAAGTCTTGAATCCTGGCTCAGATATTATAAAAATTCCAATAAAACCTACTATTACTGCTAACCATCTATATAGACCAACCTTCTCTTTCAAAAAGAAAATAGAAAATATTGTAATAAAAATTGGGGCAGCAAATGTAATGCTAACTACAGTTGCTAAAGGAAGATTTCTTAATGCTATAAAAATTGCAACTATTGATATTAATCCAGAAAGACATCTTTTAAAATGAAGAAAGAGTCTTTTGGTTTTATAGAAATCTAAATATCTATCTTTAGGAATTAGAAAGAGTAAGGGAATTATTCCAAAAAAACCTCTAAAAAATAACACTTGTCCCACTGGATAGCTATCAGACCATTTAACAATTAAATCCATTACAGAAAATGCACATACTGATATAAACATGTACAAAAAACCTAATTGATTTTTGGAAAACATGAGATTAATTTTAAATTATATATAATAATAATCAATGGAAATTGCAATTCTCGCTCTTGGATGTTTTTGGGGACCAGAAATTAAATTCAATAAATTTAGTGGTGTAGTAAATACCGAAGTAGGTTACTGTGGAGGAAATACCAAAAATACAAATTATCAAGAAGTTTGTAATGGTAATACTAATCATGCAGAAGTTGTAAAAATTGAATTTGATAACGCTAAAATATCTTATGAGGATATATTAAATTATTTTTTTGAAATACATGATCCAACTACCCTTGATAGACAGGGTCTTGATATTGGATCACAATACAGAAGTGAAATATTTTATTCAAGTGAATCTCAAAGAGAAATTGCAGAAAAAATTTTAAAAGATTACAATAATAAACATAATGGAAAAATAGTTACAAAGATTTCGAAAATCAAAAATTATTGTAAAGCAGAAGAATATCATCAAAAATATTTAGAAAAAAAATATTAATGTCATTAGTCTCAACTGATTGGCTATATAATAATAATGAAAAAGTAAAAATTATTGATTGTTCGTGGCATATGCCTAATGAAAATCGCGACTCATACAAAGAATATATAAATGAACATATTGTAAATGCCATTTTTTTTGACTTAGATAAAAATTCAAATCAGAATACTGATCTGCCTCATATGCTACCAAATGTAAAATCGTGGGAAAAAATATTATCTCATATGGGCATTTCAAATAAAGATAGAATAGTCATTTACGATAATTCAAATGTTATTAGCTCTTGTAGATGTTGGTATAATTTTATTTATTATGGACATAATTCAAATCTTGTTCATGTTCTTGATGGAGGAATGAAAAAATGGAAATTAGAAAACAAACCCACTACAAACATCATAGGTAAATACGAATTATCAAATTATATTGCTAATGAGAAAAAAAAATTATTAAAAAATAAAAATCAAATTGATAAAAATATATTAAATAAAATTTTTAAATTAATTGATGCAAGGAGTCATGCTAGGTTTCAGGGTATAGAACCAGAGCCAAGAAAACAAGTTAGGAGTGGATCAATACCAAATTCCTTTTGTCTACCATTTAAAGAATTAATTAACAAAGATCATACTTTTAAAGATAAAAAAGAAATTTCATTAAAATTTAAAAATATTTTAGGAAATAAACTACCTATAAATGTAGTTTTTTCTTGCGGTTCTGGCATTACAGCTACAGTTTTAGCTCTTGCTTATTCTCTAATTAATAATAAATATTATCCAAAAATCTACGATGGTTCTTGGGCTGAATACGGTAAAATAAAATGAAAAGATCTACTAAAGTAACTGCAATAATAATTATTTTTTTTCTAATAATTACAGGTGTTGTTGTTTCTAGAACAATAATTGGAAAACATTTTCAAAAAAAATTTAGTAAAAGGCCACCTCCAGGAATAATAGTAAAAGTTGTAAATCAAAAAAAATTTTATAACAAAGTTGAAACTTTTGGAACGGCTGTACCAATAAGAACAAAATCATACAATATAGAAAAATATGAGATTATTTCGCCAATTAAATTCAATAAAAAAATAAAACAAGGTGAAATAATTGCTAAATTAAAGACTAGAAATATTATTGCTCCATTTAATGGAGTAACGGGAAAAAGAGATTTTTCAAATGACCTAGAAGTATCCCAAAGCTCAATAGTAATAAATTTTGATGATGCTTCAACACTTTATGTTGATGTGGACATACCAGAGGTTTATGCACCATATGTTAATAAAGGTCTAGTAGCAGATATAAAATTCTCTGCAAATAATCAAAAAATTTATAAAGGAATTGTAGAATCTACCGCAAGTAGAATTAATACCAAAAAAAGATCTTTAGCTACAAGAATTAAATTTGATAATTCAAATTTAGAAATATTACCAGGATCTCTTTTAGAAGTTTCCATAAAATACAATGAAAGAAGTTCTTTGGGTATTCCAGATACAAGCGTTATATTAGAAGGTAATAAAGTATATATTTATAAAGTAGACGAGAAAAATATTACAAAAAGAACAGAAATTATAATTGGTAATCGAAGCAAGGGCTACCTTGAGGTCAAATCTGGATTAAATAACGGTGATGTAATAGTTGCTGAAGGTTTAAAAAAAGTTAGACCAAACGGTAAAATTAAACCTATAAAAAAATAATGTACTTAACTGATATAAGTATAAGAAGACCTGCTTTTTCATGGGTGTTATCCTTAATACTAGTTGTATTTGGAACGTTTGTTTTTTGGAAATTACCAGTTAGAGAACTTCCTTCAGGATTGCAGCCACCAGTTGTCCAAGTCCAAGTAGAATATGCATCTGCATCTGCACCAATAGTTGACGAAGAAGTCACTCAAGTTCTTGAAGATGTGATTGGAGGAGCCGAAGGTATTAAAAATATAGACTCAAAATCTGAAAATGGGAAAAGTACTATAAATATTGAATTTGATACTGAAATTGATTTAGATGACGCAGCAAATGATATAAGAGAAAGAGTTGCCAGAGTAGTTAGTAAACTTCCGTCAGAATCAGATCCTCCGAGAATTCTTAAGCAATCAGCTGGATTTACAACTACTATGTGGTTAGCTTTATCATCCGCCACATGGAGTGATTTAGAGCTTGGAGATTATGCGGAAAGATTTTTAGTTGATCAATTTTCAAGTGTAAAGAATGTTGGTAGAATTAGAACTGGAGGTTTAAGAGAATTAAGTATTAGAGTTTGGATAGATCCAATAAAATTAGCTGCAAACAACTTGACTATTCAAGAAGTAGAAAATGCACTTAAAAATGAAAATGTGCGTTTGCCGGCAGGCACGCTCGAAGCAAACAATATTGATCTAACAATAAATATCGATAAATCTTATGATGATTTAGAAAAACTTAAACAATTACCTATTAATAAAAGTAAAGAAAATCTAGTAAGGCTGTCGGATATTGCTAAATTGGAATTTGGGCCAGTTTCCTCAAAAGCTCTATTTAGAGCTCAAAGTAAAAATGCACTAAACTTAAAAACAGTAGGAATTGGAATTTATGCCAGAAGCGGAGCCTCTACTGTTGAATTATCTAAAGAAATTAAAAAGAAAATTGTGGAAGTTAAAAAAAACCTCCCTGATGATTTAAATTTGGAAATTGCTTTTAATAGAGCTAACTATATTGGAGAAGCAATTAATGAAGTTTATAAAACATTAATTATTGCTTTCATTTTAGTAGTAATAATTATTTACTTATTTCTAGGAAATCTCAAGGCTGTAATAGTGCCAGCAGTAGCCTTACCTGTAAGTCTTATTGCAACTTTTTTGGGAATTTATTTATTTGATTTATCAATCAATATTTTTGTTCTTTTGAGTTTTATTTTAGCTATAGGAATAATAACCGATGACTCAGTTATTATGACTGATGCAATATACAGAAGAATAGAAAATGGCGAAACTCCTCTTGTTGCTGCCTATAGAGGATCCAAACAAATTACATTTGCAATAATAGCAACAACTCTAATTTTAGTTGCTGTATTTTTGCCTCTTATATTTATAGAAGGAATTGCAGGAACTTTATTTAAGGAAACAGCTATTGCACTTTCTTTTGCAATTGTTGTGTCTTCTTTTGTGGCATTAACATTATCACCAATGCTAGGAAGCAAATTCTTAGATAAAAAAACAAAATCTAATTTTTTAGTTAATTGGTTTAGTAAATTCTTTAATGGTTTTTCAAATTTTTATATTGAAACATTAAATTTTTGGTTAAATAAAAAAAAAACAATAATTATTTTTATAATAATAATGATAGTTGGCTCTGGCGCATTATATAATTATACAAAAAAAGAACTTTTGCCTTTAGAAGATAGGGGAGCTTATTTGGTTATCGGATTTACTGATGAAGGTAGTTCTTTTGAATATACTCAAAAAAGGGCTATTGATGTTGAAAAAAGATTAATTCCTCTATTAAAATCAGATGATAGTCCATACAATAGATTTTTAATGATTGTTCCAGGTTTTGGATCGGACAATAGTTTTTTAATTATTGCTTTATTAGATCATTGGAAAAATAGAAAGCAAAATTCCCAAATAGTAATGCGGCAAGCTATAGGAAAAATAGTTACAGTTCCTCAAGCTGTAGCCTTTCCTATTTCACCACAGTCAATAAGAGTTTCTAGCTACAATAAACCAGTTCAAATGGTTATTTATGGAAATACTTATGAAGAATTAAAGGAAATTCAAACAAAAGTAATTGGAATGCTTAGAAGAAATGCAAATTTATCTAGAATTGAATCTGATTACACTACAAATAAACCTGAAGTTAAATTAGAAATCAATAAAAATAAAGCTAAGGATTTAGGAATATCTTCTCAAGCAATCGGTCAAACTTTGGAAACATTATATGGAGGAAAAACTGTTACAAAATTTAATAAACTAGGCAAAGAATATCCAATAATTCTACAACAATACTTAGAGGATAGAAAAGATAAAGAAAGTTTAAGTAAAATTTTTGTTAGATCTGAAAATTCTGGAAGTTTGGTTTCTCTTTCAAATTTAGTTGAATTTAAAGAGGAAGGCTCAGCAAGTAAACTATCAAGATATAATAGACAGAGAGCAGTTACAATTTCAGCAAATATTAGTGAAAATTATACATTATCAGAAGCAATTAAATTTTTAGAAAATACCATGTATCAAGTAGCACCAGACAAACAAATTGCATGGAAAGGAAAGTCTGAAGAATTAAAAGAAACTAGTAATGAATTATATATAATTTTTGCATTGGCTTTACTAACAGCATATCTTGTAATGTCGGCAACATTTAATTCTTTTATTCATCCATTTATAATTGTACTAACAGTTCCTCTTGCCGTTTTTGGAGGGCTCGTATTTATACAGTTTCTTAACACTTCAATAAATATTTTTTCTCAAATTGCCCTTGTAATACTAATAGGAATATCTACCAAAAATAGTATTCTGATCGTTGATTATACTAATCAATTAAGAACAAAAGGAAAAAAAATAGAAGAAGCCATTAAAGAAGCTTGTAGTTTAAGATTTAGACCAATAATAATGACTTCTTTAAGTACTATGATAGCAATGATGCCTTTAGTAATTGGTAATATAGGACCAGGAGCTGGAGAAGGATCTAGGCTTGCTGTAGGAGCAACTATATTAGGTGGAATGATAATCTCTACTTTTTTTACGTTATACGTAACACCAACTATGTACTTAACTTTAGCAAAAAATACAAAAAGAATTGATGCTGTAGATATAGAGTTAAAAAAACAATTAAATTAAAAAATAATATACTTTCTAGTTGTTAATGAACTACTACATTTAGCAAGTTGGCTTTTATATTTATTAGATTGATTTTCAACTTTTTTTGCTAACGATATTATTTTTTGTTTTTTTTTGTAATTTTTATAATTACCCCAGCCCTCATGATACGCAATGTATTGTCTAAATGAATCTTTTTTAGAGATTTTAAGAATTTTTTCTGTTTTATTTGTGTACCATCCAATAAAATCAACACTATCCTTAAATCTTGTTCTTGTTGCTAATTTATTATCCGTCTCTTTTTTGTATTGCTCCCAAGTTCCTTTTACTGCTTGTGAGTATCCAAAAGAAGATGATGGTCTTTTATAAGGTATGACTTTAAAAATTTTTTGTCTTGGAGGTTTTGCTAACCAATCAAAATCTGATTCCATTTTGATAATCGCCAACTGAAGATAAATTGGTGTACCCCATTTTTTTTCTGTTTTTTTTGCATGTTTATACCAAAGATATCTTTCCGAAAATATTGAGCATCCATCAGCAGTATTTTTAGGAATAGATGAGCAGGAGCTCAGAATTAAAAAAAAAATAAATAAAAATATATTTTTCACTTTATCCGCACTTTTTTTCCCATGCGGGGTTAAATTTCATTTTCCAAATTCCTAATTTATTACTTTTTGCATACTTCTGTTCATTAGCATATTTTCCTTTCGAATACTTTACATAATCACAAGCATATCCATTTTTGACCATATAAGATGAAATACTTTGGTTTCTTATAAAGCATTCAGCTACAGTTCTTTTCCAATAGTCTTTATTTTTTTCTCTAATACAAAAAACAACATGTTTTCCTAATTTTTCCAAAAGTTTTTTTTTTGAGAACTGGTGTCCAATTTCTCCCTTTTCAGGAGCATCTATTCCTGCAAAACGAATTTTCTCACCATCAATTTTTATTGTATCACCATCAATGATAATTGCTTTTCCTTTTGCAATTTTTTTTTCATCACTGTAAGAGAAAGAAAAAATTAATAAAATTATAATTATAATGCTACTTAAAATCAGACTTCGCTTTTTCATTAAGCTCATCCATTTTTTTTCTAACTTCTTTGTCTGAAATATTATGATCTTTTAGGTCAGCTTTAATTTTTCTAAACACATCTTCATCTCCTGCTTCAGCAAAATCAGCTTTTATTACTGATTGAATATATTCTTTTTCTTGATCTGGATTATAACCTAAAATTTTTGAAGCCCATTCACCAATATATTTATTCCTACGAGCGCTTATCTTAAATTGAAGTTCTTCATCATGAGCAAATTTTTTTTCAAAACTCTTTTTTCTTTCATCAAATGTGCTCATTAATAATAAGATAGAAAAAAATAACTTTAAGTCAACAAATTTTGCTTTATATTTAAATTAAATAGATGAAATATCTAATTTTAGTAAGACATGGTCAAAGTGAATGGAATCTTCAAAAAAGATTTACTGGCTGGGTAGATGTTGATTTAACAGCTAATGGCAAATTAGAAGCATGTAAGGCTGGAGAATTAATAAAAGAATTAAAGTTAGATATAAGCTTTTTTTTTTGTTCTTATCAAAAAAGAGCCATTGAAACTCTAAATTTAATACTCAACACACTTAGAATTCGTAATAGTAAAATTACAAAAGCATGGGAATTAAATGAAAGACATTATGGAGCTCTAACTGGTCTTAACAAAGATGAAATGAAAAAAGTACATGGAGAAGAAAAAATACATAAAGTCAGAAGAAGTTGGGAATATAAACCTGATCCACAAGACAGAAATAATCCATATCATCCAATAAACATTGAAATATACAAGAATATACCAAGAAATAAAATTCCAGATACAGAGTCTTTAAAAGATACATATGAAAGAGTAGTACCATTTTTTAAAAAAAATATTTTTGATAAAATGAGTAAAAATATTTTAATTGCTGCACATGGAAATTCCATAAGAGCCTTGTGTAAGTATTTGCTTAAAATAGATAACAAAAATATTTCTAAACTCGAAATACCAACTGGAAATCCTTTATTTTTCGAATTTGATGAAAACAAAAAAATTCTAAATGCAAAATATCTAGATAAGGATCGTTCTAAAGATTTATTATTCTTTAATTAATCGTTTATAAATTTCTAAATCTGTAAGGTGAACAAAATTATCTAAACTTTCAAATCCATACAATGATTTATTAATTATTTGATTATTCCAAATTTTATTAATTGAAAAAGAATCAATTTGAATGTCGTTGAATAAATTTCTGTTAATTATCTGACAACCTGTATAAATATAATTGTTTTCTTTTTCTTTCGATAGCTTATTTTTATTTAATTCAAAATCTCCTTTAAATCTATTATCAAAACTTTTTTTTTTATTAACCACCATTAGTAAATTTTTTATTTTTTTTTCAAAATAAAATTCTGTCATATTTTGAATTGTGTTAAGGTGATTTAAATTCCAAATTGTGTCTGGATTTAAAATTAAAAAATCATTTTCATTTGATGATTTAATAAGATTTAAAATTCCACCTCCAGTATCTAGAATCTTATCTCCGTCTTTTATTACTTCTATAATTGATTTTAGTTTATGTTTAGAAATAAAATCAATTATTTGATCTTGTAGATAATAAACATTTATTTTTATATTACTGATCTTAAATTTTTCTAATAATTTAATTGTATTCTCTAATAAATTTATATTATTTATTTTAATTAATGGTTTTGGAGTTCTTAACGTCAATGGTTGCAATCTTTTTCCATAACCAGCACATAAAATTAATGCAGTATTTATTTTCATTTTTTTTTTCTTATTTTTTTTGAAAAAAATTTATCTAATATTTTATTTAATTCAAAAAAATTATTATTAGTTTTAATTCTTTGTTCGATTAGTGTCCATGCATGAGGAATAAGTTTTAAGTAATTATTTTTTTTATCTCTAATAGATAATCTAGTAAAAATTCCAATTATCTTTAAATTTCTTAAAACAGATAAAATCTCAAAATCATTTTTAAAATTGTTAACATTTATTTTTTTGTTCATTTTTAAATAATTATTAAAGATATATTTTTTTTCCTTTGAAGTTGTTTTTAATCTTACATCATCAATTAGTGATGCTAAATCATAGGCTCTATTACCATAAACTGCATCTTGACTGTCTATAATAGCAATTTTTTTTTTACACAACATCATATTTGAAACATGAAAATCACGATGAACGAAAAAAAAATTTTTATCTTTTATTTTATTTAATAATTTTTCAAAAATAATTTTTAATTCTTTTTTTATTTTTTTTTGACTGTTCTCATTAATTACTTTGGTAACATACCATTCAATAAATAAGCTAGCTTCTTTTAAAAGTTTATTTTTTGTGTAAATTGGAATTTTATAGTTGTGATTACTAAAAGCTTTAATTTTTACTGTCCTGATCTTTTGTAGCTTTATTAATAAAAGGATTATTTTTTTGTAATAATAAATTTTATTTTTTTTTTTATTTTTTAATTTATCATAAAGAGAAATATCTCCTAAATCTTGTATTTCTATAAAGTTTTTATTATAATTTTGATTTATCAATTTTGGAGCTTTAATTTTATTCTTTATTAAAACTTTATTGATTGCATCATAAATAAGTAAATTTTTCTTTTTTTCTTTATTGCAAAAAACGATAATTGATTTTTTTTTTAAATTTTTTTTTCTATAAAATCTTCTAAAAGATGCATCTCCAGACAAAGGTGTTAAACTATTATCTAAATTCATCTATTATTTCCTTTTTATAATCAGTAGAAATTATTAAGCTTCTCTTGTTTAAATTATCTTCATAATTAAAAAATAATTCAATTTTATTTTTAGTTATCTGTTTTATAACTTCTGGCCACTCTATAAATGTTATTGTTTCTTTAGTATTTTCAAATAATCCTATATTTTTTGCATCTTTGTAATTCTTTAATCGGTATAAATCGTAATGCAAAATTAGTAATTCACCTATTTTGTATTCGTGCACCAAATTAAATGTTGGACTTGGTATTTCTGTTTGTTCTAAATTATACTCTGATTGAAGATTATTTATTATATATTTAATAAATGTTGTTTTTCCTACCCCTAACTCACCATGTAAAAAGATAATATCTCCCTTTTTTAAAAATTTTGATATTTTTTTTGAAATTAAACTAGTATTTTTCTCTAGTGAAATATCTATTTTGCTACTTTTAGTAGCGATATGCATCAGATTTATATGGTCCTTCAGTTTTTACACTTATATAGTCAGCTTGATCTTTAGACAGCTTAGTAAGCTTTGCTCCAACTTTTTCAAGATGAAGTCTTGCAACTTTTTCATCAAGATGCTTTGGCAAAACGTAAACTTTTTTCTCATACTTTGAAGAATTATTCCATAATTCTATTTGCGCTGTAACCTGATTTGTAAAAGATGCACTCATAACAAAACTTGGATGACCTGTTGCGCATCCTAAATTTACTAGTCTTCCTTCAGCTAATAAAATTATTCTTTTTTTATCAGGAAATGTTATTTCATGAACTTGGGGTTTAATCTCATCCCATTTATAATTTTTTAAAGCTTCTACTTGAATTTCATTATCAAAGTGTCCAATATTACAAAGTATAGATCTATCTTTCATATCTCTCATATGGTCTGCAGTAACTATATCTTTATTTCCAGTAGCTGTAACAACAATATCTGCATATTTTATCATTTCATCCATTAAAACAACTTCATAACCCTCCATGGCTGCTTGTAAAGCACATATGGGATCAGTTTCAGTAACCATTACTCTAGCACCACTTTGTCTTAAAGATGCAGCACTTCCTTTTCCAACATCTCCAAATCCTGCAACAATTGCAACCTTTCCTGACATCATTAGATCTGTAGCTCTTTTAATTCCATCTACCAAACTTTCTCTACAACCATACAAATTGTCAAATTTTGATTTAGTAACTGAGTCATTTACATTAATTGCTGGTACTAATAATTTACCTTCTTCTTGCATTTTTTTTAATGCCAAAACACCTGTTGTAGTTTCCTCTGATAAACCTTTTACTCCTTTTAATAAATCTTTATAATCTTTATGCATTAATGCTGTTAAATCTCCACCATCATCAAGTATCATATTTGGTATCCAGTCTTTTTTACCTTCAATTGTTTGTCTTACACACCACCAATATTCTTCTTCAGTCTCACCTTTCCAGGCAAATACTGGAATTCCAGCTTTTGCTATAGCTGCGGCTGCATGATCTTGTGTAGAAAATATATTGCAAGATGACCATCTAACTTCTGCGCCTAAATCAACCAATGTTTCTATTAATACTGCTGTCTGTATAGTCATATGAAGACAACCTAAAATTCTTGCCCCTTTAAGAGGATGTTTTCCTTGATACTCTTTTCTAAGTGCCATCAAGCCTGGCATTTCTGTTTCTGCTAAAGAAATTTCTTTTCTACCAAATTCTGCTAACGATATATCTTTTACTTTATAGTCATTCATGATGAGCGCTTTTAACAACTTTATTAAAATTTATCAACTTAAGATTATATATTTGGGAAAGTGATTTCTACTTTAGCCCCCTTACTTCCGATATTATTTGACGCACTAATAATGCCATTATGCAATTCAACAAGGTTTTTAACTATATTTAAACCAAGTCCGGAATGTTCACCAAAATTTTCTGGTCTATTACTATAAAATCTTTTAAATATTTTTTCTGTATCTTTCTCTTTAAATCCTTCTCCTTCATCAATTACCTTTATAATTATTTTATCATTTTTTTGATCTTTTAATAACTCAACATAAATTTTTTGATTATCTTTGCTAAAAGATATTGAATTATCTAAAAGATTAGCAATTATCTGCTCAATTCTATTTTCAATACCAGATACTATATATTTTTCAGAGCCATTGGTTTTAAAATAAATTTTGATCCCTCTTTTAGAATTATAGATATTATTAAAATCATCTACAACTGAACTTACTATAAATTTTAAGTCTATCTTTTTCATTTTTTCAGTAGTAATTGCAACTTCATCTTTTAAAATTTGTGAATAATCTGTAATAAGTCTCTCTATTCTTTCAACATCATGAGAAATAATTTTAATTAATTTTGCTCTTTGGTCCTTATTATCAGTTTCTGAAATTATTTCAGAGGCACTTTTCAAGGATGCAAGTGGATTTCTGATTTCATGGACTAAATCTTTTGAGAAATTTTCAGCAGTACTAATTCTTTTATTTAATTCATTTGTCATTTCCTCCAAGGAGTTTGATAAAGTTCCAAGTTCATCATTTCTGTTTTGAATGTTTTCTATATTTAATTTTTCTTTGTTTTTTTCTTTTACTAACTTTGTATAATTTACAAGATTTTTAATTGGTTTTAAAAAATATCTATTTAATACAAAAGAAAAAATAAAAATTACCACAGTTACTAATATTGCTGTCCTAAAGATAAAATTTTTCCTTTCATTGATAGCAGCCTTAATATCATTGGCATTTTCAGTTATAGCCAAATATCCAATCACTTTGTTTCCATCATTTACGTTTTTTATTGTCGTTACAAAAAATTGGTTATAATTATTTTCAGAAAAAGTATAAGGTTTGCCAAATTCAGATGAATTATTATAATTTTTTAAGATTTCATTTGAAAAAAAATTTTTATCTTTTTTCAATTCTTCTTTTTTCGGTTCTATAATTTTAGAATCTTCACTCAAAATATTTGTTTCAATAATATCAAGTCTTTGAGTAAAAGATCTTGGGTCAAGATCTAAAGTATCAGTATCTCCAATTAATTTATAATTAGAGTCAAATATCATAACTCTATCTATATTTTGAAATAAAAATTTTGTTGAAAATAAAAATTTCTTTATTTCTTTTTCATTAAATGAAATTTTTAATCTTTTAATGTTATCTATAGTATTATCAATTATCTTTATATGGTTTGATGTCTTAATACTTATTAAGTTTGGCTGAATACTTCTTAAATAAACAACAGTAAAACTTCCAATAAAAATAAATACTAAAAGATTAATAAATAAAAATTTCTTCAAAATGGATAATTTTTTTAAAAAACTATTTACCATTAATTAATATTCCATCTATAGCCACTGCCATATCTTGTTTCTATTGCAGAAAAATTATTATCAACTTTTTTGAATTTCTTCCTTATTCTTTTAACATGACTATCAATTGTTCTATCCTCGATATCGGTATCCTCCCTGTATGCTATATCCATTAATTGAGATCTCTCTTTAATAATACCTGGTCTCTTGGCTAATTCTTGAACAATTAAAAATTCTGTAGTTGTAAGTTTATCGGGAAGTTGCTTCCCGTCCCATTCACATTCTAACTGAGATGGATCTAGTTTTAACTTACCGTGCATAATAATATTTTTACTATCTTCTATATTATTATTATTTTTTTTTCTTAATTGTACCCTAATTCTTTCAATCAACACTTTAATTGAAAAACCTCCAGATTTTTTTACAAAATCATCAGCACCTAATTTTAATCCTAATAATTCATCTACCTCTTCATCTTTGGAGGTTAAAAAAATTACAGGTAATGATGTTTTCTTCCTGAGTTTTTTTAATAACTCTTCACCATCCATTTTAGGCATTTTAATATCTATAACAGCAAGGTCTGGAGGTGTCCTTGATAAACCAATTAGTGCACTTTCTCCATCTAGATAAGTCTGAACTTTAAATCCTTCTTTTTCAAGCGCAATACTTATACTTGTCAAAATATTTCTATCATCATCTATTAAAGCAATGGTTTGTTTCATAGCTACACTTTAAAAATACTAAATTGTTCTAATTTGGGCAATAGTTGAAGGCTAATGTAGTAGCCCCCAATTATCAGCTGTATTAATATCTACCGAAAGTGGTACTGAAAAAGAATAAAGATTATTGTCCTTTACACTATTCATTTCACTCTTAATAATTTTGCATAATTCTTCTATATTTTGATTTGGCGCTTCAAATATTAACTCATCGTGAATTTGAAGTAGCATTTTGGGCTGATATTCTTTTATTTCACTAAATTTTTTATCAATTTTAATCATAGCAATTCTCATAATTTCAGAAGCTGATCCTTGAATTGGAGCATTTATAGCAGCTCTTTCTTGAAAATTTCTCACATTAAAATTTTTATCATTAATTCCAGTAATATGAGTTTTTCTCCCAAAAACATTCTTTACATATCCATTTTTTCTACAAAATTTAATAGTTGATGACATATATTCTTTAATTTCTGGAAATTTCATAAAGTATGAATTTAAAAATTCTTCAGCTTCAATATTTGATACTCCTATTTGTTTTGCTAATCCATATTGTGATATTCCATAAATAATTCCAAAATTAATTGCCTTAGCTTTTCTCCTCATATCTGAGTCTATTTTTTTTAAATCTATGTTAAATACTTGACTAGCAGTTAAAGAATGAACATCTTCATTATTCTTAAAAGCCTTTTTAAGTTCTTTAACATCTGCTAAATCAGATAAAATTCTCATTTCAATTTGATTATAATCTGCTGATATTAAACTAAAATTATTTTTTGATACAAATGCTTTTCTAATATCTCTTCCATCATCAGATTTTATTGGAATATTTTGTAAGTTGGGATTGCTTGAAGCTAATCTTCCTGTAGATGTTGCTGCTAATAAAAATGATGTATGGACTCTTTTTGTATTAGGATTAATATGATCTCTTAAAGAGTCTGAATATGTATTTTTAAGTTTTGTAACTTGCCTCCAATCAAGAATTAATTTAGGCAATTTGTGCCCTTTAAAAGCTAAATCTTCAAGAACGCTAGCACTTGTTGCATAACTACCTTTTTTTGTTTTTTTTAAAGAAGAAATTTTTAATTCATTATACATAATTTCTCCTAATTGTTTAGTAGAACCTATTTTAAATTCCCTTTTAGCAATTTTAAATATATCTTTTTCTAAAAGATTAATTTTCCTCTGAAATTTATTTGATAGATCTTTTAAAAAATTCTCATCTAATTTAATTCCATTAATCTCCATTAAAGCTAGAATTTTTATTAATGGTTTCTCAAAAATTTCATAAATATTAACAAGTTTTTCTAATTTTAAATTTTTTAAAAAAATTTGATATAATCTTAATGTTATATCGGCATCTTCAGCAGCATAATTTTTAGCTTCTTGAATGTTAACTGCACTAAAATTTATTTGTTTTTTTTCCAGTACCAACTAAATCTTTAAATGAAATAGGTTTATGGCCCAAATGTATTTCTGAAAGTGTATCCATGTTATGTCTATTCCTTCCAGCATCAAGCACGTAAGACATAAGCATGGTGTCTTCCATTGAATTTATATCAATGCCCCTATGATAAAAAATTGTATAATCAAATTTTATATTTTGTCCGATTTTTTTGATAGATTTATCCTCCAAAAAAGGTTTTAAAATTTTAATAACATCTTTTTCATTGAAATTTTTACCTTTATCATGACCAATTGGAATATAACAAGATTTACCAATTTTTGTTGAAATTGAAATACCAACTAATTTAGCTAAATGAGGATCAAGTGAGGTTGTTTCAGTATCTATTGCCATTTCTCCTTTTTCTTCAGCTTCCTCTAGCCAATATATAATTTCTTTTTCATTCTCTATTAATTTATAATTTTTGTTTAAAATTTTTGATTTATTATCAAATTCGATATTGGATTTATTTTTATTAGAAAAATCAATTTGACCATATTTGGAAATTACTGAACTTAAAAGTCTATTAAATTCCATTTCTTGTAAAAAATTATATAGTTTTTCTCTATCTATTTCCTTTAAATTAAACTCAGATAGATCATTTTTAATTGGAACATCTTTCTTTAATGTAACTAACTCCTTGCTTATAACTGCTTTATCTTGATTTTCTATTAATGTTTCTCTTCTTTTATTTTGTTTAATTTCTTTTAAATTTTTTAATAAATTTTCTAATTTACCATATTTGTTAATTAATTCAGCGGCTGTTTTTACTCCTATACCTGGAACTCCAGGAACATTATCGCTAGTATCTCCAGCAAGCGCTTGTACATCAATTACCTTTTCTGGAGTAACACCAAATTTATTCATTATATCTTCATCTGTAATAAATTTATTCTTCATTGGATCATATATACGAATATTTTTTTTATAAAGTTGCATTAAATCTTTATCTGAAGAAATAATAGTTACGCTGCCACCAGCATTAATTATTTTTTCAGAGTAAGTTGCTATCAAATCATCTGCCTCATAATTAATCAATTCAATTGAAGGTAAATTAAATGCTGCAACGGATTTCCTGATATATTCAAATTGTGGAATTAAGTCTTCTGGAGCATCAGATCTATTAGCTTTATAATCAGAATAAATTTTATTCCTAAAATTTTTTCTTGCAGAGTCAAATATAACTGCAAAATGTGTTGGTCTAAATTTGTTATTATTTGATTTAGAGTCCTCCAATAATTTAAATAACATATTACAAAAACCACTCACAGCTCCTGTGGGAAGTCCATCGCTTTTTCTTGTTAAGGGAGGTAAGGCATAATAAGCTCTAAAAATATAGCCGCTCCCATCAATTAAATAAAAATGATCATTTTTTTTTATTTTATTCATTTAAATAATGTTATCTTAATTTTTGTTAATGTTATAAGTGTATAATTTTATATGATTAAAAAAAGTGTCTTATCTGTCAAAAACTTAAACAAAACTTATTCATCTAAAAATTCTACTATTGTAAAGGCTTTAAACAATTTAAACTTAGAGGTGAAAGAAGGTGAAATATTTGGCTTATTAGGTCCAAATGGTGCGGGCAAAAGTACGTTTATAAATATTCTAGCAGGAACCGTAATTAAGACATCTGGGGAAGTAAATGTTTGGGGTTTCAGTTTAGATAAAAATCCAAGACAAGTAAAAGCATCAATAGGTATCGTTCCACAAGAAGTAAATTTTGATCCTTTTTTCAGTCCACGTCAATTATTAGATCTACAAGCGGGACTTTATGGTGTGAAAAAAAAAGATAGAATCACAGAAGTTATTTTAAAATTAGTATCTCTAGAAGGTCAAGCAGACAGTTATGCAAGAAGTTTATCGGGAGGTATGAAAAGAAGATTGCTTGTAGCAAAAGCACTTGTTCATCAGCCGCCTATCGTTATTTTGGATGAGCCTACCGCTGGTGTAGATGTTGAATTAAGAAAAAAACTTTGGGAAAATATTAAATCTTTAAATAAAGAAGGAGTAACAATAATTTTAACCACACATTATTTAAATGAAGCAGAGGAAATGTGTGATAGAATTGCAATACTAAATAAGGGAAATTTAGTTGCCCTTGATAGTACAAATAATTTAATCAATATCATTCAAAATAAATTTGTAAAATTTCTTGTAAATAAAAAAGTTGCAATTAAAAATGGATCTTTAAAATCACTTGAAATTATCATTAATGAAGAAAATCAACTATCAGTTTCATATGAAAAGAGTAAATTAAAAATAGATGAATTAATAAATTTTATAAAAAAACAAGGTATTGAAATTAAAGATATTTTGACTGATGATGGCGATTTAGAAGATGTTTTTGTTAGATTGACAAAAAACTAGATAAATTTAACTTTCAGTAGTAATATAATAATGATGTATATTGCAAAATCATTACAAAACCAAAAAATTGCAAAAATAATTTTTATAGTTTTATTAGGATCAATTTTTTTAACAATATCAGCAAAAGTTAAAATACCCTTTTACCCTGTTCCAATGACAATGCAAACTTTTATGGTTTTATTACTTGGAATGTCTTTTGGGTATAGAATTGGGGTTGCAATTGTTATCCTATATTTATTTGAGGGAATTTTTGGACTTCCTGTTTTTTCTAATTCCCCTGAAAAAGGAGTTGGTTTGGCTTATTTTACTGGACCAACTATGGGATATCTTATTGGATTTATATTTGCAGCTTTTCTGGCAGGATATTTTAATTTTAAAACAAATATAATTTCTATATTTATAAAATTAATAATGTCTGTATCAGTTATTTATATTTTTGGATTACTATGGTTGGGTAATTTGATTGGCTGGGATAAACCTATTTTTGAATTAGGCGCTAAGCCTTTTTTGTTAGCAGAACTTTTTAAAATAATGATTTTAACTCTTTTGGCAAAAAAATTAGTTAATTTAAAAAATTTTATCTAGGAGACCTTTTATATAAAATTCTTTGAAGAGTCCTTCTGTGCATCTTAAGTCTTCTGGCAGTTTCTGATACATTTCTATTGCATAATTCAAATACACGATGAATGTGTTCCCATTTTACTCTATCTGCTGACATTGGATTTTCAGGCGGCTCAGCTTTGGTTTTTGGATCTGCAAGAAGTGCTTTCTCTACGTCATCAGCATCTGCTGGTTTAGCTAAATAATCAATAGCACCCTGTTTAATCGCGGCTACAGCAGTTTGAATGTTTCCATACCCAGTAAGCATTATAATTCTGCTTTTAGAATTTATTTTTTGAATTTCTTCTACAACCTCAAGTCCATTTCCATCAGCTAATCTTAAATCTACCACAGCAAATGCCGGTTTTGTTGATTTTACTGCTTCAATACCAGTTTTTACTCCATCTGCCTGATCAACTTTAAATCCTTTTTTTTCCATGGCTCTAGCTAATCTTTCTCTAAAAGGATTATCATCATCAACTATAAGTAGTGATTTATCGACTAAATCTAGAGTTTTTTTTGTACTTAAGGCTTCTATCATGGAATTGATGTGGTTATTATTTTTTATATTACAATGAAATTATTTGCTTTACATTGCTAATGAATCACCTAAATAGTGGTTTTATATGAAATTTGCATAGCTTATATGCAAATTTTTTTTGTTAAATTTTTTTTGTGGAGAAAAAAATGAAAAAATTTAAGTCAGTTGAAGAGTTAGTAAATCAACTGAAGCCAAATGAGCCGGTTTATTGTATTAGGAAGCAATCAATAAATATTGCTTCTAAGTTCTTCCAAAATAAATTTCCTGGTAAAATTTTATATGCGGTCAAAACAAATCCACATATAGATGTAATAAAAACGATTGTTGAAAGTGGAATAAAGAATTTTGACGTTGCTTCCATTAAAGAAATAGAAGCTATTAAAAATATGGGTGCAGACTTAAAATGCTCATATATGCATACTGTAAAAAGTAGAGAAAGTATCAAAGAGGCTTATTTTAAATATGGTGTGAAAACTTTTTCATTAGATACAAAAGATGAATTAATAAAAATTTTAGAAAGCACAAATCAAGCTAAAGATTTAGAATTATTTGTAAGAGTTTCTGTATCAAACGAACATGCTGAAATAGATTTGTCAAAAAAATTTGGAGCAATTACTTCAGAAGCTACTGCACTATTAAGACTTACAAAGCAATATGCAAAAAAAATTGGTTTAAGTTTTCATGTAGGATCCCAATGTATGCACCCAATTTCTTACACAAAAGGTATTGAAGAAATTGGAAAGATTATTAAGAAAACAAAAATTTTTCCTGATTTTATAAATATTGGTGGTGGCTTTCCAACTATTTATCCCGATTTAATTCCTCAATCTTTAAACAATTATTTTAAAGAAATTAAAAAAAGTTTAAGTAATTTGAAATTAAGCAAAAATCCGGAAATAATTTGTGAACCTGGTAGAGCGATTGTTGCAGAAAGTGGATCAACTATAGTTAAAGTAATCTTAAGAAAAAAACAGAAATTATTTATAAATGATGGAACTTATGGAACATTATTTGATGGTGGAGTTCCAAATATTGTCTACCCTTCAAAGTTAATTACTAATGGAAGATTAAGTTCCAAGAAAATGACCTCTTTTGAATTTTATGGTCCAACATGCGATAGCATGGATTATATGAAGGGTCCTTTTGTTTTACCAAACAATGTTAAAGAAAATGACTATATAGAGTTAGGACAGTTGGGTGCTTATGGATTAACTTTTAGAACTCATTTCAATGGTTTCTTTTCAGATGAAATTTATGAGGTTGAAGACAGCCCTATAATGACAATGTACGACAAAGAAGTTAGGGACGAATTTCTTGTTGCTTAAATGTCTAATAAAAAAAAACTAGGTCATAATTCCAAAAAAAACCTTCTAAGTAAGCCAGTGGAACATATTGACATAACTTCATTTGATTCAAGAAAAATAATTTCATCTATGCAAAAAATGTCTTTTACTTCCAGAGAAACAGCAAATGCAACAAATATATTTAATGAAATGATTAAAGATAAAAATTGTACTATTTTTTTAACTTTAGCGGGGTCCACATCTGCTGCTGGCTGCATGCATATATATAGAGATATGGTAAAATATAATATGGTTGATGCGATTATTGCCACTGGAGCATCTATAATTGATATGGATTTTTTTGAAGCATTAGGCTTTAAACACTATCAGGGGTCACAATTCCAAAATGATACAAAACTAAGAGAAAAATATATCGATCGAATTTATGATACATACATTGATGAAGAGGAATTACAAATGTGTGATGAGACAATCAGTAAAATAGCAGACGGTCTTGAACCTAGGGCCTATACCTCCAGAGAATTTATTTGGGAAATAGGTAAATATTTAAAAACTAAAGCAAAAAAGAAAGGTTCTTTAATAGAAGCCGCTTATGATAACAATGTCCCAATATTCTGTCCTGCTTTTACAGATTCAAGTGCAGGTTTTGGATTGGTAATTCATCAAGAAAAAAATCCAAAAAAACATATTACTATAGACTCAATTAGAGAATTTAGAGAATTAACTGAAATTAAAATAAGATCAAAGAAATCTGGACTATTTATGATTGGAGGAGGAGTTCCTAAAAATTTTATTCAAGATACAGTTATTTGCGCAGAATTATTAGGTAAAGAAGTAGATATGCATAAATATGCTGTACAAATAACTGTGGCTGATTCAAGGGATGGGGCATGTAGCAGTTCTACTTTGAAAGAAGCGAGTTCCTGGGGAAAGGTAAATATTACAAAAGAACAAATGGTTTTTGCTGAAGCTACCAGTGTTCTTCCATTAATTATAAGTGATATTTATCACAAGGCAGAATGGAAAAAAAGATCTAGAAAAAATTTTTCAAAAATATTTGGTTAATAAATTGAATTATTTATCTAATAAATTAGGTTTTCTTGGAATTGATAATAAATTTAAAATAAAAGAAAAAGCAATAGTAGTTCCTTTTGGACTTGAAAAAACAGTAAGTTATGGATCAGGAACAAAGAATGGACCAAAGGAAATTATAAGTGCCTCCCATCAAGTAGAACTATATGATGAAGAACTTGAATGTGAACCTTATAAGAAAATTGGTATTAAAACACTAAAACCATTTAAAATAGATAAAAATATAAATAAAGCCTTAAAAAAGATATCTGAGATAAATAAAGAAATTTTAAAAAAAAATATTTTTCCTTTAACATTGGGTGGAGAACATTCAATAACGCCCGGTTGTATAATACCATTTACACAAAAATACAAAAATTTGTGTATTTTACACTTTGATGCACACGCTGACCTAAGAGAAAGCTATAATGGTGAAAAATTTTCTCATGCTTCTGCAATAAAAAGGTGTTTGGATCATAAAAATGTTTCAATAATTTCTTTTGGCATAAGAAATATATCTAAAGGTGAAGTATCTTATTTAAAAAAAAATTCCTCAAGAATAAATATATTTTGGGCAAAAGAAAAACATAAATGGAATTTAAATAATTTTAAAAAAATTATAAAAAATAAAACTGTTTATTTAACTTTTGATGTCGATGGATTAGATTCAAGTATTATGCCTGCAACAGGTACACCTGAACCTGGCGGGCTTTTATGGGATGAAACTTTACAAATTATTAAAATAGCTGCTAAAAATTCTAATATAGTTGGTGCAGACATTAATGAACTTGCTCCGATAAAAGGTTTTAATTCATATAATTTCTTAGTAGCCAAGTTAGCTTACAAAATTTTATCTTATAAGTTTTTATGTAAAAATTAAGCAGGTTTTAAAGAACCAATAAAAATTCTAAATGGAATTAACATTATAACTGCAACTAAAATCTTAACAGCTAAATCTCCCAACGATAAAGTAATCCACGATATCCCTGTCCCGTAAAAGGATATTGAAAAAAATAAAAAAGTATCAAAGGTTGAACCAATCAATGATGACGTAAGGGGTGCAATAAACCATTTTTTTTTTCTTAGCTTGTCAAAAATATGTATATCTAAAAGTTGAGCAAATATAAAAGCAGTACCAGAACCAATTGCAATTCTTACTGAAATTAAATCTGTAAAATTTGTTGAAAAGAAAAGAGTAAAAGAAACACCAATAGCAAAACCTATATATACAATTTTTTTAGCAATTATTTTTCCATAAAATCTATTGGCTAAATCAGTTATTAAAAATGCAACTGGATAACTAAAAGCACCATAAGTTAATATTTCATTTAAACCATAATAATTAATTGGATACTGAACTAAATAGTTTGAAGCTAAAACAACCACACCCATTAAAAATGAGAGAGTTAAAAATAACTTATTCATTATGCTGATTTAGTAATTAATGATCTTTTTAATTTTCTGAGTCTTAATGATAAATTTCTTATTTTCGCACTTTTTATAAATTGATCAAAACCACCTTTTTTATCAACGGTCCTAATGCCAGCGTTTGAAACCGTTAAACGGAGATTTTTATTTAAAATTTCACTTTTAAATTTAACTTTTTTAAGATTTGGTAAAAATCTTCTTTTTACCTTATTGTTTGCATGGCTAACCTTATGCCCTTTTAAAGGTATTTTACCAGTTAATTCACATTTTTTAGACATAATAATTTTTATGACTGTATATGATTAGAAAAGTTTACAGTCAAGTTCATAAAATTATATTGACTAAGATAATAGTCAATAATAGAAGGAGTCTTTCTTAGAGCCCTTTTAAAAATTATAAGTATATGGAAGTTTATTTACCAATTGCTCAAGTATCAATAAACATTTTTGTAATTTTTTTCTTAAGTGCAATTGTTGGACTTCTCTCAGGTTTGTTTGGTGTAGGAGGTGGATTTCTAATGACTCCTTTTTTGATTTTCATGGGTATACCTCCAGCATATGCTGTACCAAATGAAGCAAATAATATTTTAGCAACTTCTGTTTCTGGATCATTGACACATTGGTTTAAGAATACTCTAGATTATAAAATGGGATTTATGATTGTAATAGGAGGTGTAATTGGAACGCTTGCTGGAATTTTGATATTTACTTATTTTAAAGAAATTGGAAAAATTAATTTAGTTATATCACTAGCCTATATGTATGTACTGGCAATTATTGGAACCTTAATGTTAATAGAAGGCGTTGGAGAAATTGAACGATCAAGAAAAAAAATAATAGTAAAAAAAAAATTACACCAACATTATTGGATACATGGATTGCCTCTGAGAATGAGGTTTAAAAAATCTAAATTATATGAAAGTGCCTTTACGCCAATTATTTTAGGATTCATTGTCGGCATTATAGCCGCAATAATGGGTGTTGGTGGAGCGTTTTTATTAGTACCTGCAATGATTTATATTATTGGTATGCCAACAAAATTGGTACCTGGAACATCATTATTTGTAACTATATTTATTACTGCAATTGTTACAGTGCTACATGCATTAAACTACCAGTCCATTGATTTAGTTTTAGTAATGATTTTAATCTTAGGATCCATATTAGGTGTGCAAATAGGACAAAAAATTGGACAACGCCTAGAAAGTTCACAATTAAAAACACTATTAGCAATACTTCTTTTAGCTGTAGGTATTGCAATGGCATATGATACTTTTTTTAAAAATAGTGAAACTAAATTTAGTGGAACACAATTTATAAAAACTGATTTAAATGGTTTTTCTAATTTCATATTAAACTTATCAAATGATTTTCCTATTGTTTATGGAGGATTTTCAATAATCCTAGCAATTACACTAGGAGTAATGGCTGCGTTTCTTAGAAAATTATTAAGTGATTATAAAAAAAAAAAATTAGAAGTTAAACAATAATTTTTTTTCCTATTACCTCTTTGTAATTCTTTATTCCGTCTTTTAATAATATTTTTTTAAGTTCTTTTTTTATTTTTAAAACAATACTTGGGCCTTGGTAAACTAAACCAGTATATAATTGTATAAAACTAGCACCTGATAATAATTTTTCGTGTGCGCTCTCTCCTGAGTCAACACCTCCAACACCAATTATTATTATTTTTCCTTTTAATAAATTATAAAAAATATTTATAAGTTGATTTGATTTCTTTTCTATTGGTTTTCCAGATAAACCACCTTTTTGATTTTTCAAAATACTTTTTAAGCTTTCTCTATGACCAACTGAAGTATTGGATATTATAATTGCTCCAATTTCATGTTTTAATAGTACTTCACTTATACCTATGGCCTGATCTTTAGAAATATCTGGTGAAATTTTTAATACTATTGGAGTAGTAGATTTTAAATTTTCCTTTTCAAGATCTATAACTTGTAAAAGTTTTTCAAGTTTTGAGATTTCATGTAAATCTGTTAAATTTTCTGTATTTGGTGAAGAAATATTTATAGTTATATAGTCAACGATATTATGAAAGGCTCTAAAACCTAATAAATAATCATTTACTCTATCTTTGCTCTCTTTGTTAGGACCTATATTTATTCCCAATAGTCCAGTTGGAGGTTTGGACTTTAGTCTCTCTTTTATATTTTTTATACCTTTATTGTTAAAACCTAATCTATTAATCAAAGCTTCATCCTCTTCTAATCTAAAAATTCTAGGTTTTGGATTACCATATTGTTCTAACGGTGTTACTGTCCCTACTTCTACAAATCCAAATCCTAATTTTAATAAAGAATTATAAACCTCTGCATTTTTATCAAAACCAGCAGCTATACCAATTGGATTATCTATATTTTTGCCAAATAAAGATGTTTGAAAAATATTGTCCTTCTTATTCTTATCATAAATTGATGGGAGTAAATTTAATTTTAAAGATTTAATTGCTAAATTGTGAGCTGTTTCAGGGTCAATTTTAAAAATTAAAGATCTAAGTTTTGAAAACATTATTTTATTTTTTCTTCAATAAGCTTTACAGTTTCATTTACACCAAAAAAACTTATAAAAAATCCCATTCTTGGACCGTTTTCATCGCCAAAAATTACTTGATAAATTAATTTAAACCAATCTCTAAGATTATTTTTATAACCATTTTCTTTTCCTACGGTATATATTTTTGTTTGCAAATCTTCTGGATCCATTTGGTCGCTGCAGTTTTTTAGAGTATCCACTAAAGCAATTAATGATTTTTTTTCTTGCGTATTAGGTTTTTTATATTCTTTTTTTTGTTTTATAACATCGTTAAAATATTTAATTGCATAATCAATTAAACTATCAAAAATTGGATATTCATTTTTATCAATCTTTTTTTTATATTTTTGTACAAATTTCCATAATAAATCTTTTGTATTAGCATTGCTTGCCTCAACCAAATTTAGCAACATTGAAAAGGTCATAATCATTTTTTCTTTAGGTATTTTACCATTATGAACATGCCAAATAGGATTCATTAATAGTTGTAATTCATTTTGATTTTTTGCTTTTTCAATTAAATCTAAATATTCATCGACTGCTTTAGGAACTATTTCTTTATAAAGTTTTTTAGCTCTTCTTGGATTCTGATACATAAATAATGATAAACTCTCTGGCGAAGCATAATTTAACCACTGATCGATTGTAATTCCATTTCCTTTTGATTTTGAAATTTTTTCTCCTTTTTCATCTAAAAATAATTCATAAGCAAAACCTGAAGGATTTTTTTTTCCAAGCAAGTTTATTATTTTAGTAGATAAAATAGCACTTTCGATTAAATCTTTACCGTACATTTCAAAATCAACATTTAATGCAAACCATCTCATTGCCCAATCAACTTTCCACTGTAATTTGCAATTTCCATCTAAGATGCTTTTTTCAAGTTTTTTTCCTTTATTATCAAAAATAATTTTTGACTGTTTTGTATTTATTTCCAAAACTGGGATTTCTAAAACAATACCAGTGTCTGGACAAATTGGAAGAAATGGGCTGTACGTTTTCTGTCTTTCTTTACCAATTGTAGGAATAATTATATCCATTATGTTTTTATAATTCTCTAATATTATTTTTAATGTTGAGTTAAAAAATCCAGATTTATAAAGTTCGGTTGAGCTTTTAAAAGTATATTTAAAATTAAATTTATTCAAAAAATTTTTTAACATTTCATTATTGTGTTCGCCAAAACTACTAAATTTTTCGAAAGGATCAGGAATTGTAGTCAAAGGCTTATGTAAATTAAGTTCTAGTTTTTCTTTATTTGGAATATTATCTGGTACTTTTCTCAATCCATCCATATCATCTGAAAAAGTAATAATTTCCTTTGGTGTGTCAGTTAGTTTATTAAGTGCATTTACAATCATTGAAGTTCTTGCAACTTCTCCAAATGTTCCTATATGAGGTAATCCGCTTGGCCCGTAACCGGTCTGAAGAATTATTTTGCCTTTTTTTTCTATAAATTCTTTTCTTTCTTTTAGTATTTTTCTAGCCTCAGCAAAGGGCCATGCATTGGTTTTGTCTAGGTTTACTTTATCTATCACAAATTATATATTTGTCGTTTTTAACAATTCTTATAGAGTTGAAATTTATTTACCATAAAATAATGTTTATTTAAAATGGCTAATTACAAAACAGTTTTTTTTACACTAGGAATTTTACAAATTATTTTGGGTATATCTATGATTATACCTATTATTGTACAGTTAATTTTTAACAATTTAGATTCTTCTTTTATAAGCGCAGGAATAATTTCTATTATTTTTGGTATACTTTTTTTACTTTCTAATTTTGACCATGAAAAAAAGCTTAATTTGCATCAAGCTTTTGTTTTAACTGCCTTATCTTGGATAAGTATAGCAATTTTCGGTTCATTGCCTTTTATATTTTCAAATTTAGATTTAACTATAACAGATTCTTTTTTTGAGAGTATGTCGGGTATTACTACCACGGGGTCAACCATAATTACTAATTTAAATGAAGCTCCAAAGTCAATTCTTTTATGGAGAGCAATTTTGCAATGGTTGGGTGGAATCGGAATAATTGTTATGGCAATTACTATAATGCCCATCATGAATGTTGGTGGAATGCAATTATTTAAAATATCAAATAACGATAATACTGAAAAAATTTTACCGAGATCAAAAGAAATTACTATTAGATTAATTTTAATATATTTATCATTAACATTTTTGTGTGCTTTTTTTTATAAAATTTTTGGAATGAATTTTTTTGATAGCATTACACATTCAATGACTACTATAGCAACTGGAGGATTTTCAAATTATAATGAGTCAATTGGTTATTTTGATAGCTCACTTATTGAAATTACTTCAATTATTTTTATACTTTCGGGAAGTATACCATTTATAGCATATCTTAAATTTTTAAATGGTGATAAAAATGTTTTTTTGACAGATACTCAAATAAAAGCATTTTTTAAAATTACAATTTTATCTATAATTTTTTTATTTTTTTATTTAGTTTTAATTAACAAAAGTTTTCTTGAAATAAGTTTGATGTCAGTATCATTTAATGTAATTTCAATCTTAACTGGAACTGGATATGTAACAAAAGATTTTAGTCTATGGGGTAACTTTCCTTTAGCATTTTTTTTAATTTTAATGTTTATTGGAGGATGTGCTGGATCAACTACTTGTGGAATAAAAATTTTTAGAGTTCAATTACTTTATTTATTTTTAATTAATCAAATAAAAAAAATAATTTTTCCAAGAGGTGTTTTTTCAATTAAATATGGTAAAAATAATATTAATGATAAGTTTATGGCCTCAGTTATATCCTTTATTTATTTATATATAATTATTTTCTTTATTATATCAGCTTTATTATCTTTAAGTGGTCTTGATTTTATTACTTCGATTTCAGGTGCAGCAACTTCTATATCAAATGTAGGTCCAGGTCTGGGAGAAATTATTGGACCAAATGGTAATTTTGCTCAATTATCTGATGGTTCAAAATGGGTCCTAAGTTTAGGAATGATTTTAGGTAGACTCGAACTTTTTGCTATATTAGTATTATTTATACCAACATTTTGGAGAAAATATTAGTGCAAGAAAAAACGCAAAGCTGGATTGACTCACTCAGAGTTTATAAAGATATAAGAATGTTAAGAATATTGCTCTTAGGAGCAATAAGTGGATTTCCATGGGTTTTAATTGCAAGTAGTTTAAGTTTGTGGCTAAAAGAAGAAGGTCTTAGTAGATCAACAATAGGTTGGGCAGGTTTAATTTTTGGTGTTTATGCTTTTAATTATTTATGGGCACCAATAATAGATAGAATTCAAATACCATTTTTAACAAAAAAATTAGGCCATCGAAGAGGATGGATAGTTTTAATGCAAATTATAATTTTACTTAGCTTGATAGTATGGAGTTTTATAAATCCAACGCAAAACTTAGCTTTATTAATTACAGTGGGATTAATAATTGCAATTGCGTCTGCAACTCAAGACATAACTGTTGATGCTTTAAGAATTGAACAAATCAGTGCTAATGAGGGAAAGTCTATGGCAGCTGGTGCAGCAATGGCAGTAGTTGGTTGGTGGACTGGTTATAAATTAGGTGGTGTGATTGCTTTATTTGCCGCAGAATTTTTTGAAAGTATAGGTATTGCAGATTATTGGCAAACAACTTTTTTAGTTTTGGGAGCAGTAATAATCATAATGAATATAGGTTTAATGTTTGTCCACGAGCCTATTGAAACTGATAGAGAAGCAAAACAAAAAGAAACTGATAAAATGATTGAAGAAAAGCTTGGATCAAACAATATTATAACTAATTTTATTGCATATATTACTGGAACTATTGGTGGACCTATAATTAGTTTCTTTAAAAAAAACGGATTTGCTATAGCTGCAGGAATTCTAGGATTTGTATTTCTATTTAAAATTGGAGAAGCGTTTCTTGGGCGGATGTCTATTGTTTTTTATAAAGAAATTGGATTTTCTAAAGGACAGATTGCAATTTACTCAAAAGGACTTGGCTGGATTACAACTGTAATTTTTACACTATTAGGTGGAGTGATGGCAATGAGGGCAGGAACAATAAAAACTATGTTCTTTGCAGGAGGATTAATGGCTCTAACAAACCTTCTATTTGCAGTTTTAGCTTGGACAGGTAAATCCGAATTATTATTTGCAATTGCTGTAATAGCTGATGATATTACAGCTGCATTTGCAACAGTTGCATTTGTAGCTTTCATTTCGTTGTTGGTAGATAGAACTTACACAGCAACACAATATGCACTACTTGCTTCTATAGGAACCGCTGGCAGAACAACTCTTGCTTCATCTTCAGGAGCTCTTGTTGATTGGCTAAATGGAGATTGGGGAACTTTTTTTGTTTTAACTACAGTAATGGTTATTCCTTCATTAGTTTGCCTTTGGTTAATAAGACATAAAGTAAAAATAGGTGCAAAATAATTTTTTTTGTAATAATCCGTATATCAATTTATATGAAAAGCCTTTAATTAACTCTAAAATTAGCTCACAAATTATTTATGGTGAAAAATTTAAAATTTTAAAAAAAACAAAAAAATTTATAAAAATAAGAACATTTTACGATAGATATTATGGTTATATAAAAAACAAAAAATTTATTAAAAAAATTAAACCTACACACAAAGTAAAAGTTTTAAAAACCAGAATTTATAAATCAAATAACTTTTTGCCATTTTCAAGTGAAATTGAAATTTTAAAAAAAAAAAAAAATTATGTTATGTTTGAAAAAAATAAATGGATAAAACAAAAAGATATAACCCTTATAAATAAAAAAGAAAAAAATTTTGTTAAAATTTTTAAATCATACTTAAATTGTAAATATAAATGGGGAGGCAAAACATACCATGGTATTGATTGTTCAGCCTTAGTTCAACTTTTTTATAAATTTAATAACAAGTTTTTTCCAAGAGATACTGTTGATCAAATAAAATATAAAAAAGGTAAAATTAAAAAAAAATTTAAACTTGGAGATATTATATATTGGAAAGGACATGTAGCAGTTTGCATTAATTCAAAAAAATTAATTCATGCCTATGGCCCAAGAAAAAAAGTTGTTATAATGCCAATCAATAAAACAATAAAAAAAATAGAAAGAACTGCAAGTTTAAAAGTTAAAAAAATTTGTAGAATATAATTATTCTCTTCCAAAGTCCGGTTTTGAAACATCTTGTTTTAATTGAACAATTTGTTTTCTTACTTTTTTGGAGTTAGTTAGTCTAGATAAAAGTTTTTGATTATCTTTATTTTGAATTATTTTCTTAAATGAGTTTAAATTTTTAGTAAACAAATTTATTGATTTAATAATATTATCATTGTTAAAAAATATATCTCTCCACATAATTTCATTTGATGCAGCTATTCTTGAAAAATCTCTTAAACCTCCTGCGCTGTATTGTATTAAATTTTTTCTTTGAATTTTTTGTGAGTCTTGAGCCGTTTTAATCAAATTGTAAGCAATTAAATGAGGCAAATGACTTGTTATGGAAAATATTTTGTCGTGATTAACCGAATTCATTAAAACTATTTTAGAACCGATTTTTTTCCAAAATTTTTTTAATAAATTTTTTTTTTTAAAGTTTTGTTTTTTTTCACTAATAATTACACACCATTTATTCAAAAACAAATTTTTGCTTCCATACTCAGGACCACTAACCTCCGATCCTGCTATGGGATGGCTTGATATCCATTGTAATTTTTTACTAAGAAGTTTATTTTTTAATTCTATTATATTTTTTTTTGTTGAACCAACATCAGTAATTAAACAATTTGTCTTTAAATTTTTATTTAATTTTTCAATTATTTTTTTATATTCATTCATAGGTGTACATATAATTACAAAATCAACATCATTTATTTTATTATTTATTTGTTTAACTATTACACAACTGGAATTAATTTTTTTTATCTTTGAAATATTTTTTTTTGATTTTTCGTAAACAAAAATTTTTTTTGACAATTTTTTGCTTTTTATAACCCTTAGTATTGAAGATCCTATTAAACCACAACCTATAATTAATACTTTTTTAAACATTTTTAAATATCATTTCTATATTTTTTAAAAATAATTTATTTTCTAAATTATTTCCAATTGTTAATCTTAAACAATTAGTTATTCCGTAAGTTTTGGTTTCTCTTAATATCAAACCTTTTTTTAATAATTTTTTTTCAACAATATTTGCGGTTAAGCTGCATTTATTAAAATTAAGCAAAAGAAAATTTGCACTTACTTTATTACAAAAAATATTAAATTTTTCCAATCTATTTTTAATTTTATTACTCCAAAATAAATTATGTTTAAAAGATTTTCTAATAAATTTGGTATCTTTTAAAGATTCAATTGCACATAACTGAGCAATTTTGTTAACATTAAAAGGAGGTTTAATCATATTTAGTTCACTAATTATTTTTTTGTCTCCATAGCCCCATCCTACCCTTAAAGAAGCAATCCCATATATTTTAGAAAAAGTTCTTAAAATAAATACATTTTTTTTATTTTTAAAAATTTTTAGTCCTGAAGAATATTTTTTATCTTTCATATATTCATCGTAAGCATCATCTACCACTAATAAAATTTTACTTTTTAATTTTTTTCTTAAATATATTAATTCTTTCTTGCTTAAATAAGTTCCCGTTGGATTATTTGGATTAGCAATAAAAACAATTTTAGTTTTCTTCGTAACTTTTTTAATTATTTCATCAACAGACACTTTAAATTCTTTTTCTTTAGAAAAAACTACTTTTGCTCCTACTATCGATGCATATATTCTATACATCAAAAAACTATATTTGGGGACTATTACTTCATCTCCTGTTCTAAGAAAAAGTTGACATAACATTTGAATTACTTCATCAGAACCTGAGCCACAAATTATTTTATTAAAATCACAATTAAATTTTTTTGAAATTAATTTTCTAAGCTCAGTAGCTTTGCCATCTGGATACTTTGATATTTTGATACTTTTATTTTTTAAAACTTTTTTAACTCTTGGACTAAATCCTAGTGCAGACTCGTTAGCAGATAACTTAATTACATTTAGTCTTTTTTTTAAAAAAGATCTTCCAGGTTTATAAGCTTCTATTTTTATTTTTCTAAAATTTGGTAAAGTCATAATTTTCAATACTTTTAACCTTATAGATAAAAATTTGACATATAAAAAGGTATAATGTATTAAGCATTTGCGCTGATTTATCTGAATTGCGAGCGCTTAAAAAAAACCGCTAAATAAGTTTTTTTCTCACAATTCATTATCAGTTAAAATTATGAATAACTTAGAAAAAATAAAAAAAATAATTATAGATAAGCCTCTAAAGCTTGATTGTGGAAAAACAATTAAAAATTACCCCATAGCTTACGAAACCTACGGAAAACTAAGTGAAAATAGAGATAATGCAATTTTAGCATTCCATGCTTTGTCGGGGGACCAGTTTGTAACTGGAACAAACCCAATAACAAATAAACCTGGCTGGTGGTCACATCTTGTTGGAACTAATAAAGCAATAGATACAAATAAATTTTTTGTAATATGTGCAAATGTAATTGGAGGATGTATGGGATCTTATGGACCAAGTAGTAATGATGCGCAAAAAAATAAAAAACTTGGTACAAACTTTCCGATAATTACAATTAACGATATGGTTAATGCTCAATATAATTTATTAGATTATTTTAAAATAGATAAATTATTTAGTGTAATGGGAGGATCAATGGGTGGAATGCAAGTTTTACAATTTGTAGCAAATTATCCTAATAAAACAAAAACTGCTATTCCTATAGCTTGTTCAGCTAGTCATTCTGCTCAAAACATTGCTCTTAACGAATTAGGAAGACAAGCTATTATGGCTGATAGCAATTGGATGAAGGGTGATTATCTTAATTTGGAAAACTCACCAGATAAAGGCCTGTCAGTTGCAAGAATGGCCGCTCATATAACTTATCTTTCACAAAAAGGTTTACAAGAAAAATTCGGAAGAAAACTTCAAGAAAGGGATGATTTAAAATTTAGTTTTGATGCTGATTTTCAAATTGAAAGTTATTTGAGACATCAAGGTTCAGCATTTGTTGATAGATTTGATGCAAATAGCTATCTTTATATAACTAGAGCTATGGATTATTTTGATTTAACAAAACAATACAATGGAAATCTTTCTAATGCATTTAAAAATACAAAAATAAAATTTTTTGTAATTTCTTTCACTTCAGACTGGCTTTACCCAACATCTGAAAATAAGGAAATTGTTATTGCATTAAATGTTGCGGGTGCAGATGTAGGTTTTATTGAAATTGTAAGTGACAAAGGCCATGATTCATTTTTACTTGATGTGCCCGATTTTTTAAAATCAGTAAAAAATTTTTTAGAGGCAAATTATTAAAATATAATGAAAAAAGAATTTCAAATAATTTCTGATTTGATAGAAAAAAATCAAAGAGTGCTTGATGTAGGTTGTGGAGACGGTACATTAATGAAACATTTAAAAGATACTAAAAATGTAGATACTAGAGGTCTAGAGATTTCTAAAAGTAATGTTCAAACATGCATAGGAAAAGGTTTAACTGTTATTGAAGGTAATGCAGAAACAGATTTGAAACAATTTCCCAGCTTATCTTTTGATTATGTGATTTTAAGTCAAACTCTTCAGGCTTTTTATAATCCAGAAAAAGTAATTGATGATCTATTAAGGGTTGCTAATAAAGCTATAGTAACAATTCCTAATTTTGGATACTGGAAAGTAAGACTTCACTTACTTTTAAAGGGAACAATGCCAATAACAAAACATCTTCCAAACGAATGGTATAATACGCCAAATTTACATATGTGTACAATTAAAGATTTTGTTAATTTTTGTTCAAAAAAAAATATTAATTTATTTAAATCTCTTACATTAAATAAAAATAATTTATCAGCTATAAACAGCAAAAATTTAAATTTAAAAAATTTATTTTCTGAATTAGGAATTTTTTTAATTGAAAAGTAAAATGGAAATAAAAATAATTAAATGTTTACAAGATAATTATTCTTACTTGATTATTGATAGAGAGAATCAATCTGCTTGTGTTGTTGACCCAGGAGAGTCTAAACCTATAATTAATTTTTTAGAAGATAATAAAATAAAACTTAAATTTATTTTAAATACACATCATCATCATGATCATGTTGGGGGAAATAAAGAATTAAAAAAAAAATTTAATGCTAAAGTAATTGGTTTTATAGGAGACAAGCATAGAATACCTGAGATTGATATAAAATTAAATGATAGAGACATATGGAAAAATAAAAATTTTGAATTTAAAATTTATCATATACCTGGTCATACAATTGGGCATATATGTTTTAACTTTTTTAAAGAAAAGTATTTATTTACTGGTGATACTCTTTTTTCTTTAGGTTGTGGACGAATATTTGAGGGAACCTATGAACAGATGTTTAATTCATTAAAAATTTTAAAATCTTTTCCTATTGATACAAAGATTTATTGCGGCCATGAATATACATTTAAAAATTCTCAATTTTGTTTATTCCATGACAAAAAAAATGATAGATTAAAAAAAAAAATTTTATCAATTAAAAAAAGATTAGATGAAGGTTTGCCTACGATACCTTCAACATTAAAAGATGAGCTTGAAACAAATATTTTTTTAAGATGCATTACTGTTGAAAAATTTTCAAAATTGAGAGATTTAAAGGACAATTTTTAACTAAATCATCTTGACTATATCTTTTGTAAGTCTATATTGCTGATCAAAAAAAAGGGGTAACCAATGTCTTTTGCTGTAATTCAAACCGGTGGTAAACAATACAAAGTAAAAGCAAGTGAAATCTTGAAGGTCGAAAAATTAGAAAAGGAAGCACATACCAAAATAGAATTTAATGAAGTTTTAGCTTATGGTGATGATACTTCAATCGAACTAGGCTTACCTATTATTAAAGGTGCTAAAGTTGAGGCAGAATTATTAAAAAACTCAAAAAACAGAACTGTATTAATTTTCAAAAAAAGAAGAAGAAAAAATTCAAGAAGAAAAAATGGACATAGACAAAAATATTCTTTAATAAAAATAAGTAAAATTATTTCAAAAGATGGAGGAATTTTAGCAGAGGACAAAACAAAAAATAAAGTTGAAACAAAGGAAAAAAGTAAAATTTAATTATGGCAACAAAAAAAGCAGGTGGATCATCAAGAAACGGTAGAGATAGTGCTGGGAGAAGACTCGGTGTTAAAAGATACGGTGGTCAATTTGTTAATCCTGGTAATATTATTGTAAGACAAAGAGGAACAAAAATTTTTCCTGGTGAACATGTGGGAATAGGAAAAGATCACTCTATTTTTTCTTTAATAAAGGGTAAAGTAGAATTTAAAAAATCAAAGTCTGATAGAACAATTGTCTCAGTAAAACCCAACTAAGAAATACAAATCAAAATTCAAAAGTTTGTATTATGAAATTTCTAGATCAAGTTAAGATATTTATAAAAGCAGGTGATGGTGGCTCTGGTTCACCAAGCTTTAGAAGAGAAAAATTTATTGAATTTGGAGGACCAGATGGTGGAGATGGAGGAAGAGGTGGTTCTATAATTTTAAAATCAGAAAGAAACTTAAATACTTTGATAGATTATAGATATCAACAACATTTTAAAGCAAAAAGAGGTGGAGATGGTAAAGGTAAAAACAAAACTGGAAAAAGTGGAGACAATTTATATCTAAAAGTTCCAATAGGAACTCAAGTCTTCGAGGAAGACAATAAAACTTTAATTTACGATTTTAAAAAAGAAAATGAAGAATTTGTTGTTGCCATTGGTGGACGTGGAGGATTTGGAAATACTAAATTTAAATCATCAACAAATAGAGCCCCTAAAAAATTTACTAAAGGAAAAATGGGAGAAGAATTTTCTATTTGGTTACAATTAAAAACAATAGCTGATATAGGAATTATTGGTTTACCTAATGCTGGTAAGTCAAGTTTATTAGCTTCAATAACAAGAGCTCGTCCAAAAATTGCTAATTACAAATTTACAACAATTAATCCAAATCTAGGGGTTTCGGTATACAATGATAAAGAATTAATAATAGCAGATATACCAGGTTTGATAGAAGGAGCACACTCTGGGGTGGGCCTTGGAATAAAATTCCTTAAACATATTGAAAGATGTAAAACTTTATTACACTTGATTGATGTAAACGAAGAAGATCTTGTTAATTCATATAGGCAGGTTAGAAAAGAATTGGGAAAATATAGTAAAGAATTATTAAAAAAAGAAGAATTAATTGTTTTTAATAAAATAGATTTAATTGATAAAAAAGAATTGATTGAAAAAGAAAAAATTTTTAAAAATAAAATAAAAAAAAAAAATTATAATATTTCAACTATGAATAAGTTATCTTTATCAAAAATTAGATCAATATTAACAAAATATGCATCTTAAAAATTCAAAAACTATTGTTATAAAAATTGGTTCTTCTTTATTAATGAATAATAAAAAGGTAATAAGAAATAAATGGCTATCAGAATTTGCTAAAGATATAAAAGAATTATTAAACAATAAAAAAAATGTAATAATTGTTAGTTCTGGAGCTATAGCTCTAGGTTGTAAGAAATTAAATTTAAACAGAAAAAATCTTAAATTAGATAAAAGTCAAGCTGTTGCTTCAATTGGACAAATTGAATTAATGAATCTTTTAAAAAAAACTTTTAGTTCTAAAAAAATCAATCTTTCACAAATATTACTTACACTTGAGGATACTGAACAAAGGAGAAGAGCAATCAATGCAAAGAGAACTTTTGAAAATCTATTTAGTATTGGTTTTGTTCCTGTCGTTAATGAAAATGATAGTATAGCCACTTCAGAAATTAAATACGGTGATAATGATAGGTTGGCATCAAGAGTTGCTCAAATATCAGGAGCAGATTGTTTAATATTGCTTTCTGACGTAAATGGTGTCTACTCTAAAGATCCAAAGTTAGACAAAAATGCTAAATTGATTCATGAAATAAAAAATATTGATGATAAAATTGAGAAAATTGCCACAAGAAAAACTGGAGAACATGGATCTGGTGGCATGAAAACAAAAATTGATGCTGCAAAAATTTGTCAATTATCAGGGTGCCATATGGCTATTGCTAATGGATTAATTGAAAGACCAATTCAGAACATTCTAAATAAAAACTTATGTACTTGGTTTTTACCAAAAATTTCTAAATTAGATGCAAGAAAAAAATGGATAATAAGCTCTATATCTCCTAAAGGTTACTTAATTATAGACTCGGGCGCTTTAATTGCTTTAAAAAATGGTAAAAGTTTATTAGCTGCAGGAATTAAAGAGGTTAAAGGTCATTTTAATAAAGGAGATCATATAAAAATATTTGATGAAAATATGATTGAATTTGCAAGAGGTTTAAGCAGTTTTACTTCTGATGAAATAACTAAAATTAAAGGACAACATTCAAATAAAATAAGTAATCTTTTAGGATACATTTCTAAGTCTGAAGTTATTCATAAAGATGATATGGTT
>CACFSO010000007.1 GCA_902568975.1 uncultured Pelagibacteraceae bacterium
CTTTAGGAGCTTCGTCTTTCTTTTCTCCAGGACTAACTTCTTTAGTTTCTTCTTTTTTTCGATCTTTTTTTGGAATAGCTTTTTGAGGATTATTTCCTTTTTTGGGCATTGCAATAATTTGTTTTTCACCAAGAATTCTTGCTACTCTGATTGTTGGTTGTGCTCCCTGACTTAGCCAATATTTAATTCTTTCTAGTTCTAAACCCACTCTTTCTTTTTTCTCTTTGGGCATAAGAGGATTAAAAAATCCTAATTTTTCAATAAATCTTCCATCTCTTGAAAACCTACTATCTGCAACGACTATTTTATATACGGGTCTTTTCTTTGTTCCCCCCATTGACAATCTTAATTTTAACATTTTTCTCCTTTTTATATTATTTTATTTGGTTAAAAAGCTCTGGCGGTATTCCTTTGTCTGCCATTCCCTTCATATTTCCTTTTGACATCTTTTTCATCATTTCAGACATCATTTTAAATTGTTTCAACAATTTATTGATAGTGGCTACATCAGTACCAGAGCCATTAGCAATTCTTTTTTTTCTTGAACCATCTATGATTTTTGGATTTTCTCTTTCTTTGTTTGTCATTGATAAAATTACAGCTTCATTCTGAGTAATTATTTTTTCATCTACTCCTGCTTGATCCATTTGTGATTTAACTTTTGAAACACCTGGTAAAAACGACATGATGCCTTCAATTCCTCCCATTTTTTTCATTTGTTTTAGTTGGGACAAGTAGTCTTGTAGTGAAAACTGACCTTTTTTTAATTTTTCCTCTGTTTTTTTTAATTTTTCTTGATCTAAATCTTCAGTAGCTTTTTCTACAAGCGAAACTATATCTCCCATTCCTAAAATTCTGTTTGCTATTCTGTCAGGATAAAAGGCTTCTAAATTGTCAATTTTTTCACCTGTACCTAAAAATTTAATAGGCACATTTGCAACTTGTTTCATACTTAAAGCTGCTCCCCCTCTTCCATCGCCATCTGATCTTGTAAGAATTATTCCCGTTAAATTAACAGTACTTTTGAATTCTTTTGCTACATTAGCCGCAACTTGACCGGTTAAAGAATCTGCAACAAGAAATGTTTCTGTAGGATTTGTAATGCTCTCTATTTGTTTTATTTCACTCATCATCTGTAAATCTATTTGAGTTCTTCCGGCGGTATCAAACAAAATAACTTCTGATCCATTTAAATTTGCAGCACTAACTGCTCTTCTACAAATATCTTCTGGTAACTGACCTTGAATAATAGGCAAAGTATTAATATTGTTTTGCTCACCAAGTAATTTTAACTGCTCTTGTGCTGCAGGACGGTACACATCCAAACTAACCATCATTACTTTTTTTTTATTATTTTTTTCTAAAAATTTTGCAATTTTTGCTGTTGTAGTAGTTTTTCCAGATCCCTGAAGTCCAATCATCATAATAGGAACTGGCGGAACCGAATTAAGATTTATTCCTGAATTAATATCTCCTAATAAAGAAACAAGTTCATCATATACTATTTTAACAACCATCTCTCCAGGAGAAGTTGAACGAATAATTTCTTGTCCTAAAGCTTTAGGTTTAACATTTTTAATAAATTCTTTAGCTACTTCCAATGAAACATCTGCTTCTAAAAGCGCTAATCTTATATTTCTTAAGCTTTCATCAACCTGTTTTTCATCAAGTGATGGTGACTTCTTTAGCGAAGAAAATACTTCTTCAAATTTATTTGTTAAATTTTCAAACATAATTCTTTCCAGCAGTTATCGCACCAGTGGGCGAACCCTCGCTGACTGGTGTCGATCTCTTTGTTAACAAAGACACCGCAAATTGCTGTTTTTTGCGGAAACGGCAACAAATTATAATAGAGGTTCAAAAAGTCAATAAATAAGTTAAGTATTTAATTATATGGAATTTAAAGCTTTTAAAATGGATGGTTTGGGAAATGATTTTTTAATCATAGACAGAAGAAAACTTGAATTTTATCTAAGTAAAGAAGAAATAATTAAATTGGGAAAAAGAGACCATATTGGTTTTGATCAAGTTATCTTTATAGAAAAAGAAGATGATTCTTTTATACCAATAACCATATTTAATTCAGATGGAAATGAAGTAAGCGCATGTGGTAATGGTAGTAGGTGTGTAGCATATATAATTGGTAAAGAGAAAAATGAAGAAAATATTTTACTTAAAACATCTAATAGAATTTTAAAAGCTAATATTGTTGAAAATCTTAAAGTGAAAATTAATATGGGTAAACCAGTTTTTGATTGGCAAAAAATTCCATTAGCAAAAAATTTGGATAATAAAAATATTTCAATTAATATAGATGGAAAAGAATTTAAGGAGGGTTTTGCTTTAAATGTAGGAAATCCTCATATAGTTTTTTTTGTAAATAACTGTCTAAACTATGATTTAAAAAAAATTGGTCCTTTAATTGAAAACCATAAGTTATTTCCTGAAAAAATAAATGTTACTTTTGCACAGGTTATAAATCAAAATAATATACTAGTAAATGTATGGGAACGTGGTGCTGGATTGACAAAGGCTTGTGGTACTGCGGCTTGTGCAACTGCTGTTGCTGGATTTATGAAAGGTATAAGTAATAAAAATTGTAATATTAAATTTAAGGAAGGTATTTTAAATTTAGAATATGAAGATCAAATTTTTATGACAGGACCGGTATCAGAAATAAAAAAAATAAAAATTAAAATCTAATGAAAATTTTCGAAAAATTTAAAATAGGATTTAAAAAAAGTGCAGAAAAAATTACATCAGGATTAAAAGAAATAATTATAAAAAAGGAAATTGATGATGAAATCCTTGATAAAATTGAAGAATTTTTAATTAGTTCCGATGTTGGAATTGAAGCATCATCAGAAATAAAAAATAAAATTTCTGGCAAAAAAATTGATCCAAATCTGAATTCAATTGATGAAGTAAATAAAATTCTGAAACAATATATAATTGATTTGATGAAACCTTTGGAAAAAGAAAATTTTTTTATAAAAAAAAACAAACTAAATGTAATTTTAGTTGCAGGAGTAAATGGAGCAGGAAAAACTACTACAATTGGGAAATTAGGAAAAATACTTAAAGAGAGTCAAAATAAAATATTATTTACTGCATGTGATACCTTTAGAGCTGCAGCAATTGAGCAACTTGAAAATTGGGCAAATAAAATTGAAGTTGAAATTATTAAATCTACTTCGGGTTCAGACCCTGCTTCAGTAGCTTACAAAGCTTTAGAGTATGCAAAAAATAATAGTTTTAACGAAGTAATTATTGATACTGCAGGAAGATTACAAAATAAGAAAAATCTAATGGATGAATATAGAAAAATTGCAAATGTTACAAAAAAAATTGATGAAACTTCCCCCCATGAAGTAATTTTAGTTTTAGATGCAACCTCAGGTCAAAATATTATTAACCAAGTTGAAGAATTTAATAAAATTATTTCTTTAACTGGATTAATTATGACAAAATTAGATGGAACAGCAAAAGGAGGTATATTAATTGCAATTGCAAAAAAATATAAAATTCCAATTATCGGTTTGGGTCTAGGTGAAAAAGAAGATGATTTACAAATTTTTAAAGCTGAGAAATTTGCTGATGCCTTTATTAATTTTAATTAATTAAATTATTTGAAATTAAGGGCTTAAATAATGTGCAATTATATTTAGATTCTAAATTTCTAAAACCGCAATTTTGAGCATAACTTGAAATTATAAAATCTAGCTTTCCAATATTATCTTGGATTTTTAATTCTTTTTTTTTTATATTAAACTGTAAATTATTTTTTAAATTTTTTTTAGCACTTACCATCACTAGCGTATTATTATCACTCAATAAATAATAAGCAAAATCTTCTGGAAAAACTGGAAAATCATAACTAGATAAAATTTTTTTTGCTTTTTTGGGGAACCATTCATAAGATATTAAGGGAAGGTCAATTTTGGTTATATGGTCATATATATAAAGATCCTGTGGAAAGTTATTTATATAATTAGAATTTTCACCTTTTGCCAAAATAGCTTTTTCTCTATTTTTAAAATATAAGGTAAAATCTTTATTATAAGACTCCATTTTTCCTACAAAAAATATATCATCAATATTTTCTGAAAAACTATATGTAAATGAAAATACAAAAATAAAAAAAAATGATAAAAATTTCATTAATTATTTTTAATAAAAAAATTTGTAAATGATGTGACTTAATTATGTGTAAAATAAGATTTTAAAATTTATGAAAAAAATTTTCAATTTTGCCTTGTATGATTTTGCAAATTCCGCTTTTACAACTATTATAATTACTTTCATTTTTTCAACTTATTTTGCTAAAGAAATAGCTCCAAATCCAATTTTGGGACAATCATATTGGGGGTGGACCATTGGTATTACAGGAATAGTAGTAGCAATAATTGGTCCAATATTAGGAAATTTTGCAGATAAAAAAAAATTTACAGAATTTTTTATTAAAATATTTACAGTTATTTGTATCAGTTTAACTTGCCTTTTATGGTTTTCAAAACCTTCGGAAAAATATCTATTATATACTTTATTAATAGTAGGTTTAGCTAACATATTTTATGAGTTAAGTTTAATTTTTTATAATTCAATTTTAAAAAGAATTTCTAATAATAAAAATTTAGGAAAATCTTCAGGTTTTAGTTTTGGATTAGGTTATGTTGGTGGAATACTAATATTAATTATTTGCATAAAAATTTTTATCGATAATAGCGATTTACCTTTTGGATTAACAAAAGAAAATTTTGAAAATATAAGAGCAACCTCAATAGTCGTAGCGTTGTGGTATTTAATTTTTTCTATGCCATTTATGCTTTCTTTAAAAAAAATAACAATAAAAAATAGATATCAGAAAGATAAAAAAAATATTAAAGACTTAGTTTGGAATAAAGGATTGAATAATATTGGAAAGTTTTTACTAGCACGAATGCTTTATGCGGATGGGTTAAATGCAATAATTGTAATGGGTGGAATATTTGCAGTTGGTGTATTTAATTTAGAAATTAAGGACTTATTAATATTATCAATATTAATGAACGTAACTGCATTTTCAGGAGCAATAATAGGAGGTTATGCAAATGATAAATTTAATTCTAAATCAGTAATTATTTTTTCTTTATTAGGTTTAATTATTTCTTCAGCTATAATACTTTTTTTAAAAACAAAAATATTTTTCTTAATTTTTGCTTCTATTAATGGCTTTTTTATTGGGCCAATACAATCAGCAAGCAGAGTATTTATAAGTAGATCAATAAATGAAAATAACCAGGCATCAGGCTTTGGGCTATTTGCTTTATCTGGTAAATTAACTTCTTTTATTGGTCCAATTCTAGTCAGTACAATTACATTTATAACAAATAGTCAAAGAATTGGCTTTTCATCTGCAATATTTCTTCTGTTAATTGGCTTGTTAATTTTACTAAAAGTAAAAAAAAATTAATCTAGTTGATTAAGAAATAATTGAATATTTTTTACTAATTTATCATCAAAATTCATCATATGATCATCTGTGTCAGTGAAATACTGGAATTTTTTTATATTAGCTATTTCATAAATTTTTTTTCCCATATAAAAAGGAACGACATTATCTTTTTTTCCATGCATTACTAATAAGGGGGATTTCAAATTTTTAACTTTTTTTTTGTTCTCATACGTATCTTTCAGTAAAAGACGAACTGGGAAAAATGGATAATATTTTTGACCAAGATCAATCATTGAAGTAAAAGGAGCTTCTAAAATAACTCCAGCAAATTTTTTATTTTGTCCTATCTCTATTGCAACAGCTGTTCCTAGGGACTCTCCATATAAAATAATATTTTCTTCAAATATTCCATTTGATATTAACCATTCAATAGCACTTTTTGCATCTTCGTATAAACCCGTTTCTGTTGGCTTTCCTGTGCTACCACTATAACCTCTCCAACCTATAATTAGAAAATTCAAATCAAGATTTCCTAGTAAATTCAATTTGTAAATTCTGTTTTCTAAATTACCTGCATTACCATGAAAAAAAAGAATAGTTTTTTTATTAATATCTTTAAAATGAAACCATCCATTTAAATTTATATTTTCTTTTACATTAATATTAATTATTTCCACTTTATGTATTAAACCTTCTTCCTTAACATTTTGAGTAAAATGAGAAGGTGAAGAAGGATGATACAAAAGATTTCTTTGAAAAATATAAACAATTAACGTAATTAGAAAATAAATTAATAATAATAATAAAAAAATTTTAAAATAAATATTACTCATTTTTATTTATTTTTTACAATAAAATATAAGTAGCACATTATACATATTAACAAATAAACAAAAAAAGATATTTTAAAACTTACAATTTCACTCATACCTAAAAATTGTGATAAATCTATAACCAAACCTATTCCCCATTGCATTATGAATGTACCTACAAAAATAAGTAGATTAAATGATGTAAGTGATTTTCCTGCCAAGCTTGTTGGAAAAGACAATGCGACAGCAGGCTGGGTAAGGGTCAATACAATTGAAGTAAGTAAATAAATTGTAAAATGTATTGCGCCAGCATTTTCACCTAAAATAATAATAATAAGTAAAGATAAATAACTAATAGGCAATCCAAACTTTATTAATTTTACAGACTCAAAACCAAGTTTTGTAATTTTAGGCAAAATGTATCCAAAAACAAAAAAAGCTACTAACATTGTGGCATTTATCCAAAAAAGTCCTTTTGCACTATCTAGAGGATTATAACCTGTAACTCTAACCATCCATGGTCCAGCCCATAAAGTTTGAATTGCAACAATTCCACCATAATTAAATAAACCAAGAGGAATTGTGCTTTTAAAAAATTTATTTTTCCATATATCTGATAATGAACCAGAATTTTTTTCATTATTATTATTTACTTCATTTTTCCATGAAGGAATAAAAAGCATTGTCAGCGTTATAACAATAAATATTAAAGCAGTAATTATAACAAAAATCCATCTCCAACCAATAATTGGTAATAAAATTTGTACCGGCAATGTTGAAAAAACAAAACCCATTGACAGTACCATTAACATCCAAGCATTTGCTCTTTGCTGATACTCGTCAGCAAACCAAATTCTGTAACCAGTTAAAGGTCCCATCAAACAAGCACTAACTCCAATGCCTATTAAAATTCTTGATATAAGCAAACCAGCAAAATTTTGAGCCAAAGCAAAAGCTGATGTACCAATTATTGCAATTAATAAAAATGAGGAAACAATTTTTTTAGGACCATATTTGTCGAGTAAATATCCAAGTGGTATTTGCATTGATGCAAATCCCAAAAAATAACCACCTGCTAATAACCCTAAGTTACCAGCATTTAAATTAAATTCGGAAGTTAATAAAGGAGATAAAGTCGCAGTAATTGCTCTTAATAGTGCTGATATAAAATATCCGCAAGCAAAAACAAAAAAAATTAAAACCGCTTTTTTGATCGGTAAAATATTTTTTTCCATTAATTTAAATTAAAAATTTAAAGAAATATCTCGATGAACTGCATTACAACTTGCAACCATTTTAGCTTGTTCTTTAGTTAAACGTGATTGAAGTCTTAAACCAATATTGTCTTTTATTACTAGATTGTATTTTTCAAGTTCTATCATCAAGTTTTTAGCTGAATCTTTTCTCCAATTGACTTCTTTATCAAATAACATCAAAATTTCTGAGCTTTCGTTTAAAATTTTATCAAAATCTTTTTCTTCACTATCAACTAAAGAATACAAATCATCCAATTTATTAGCGAATTCATCTGTTCCTGAAATCTCTCCAAGTTTTTCAAATAGATTATCTATAATTAAAATTGAACTTTCATAATCTTTTTTATCAATGTTGTTTTTTAAATTATTTACCTCTAAAGAAAGTTCATTTAATTTTTCATGATCTTTTATGAATATAGCAATTTGATCTAAATTATCATAAGCTTGATCGACATTTTTTCTATATCTTTTTGTTTGAGTATTTTTAGTTTTTTTAAGAATTTCAAATTCTTTATTTCTAGAAGTCCAATTTTCTGGGATATTATTTTTTATTTCTTCAATTTTTAATTTATAATCTTCTATTTTTAATTTAATTTTATTTTTTTGAGCCAAATCGTTTTTATCTAAATTCCTTATTTGAGACTCTGATTTTTGTATTTTCTTTTCTATGGTTCTTATTTTCTTTTGTTTTTTTCTTACACTATAATGAAGATCTCTATAATCTTTAGTATATAAATCATATTCTTTTTCAGTTTTTTGAAGTTTTTTAACTAAAGCGAATGTTCCTAAAGCATTTTCAAAATGTTCTTCAAAAATATCTAATTTATCAACGGGAATATCGGTAGGAATTTTTGATTGAAAATTTGTTATGGCAGATCTAATTTTTTGTTCGTCGTTGTTATACATGGTAAATTTATATTCTTGTAAACAATGTTGAAGTTTAGGATTCATTGGGGGTGGCGCCACATTGGAAGTTAAATATGTTCTTGCTGGCAAATAATTTACCAAACTAGGATAAAAACCTACAATTCCAAGTCCGATAAGCTGTAACACTATAAAAGGAACAACACCTTTCCAAATATTTAAAGTAGTAACATGTGAAGGAGCGACACCTTTTAAATAAAATAATGCGAAACCGAAGGGAGGAGTTAAAAAAGAAGTTTGCAAATTAACACCTATCATTACCCCTAACCAAATAGCACTAACGTTTGCTCCTGTTTCAGCCAACAATATTGGAGCAATGATCGGAACAACTACTACTGCAATTTCAATAAAATCAAGGAAAAAGCCTAAAAGAAAAATTACTGCCATCACAACAATAAATTGGACCCAAAATCCTCCAGGTAAATCTTGTAGAAAATCTCTTACTAATTCTTCACCACCAAAAGCTCTGAAGCCAGAAGTTAACATTGCTGCTCCTAAAAGAATTATAAAAACCATTGAAGTGGTAACACAAGTTTCTGTTACAACTTCTTTGAGAACATTATCTATTTTAAAAGCTCTCCAAAAACTCCAAACCACACCTATTAAAAATGTAAATGTAAAAAAACCAGCAATCAAAATTGCAGTTAAGTTTCTAGTTTCAATAGCTTTAATGTTTAAGTTATAATTACCTGAAATATAGAAAACAGGAACTAAGGATAAAACACTAATTATTAACGGATAGAAAGCATCTTTTCTACCTTGATGAAGCCTATATCCTGCCATCATAGTGGCACCTATAGCTCCAATTGAACCTGCTTGATTAACAGTTGCTATACCCATTAAAATAGAACCAAGTACTGCAAAAATTAATGCAAGTGGAGGAATAATTACCCAAATAACTCTTATCCAAAATTTAAAATCAAATTGACCTTTAAATGGTACAGGTGGAGCTGCTTTAGGATTTAATCTTGCATATATAAATACATACAACATGTATAAACCAACTAATACTAATCCAGGCAATAATGCTCCAAGAAACATATCTCCTGCACTTGTTGAGCCAACTCTAAATTCTCCTGGCATATTAAATTCACCAGTGATTAATTTGTAATCAGTTTGTCTAATTGTGTTTGCAACATCGGCAGCACTTGCTAATTGATCAGCTATAATAATTAATACAATTGATGGAGGTATTATTTGTCCAAGTGTTCCGGACGAACAAACAATTCCGCTTGCGAGACTTTTATCATATTTATTATTCAACATAGTGGGCAATGAAATTAGACCCATAGCAATTACTGTGGCTCCTACTATACCTGTAGTCGCTGCAAGTAGTGCTCCTACAAAAATTACTGAAATACCCAATCCCCCTGGAATAGGACCAAATAACTGACCCATCGTCACTAGAAGATCTTCTGCAATTTTAGATTTTTGCAGCATTATTCCCATAAAAATAAATAAAGGTATTGCTATTAAAGTATCAGTTTCTACATCCCAATAATTACTCCTGAAATTTGTAATACCTGCTGTAAGCCATTCAATGGGGCCATCAGTTGCAAAATAAGCACCTACATCTTGTTCAAATAGATATCCAAAAAAAGCTGCAAATCCTATAGAAATAATAGCGGAACCTGGCAATGCAAAAGCTACAGGAAAACCTGAAGCCAATGCTACTATCATTATAATTACAAGGAGAGCTAAAAATAAATGTTCCATAAATTATCGATTCAAAAGTTTGTAACTACTTCCCATAAAATAACTAGTAAATTGGATTAACATGGTTGTTGCAAATACTGCTAAATAAACTGCCATTAAATATAATAAATATAATCCATTAGACCCTTGCTGAGTTATTTCAAAAGAAATAACTGGTCCATTAATAATGCTGGCTTTACCACCCATTCCTAAAAAAAGAGTTATAAGACAAAGTGGAATTCCTAATAACAAAGATCCAATTGAATTTGTCCAAGCTTTTTTTCTTTCACTAAAGCCAGTGTATAAAACGTCAACTCGTACATGACCTTCATGCATTAAAGCATATGCGCTAGCAAAAAGATAAAGTGCCGAATACCAGAAACGAACCAAATCTCCTTGGAAAGCCTGTTCATACTCAAATATAAATCTAGATAAAACAATAAAAAATTCACTTGCAACAACTAGTACTGCTAACCAAATAAAACCTACTGATCTTGTAAAATATCCAATTACAAATGAAATTAATATTAAAGGAAAATGAACGAATGTAATTCTAAAAGCTGGAACAACTAATTTTATTTTTAAAGTTTCACCTAAAATTGGCTCTACTAATTTTTCAACAACCATAAATGAAACTATTAAATCTGCAATTCCGACAATCAAAACTGCCCAAAAAGATGAACGAATTATATAAGATGTAAATTTAGTAAGAATTTCTGAATCTGTTTCTAGAGTTTGTTTAATAGATTTTAGCACATATAAAATTGCTAATATTATTGAAATAAAATAAAAAAATAATTGTATAAAAGAAAAAGTTAAAAGTGCTTCTTCCAAAGGCTTACTTTTAAATCCAAATAAACCATAATGTGAAAATAATTTCTTAACACCAGGCCACTCAAACCAAACAGTTAAAATATTATTAATTAAAAAAACAAAAGTAATAGCTAATATTGAATAACTAAAAATTCTTATCAATATCGGTAAGTTACTTTTTGTTATCATAAAATAAAAACTTTATTTAATTATTAAAAAAGGGCCCTAAAAAGGGCCCTTTTAAATCAAATTTTACTTAAGCTTAGTATTATAATCCTAAAGCTCTATTTCTTTGACTAATGTATGGTGAGTCAGACAAGTTAGTCCAAGCACCAATCTCTGTACGAGCTTTAACGAAAGCTTTATGAACTCTAGCAGCTAAATCACTATGCTGTTGAACTTCATCATAAACTTCAGCAGCACCTTTAGCAAAAGCATCATAAACTTTGTCATTAAACTTCTCAAGTTTAACGCCGTTTTCATTTACTAGACGAGCTAATGCTGCACCATTTTTAGCATTGTACTCAGCCATTGTAATTTCATCTGCCCAAGCACATGCAGTTTTAATTATCATTTGGTCTGATTTAGATAAACTTGTAAACCAAGATTTGTTTACACCACATGCTAACATCGAACCAGGTTCATGCATACCAGGATAGTAATAATATTTAGCAGCTTCGTGGAATTTCATAGCCTCATCATTCCATGGACCTACCCATTCAGTTGCATCAATTGCGCCTGACACAAGGTTTTCATAAATTTGGCCACCAGGAAGTGAAATTGGAGAGCCACCAAGTTTTCCTAAAACTTGTCCTCCTAATCCAGGCATACGCATTTTTAAACCTTTTAAGTCATTAGCTGATCTAATTTTTTTATTAAACCAACCACCCATTTGAACTCCTGTGTTACCAGCTATAAAACTTTGAGTACCAAAATCGTCAGTTAGCTCATCCCAAAGTTCTTGTCCTCCAGCATGGTGTATCCAAGCGTTTATTTCAGAGTAAGTAAAACCAAATGGACATGCTGTAAAGTATCCAAAAGCTGGGTGTTTTTTAACCCAGTAATAGTCTGCACCATGATACATTTGTGAGTTACCAGAAGCAACTTCATCAAATGAGTCAAATGCTTTTACTCTTTCATTTGCAGCATAATAAGTAACTTGTATACGTCCGTCACTCATATCGCTTAGTCTTTTTGCAAGTCTTTGTGCGCCAGTACCTAGGCCAGGAAAGTCTCTTGGCCAAGTAGCTACCATCGCTGCTTCTACTCTATCTGCAGCAACAGCTGGAGCAGCTAAAGATGATGCAGCTACAGCAGCAACACCAGTTGCAGCAGCAGCTTTAAAGAACTTACGTCTTGAAGGCAGTTTTCCCTTCAATGATTTTTTTTCTTTAATCATTTATTTCTCCTCTTTAGTTAATTAACTAGAAGATAGTTAATCATAAAATATTTTAGGAGTCTTAAAAAAAGATAAATTTGATTCAACTATAAATAGAAAATTATTTATCTAAAAGTATTAGATTTACTTGGGAATTTTCGGGTTTGGACTTCCTTGGAATATTTTGTCACTGCTCTTCTAATTTTATTCCTAAAACTTTCATATTTTTTAGCGAATTTAGGTGATTTACTTAATAACCCCAATAAATCTTCTGTAACTAATATTTGTCCATCACATTTATTTGAGGCACCAATTCCAATTACAGGAATTTTTGAAATTTTATTTACTTTGTTTGCTAAATTTTCAGTAACAGATTCTAAAACTACAGAAAAAGATCCTGCTTTTTCTACTGATTTAAGATCTTTAATAATTTTTGTTTCTTCTTTGTATAATTTACCTAAAACTTTATAATTTTTACTATTAGAAATTTCTTGAGGCTGTAATCCAATATGTGACATAACCGGAATTTTGTTTTTTACTAAAACTTTAATAATTTTAAAAATTTTTGAACCTCCTTCTAATTTCAAAGCATCACAATTAGTAAATTTTCTTATTTTTTTTGCGTTTTTAAGAGCTAATGAAGGTGATTTTTCATAAGTTCCTTTAGGCATATCAATTACTAATATACTTTTTTTTATTCCTTTCCTGACAGCTCTTCCATGATTAATCATCATATCAAGAGATACTTTGTTAGTATTTTTTTCTCCATATACAACCATTCCCAATGAGTCTCCAACTAGTACAATATCACAAAAATCATCTAAAATTTCAGCTGTATAAACATTATTTGCAGTAAGACAAACCAAAGGTTTGTTTTTTATTTTTTTTTTAAAAAGAAAATTAATTTTTTTCATTTTACTAATAAAAAATTATAAGTCTTTTAGATTAATTAAGATCAAAAACTTTACCAGGATTCATTATATTATTCACATCAAGGCTTCTTTTGATAGATTTCATAACTGGTAAGTTATCAGCGTGTTCTTTCAATAAATAATGTTTTTTTTGTAACCCAATGCCATGCTCTCCTGTTATTGTTCCTTCGAGTTCCAATGCTTTTTCGATCAGTTTATCGCTGTAATCTTTTATTAGTTTTTGCTTCTCTTTATCGCTAGGATCGTAAAGAATAATAGAGTGAAAGTTTCCATCTCCTACATGACCAACCATTGGTGCTATTAATCCTTTGTCGCTAACTTCTTTTTCAGCCCATGAAATGCAATCAACAAGTTTTGAAATAGGAACGCATACATCTGTAGAATATACTTTCATATTTTTTCCAAGGGCTTTCACAGAATAATAAACATCATGTCTGGCTTTCCATAATTTATTTCTTTCTTCGATAGACTCTGCCCATTGAAAATCACTTCCTCCATTATTTTTTGATATTTCCTCAACTATTTTTATAGACTCTTTATTTGATTCTTCGCTTCCATGAAATTCAAAAAACAAAGTTGGAGAAGCTTTTATATTCTCTAATTTTGAATATTTGATACTTATTTGCATTTGCTCTTTGTTCAACATTTCAATTCTAGCTATATTAACTCCATATTGAATTATCTCTTGTGATGTAAGTACTGCAGAGTCTAGATCTGGAAAGTAACAAACTGCACTCATTATGTTTTCTGGAATTGGAGAAAGTCTTAGTTGAACTTCTGTGATAATTCCTAGAGTACCTTCAGAACCAATGAATAAATTAGTTAAGTTGTAGCCGGCAGAAGATTTTTTTGTTCTTGCGCCTGTCTTAATAATATCTCCATTAGCTAAAACAACAGTCAATCCTGATACTACAGTCCGCATCGTACCGTATTTAACTGCCATAGTTCCTGAAGCAGAAGTTGCTGCCATTCCACCAAGCGCTGCATCTGCTCCTGGGTCTATTGGGAAAAAAACTCCATCTTCTCTTAAATATTCATTTAATTGCTTTCTGGTTACATTTGCTTGAACTCTACAATCAAAATCGGTTGCATTTACACTTAAAACTTTATTCATTTTTTCTAAAGATATTGTAATACCATTTTCATTTCCTACTACATGTCCCTCTAAAGATGTGCCAGTTCCAAATGGCACAACAGGAATTTTATTTTCATTACATAATTTCAATATTTTTGAAACTTCTTCATTTGATTCAGGAAAAACTACTGCTTGAGATAAAACTGGATCATAAGTATCTTCACCACGTGCATAATTTGCTCTTGTTGACTCAGACACAGAAAATCTTCCATTAAAAATTTTTTTTAATTCCTGTTCTACTTGTTTGTTCATATTTTTTTATAATACAAAAATTATACAATAAAATACAGAATAATTAGACTAACATTTTTTTTATATTTTCTAGTGCTTTTGAAATATTATCTTTTGATGATGCAAAACTGAATCTTACATAATCTGTAGCTTTTTTTCCAAAAGCAGTGCCTGGAACAATTGCAACTCCTGCTTCATGAAGGCATTTTTTTGCAAATTCTTCTCCATTCATTCCAGTATTTATTACCTTTGGAAAGGCATAAAATGCACCTCCGGGTAAACTACATTCAATTCCTTTAATGCTGTTTAATCCTTCAAAAATAATTTTTCTTCTATCGGTAAATTCTTTAAGCACCATTTTTATAAAATCATCTGAACCATCTAAAGCTGAAATACCTCCAAATTGAACTGCTGCATTTACACAAGAATGATTATTTATACAAAATTTATTTACATTTTCTATTAATGATTCAGGCCAAACGCTCCATCCTAAACGCCATCCAGTCATTGAATAAGCTTTGCTCCAACCATCAAGAACAATTAATCGATCATATAAATTAGTATAATTAAAAAAAGTTGGCATTTTTTTTTTATCAAAAATTTGTCTGCTATATATTTCATCACTTAAGATTGCTACATGAGGAAATTTTTTTAAACCCTCTGCAAGTTCATCTATTTTATTTTTTTCAGTAAATGCCCCGGTAGGATTATTAGGATTATTTATTATTAATAATCGAGTTTTTTCATTAATTAACGATAGTATCTTTTCTGGATTTATTGAAAAATCTTTAGTATCTAACATATTTATTGGAACTGGTTTTGCACCAGTATAATTAATCATTGATTCATAAATTGGAAATCCTGGATCAGGATAAATTATCTCAGCACCAGGCTCACCAAATAATGATATTGCATAATACATAACTGGCTTACCTCCTGGCATAATAATTACTCTCTCAGGATCAATATCTTTATTATAAAGACTTTTAATTTTCCTACAAACTGCCTGTCTACACTCAACTATTCCATTAGATAAAACATATCCATGGTGACCATCGTCTAAAGCTTTTTTTGTTGCTTCTACAATATGCTCTGGGGTTTTAAAATCCGGTTGTCCTATACCTAAGTGAATTATTTTCTTACCTTCTATTTCAAGTTTTTTTGCTTCAGCTAAAATTTTAAATGCTGACTCAGTTCCAAGTCTTTCTAAATTTTTTGCTAATTTCATTTTATTTTCTTAAAGTTATTTTTGAGCTATTTAATTCACTTAAATTTTTACACCCCATTAATTTCATATCTCGGTAAATTTCAGCTTTCATTTTTTCTAAAAGTTTTTCCACACCTTTTTGTCCTCCGGCCGCTAGAGCAAATAAGTATCCTTTGCCAAGACTACATGCTTTAGCTCCTAAACTTAAAGCCTTAAGTACATGAGTTCCTCTTCTAACTCCTCCATCAAGTATTACTTCTATTTTATCACCTACCGCATCTACTATTTCACTGAGCTGATCAAATGGAGATCTAGAACCATCCAGTTGTCTTCCTCCATGATTTGATATTATTACTGCTGTGCATCCTATATCAATTGCTTTCTTTGCGTCTTCTACTGACATAACTCCTTTTAAAGCAAAAGGTCCGTTCCATTTTTTAACACAATATTCTGCATCATTCCAATTCATAGCAGGATCAAATTGTTCATTAATATAATCTATAACTGATTTATCTATAGTAGATCCTTTTTGAGTCATATGAACTATGTTTGCTAACTTAAATTTTTCATGAATTAAATTATTTATTGTCCAACCAGGATGAAGAATAAAACTTAATATACTACCTAATGTCAATCTTGGTGGAGTAGTAAATCCTGTTCTTTTATCTCTCTCTCTATTTCCCGCAACTACAGTATCTACTGTTAAACACATACTAGTAAAGTTAGCATTTTTACATCTCTCTATTAAATTATCAGTTAGCCCTCTATCTTTATGAATATAAAGTTGAAATAATTTTGGACCTTTGTTTATTTCACCAATTTCTTCAATACTTACTGTGCTCATTGTTGATGTGCCAAAAATTGTTCTCATCTTTTCTACAGCTCTTGCTGAAGCTCGTTCTCCTTCATGGTGATAAAGTCGATGCATTGCTGTAGGAGAAGGAAAAAGTGGAAAATCAATTTTTTCTCCTAGTACTGTAGTAGATATATCCACATTTGATACATCATTTAAAACACTTGGTATTAAATCATAATTGTTAAATGAATCTGTGTTTCTTTTTAAAGTAGATTCATCATCTGATCCTCCATCAATATAGTGAAAAATTGGTGCAGGTAATTTTTTTTTTGCTAACTTTCTAAAATCATTATAATTATGACAATCTTTTAAATTCATTTTTTTCTAAATCTTAAATTATTTCTATTTAAATCAGATATTTTATTGCAGCCCATAAGTTTCATACCCCTTTCTAGCTCAGCTCTATACTGACTTAAAGCTCTCTCAACACCTGCTTGACCTGCTGCTGCCAAAGCATAAAGATAAAGTCTTCCTCCAGAACACGCTTTTGCACCTGTAGAAAGTGCTTTTAGAATGTGAGTTCCTCTTTGAATTCCACCCTCACAAATTACATCAAGTTTATCACCTACAGCATCAACAATTTCAGCAAGTTGATCAAAAGGAGATCTTGAGCCATCAAGTTGTCTGCCACCATGATTTGAAACCATTATACCGGTGCATCCTATATCAACTGCTCTTTTAGCATCTTCAACACTCATCACTCCTTTTAGAGCAAAATGTCCGCCCCATTGAGAACAAAGTTTTTCAGCATCTTTCCAATTCATGGATTGATCAAGCATAGTAGAAAAATAATTTCCAATCGAAGAATTGGTGCTAGTACCTTCTTTCACAAAATCTTGAAGGTGTGGTAATTCAAACTTACCTTTTGTTAAATAATTTATTCCCCACATAGGTTTTGTAGCAAAACTAAATAAACTAGAAAGTGTTAGTTTTGGTGGAGAAGTAAAACCGGTCCTCAAATCTCTTTCACGATTTCCTCCGGTTATAGTGTCCACAGTTAAAGCCATAACATCAAATTTTGCTGCTTTTGCTCGTTCTAAACAAGAGTCATTTAGGCCTCTATCTTTATGAAAATAAAATTGAAACATTTTTGGTGTATCAATCATAGAAGATATTTCTTCAACACTTACTGTGGCTAAAGCTGAAACACCAAACATAGTATTAAATTTTTGAGCAGCTTTACCAACTGCTCTTTCACCGTCATAATGAAAAAGTCTTTGTAGAGCTGTAGGCGCTAGGTAAAAAGGCAAATCTAGTTTTTTACCAAATATTGTAGTTGACAAATCAACATTCTCAACTCCTCTTAAAACATTTGGAACCAAATCAACATCATCAAAAGCACTTGTGTTTCTAGAATAAGTTATTTCATCATCAGCAGCTCCATCAATATAATGAAATATCGGTGATGGTAATTTTTGTTTAGCTAATTTTTTAAAGTCATAAAAATTATGACAATCCTTTAATTTCATAACTTTATTTAAAATTTTTTCAGGAAATTAAACATATAACTATTTGCCCCAGGATTTTTATCGCCCAAACTAGCATTTGAGATATGATTATAAGAAAAACCTAATTCACTATTTTCAAAAATATCAAAGGATAATTGCACTTCACTTTTAAATTCTATTATGTGACCAAGATCTTTTCCATTACCTTCGCTATATAAGCCAGGAGTAAAACTCGGAATTACATTTAACTTACCCAAATTATATTGTGCTTGTATTCCAGTATAAATATATCCGGCATTGTCAGCTGTAATCATAATACCACTTACTGGAGAAAGAGTTCCCAAAAAACTTTCTCTGGTAAGACTTTCGTTTTGATGTTGTATTCCAATTACTGAAGCTTTTTTTCCATCATCACTAAAATCAAACATTCCGGAATAAAAATTCCACTCATGCTCATCAATATAACTATTATATTCATCACTCTTTACAGGCAAAGATGCAAGTAATAACAAAAAAAATAAATATAATAACTGTGAATAAAATTTAATGCCTCTCATATTTAAATTAAATATAACTTATTTAAAAAATATTAATATCAATTTCTAAATATTTTCCTAAATATTAAAAAACCTCCAAAAACAAATAATATTATTGGAAGTCCCCATAATACAAAAGTCATTTCATTTAGTTCAGGATCATAAAGAATCCATTCGCCATATTGATCTTTAAAAAAACTATAAATTTCTTTTTCTGATTTTCCTTCATTAATTTTTTTTTTTATAATTAACTTAATACTTAATGCAAATTCAGAATTTGAATCATAGACTGATTGTCCTTGACAAATTATACATCTCAGGTTTTTAGAAATTTTATTTACTAATTCATTTTCAGTTTTAGCTATTAAATTTTCAAATATAAAAAAAGATATCAAAATTAAAAAAATTATTCTTATTTTCATAATTTAATTTATAATTTTTTTTATTTCATTTAAATTTCTTTTATTCAATGGACCAATAAATTTTTTTATAACTTCATTTTTCTGATTTACTATTAAGGTCTCAGGAACACCATAAGCCCCTAGTTCAATAGATAAAATTCCATTTTTATCTATAAAAATTATATTAAAAGGATTTCCAAATTCTTTAAGAAATTTTTTTGCATTATCTTCTTTATCTTTATAATTAATTCCAATTAAATTTACATTATATAATTGGTTAATACTCATTAAATATTTATGTTCTGATCTACAAGGAACACACCAAGAAGACCATATATTAATAACGGTAAATTTATCATTTGAAATATAATCTTTAGAAAAAATTTTTTTGTTACTTAGTAAATCTTTACTTGAAAATTCTACGACAAATCTTTTTTTGACTTGTTTTGGAATATATTTTTTAGATTCATTTAAACCATTTAAAAAAATAAAAAAAATAAAAGCAAAGATAAAAAAAACTAATAAATATATAATGTTTTTTTTCATTTTATTTTTTTCTTAAACTTAAAATTCCACCAACAATTAGTAATGACACTGAAATCCAAATCCAAATCATAAATGCTTTAATTTGATATCTTACATTAAAATAGTCATCGTCTTTTATTAAATTTATAACTAAAAATTTATCGGAAAAAAAAGTTGTTTTTATATCAGCCTCACTTGTTACAATTTTAGGTTGGTCATATATTCTAATTTCTGGTTCTAATGAAAAAATATTATTATTTTTATCAGTGATACTGAAACTACCAACTAGTGAGTTAAAATTTTTTTCTTTAAAAGTTTCAATTTTTTCAAATTTAATTATTCCATTATTAAATTTTATTTCATCACCTATTTTCATATTAGCTGAAAATTCTGTTGAATAAATACTATTAAATAAAATACTTAGAACAAATATACTAAAAGCAAAATGCGCTATTTTTTGACCGAGATTGTATTTTTTATTTAGAAAATCTATCAAAGTAACAAAAAAAAGATAAAAACTTGCTGTAAATAAAATAGTTAATATCAAATAACTTTTACCCTTAATATAAATTATTAGAAAAGAAATTAATAAACATATTAATAAAATAAATATATTTTTAATTTTATTTTTTTTTAAATCATCATTTATCCATTTTAATTTTGGTCCAAATGCCATGAAAATTAAAAAAGGTATTAAAAATGGAATAATTAGCTTATGAAAAAAAGGTGGACCTATTGAAATTTTATGATCATTTATTACCTCTAAAAAAATTGGGTATATAGTTCCTATAAGAACAACTGCAAGAAAATACATCATAAACCAATTATTAACTAAAATTGATGTTTCTTTACTAAGCCAAAAAATATTTTTATTTATACTATTTTCATCTTCCTGAAATACAAAAAAAATTATTATAGATAAAAAAATTAAAATAAATAAAAAAATTAAAATAAAAATTCCTCTTTCAGGATCATTAGCAAATGTATGTACAGAATTTAAAATTCCTGATCTTACTAAAAAAGTACCATTCATACTTAAAGTAAAAGTCGCTATAGCTAATACTAAAGCCCAAGATTTTAATATTAATCTCTTTTCCAACACAATAATCGTATGAAACAAAGCAGTTAAACAAAACCAAGGCATTAAAGAAACATTTTCTACTGGGTCCCAAAACCAAAACCCGCCCCAACCAAGCTCATAGTAAGCCCAAATCGAACCTAGCATTATACCGGCTGTTAAAAATATCCATGAGTAGAGAATCCATTTTTTTATATGAACTGTCCAATCTCTATTGATATTTTTTTCTATTAATGCTGCTAAAGATGAAGAAAAAATTATAGATGATCCAACATAGCCTAAATATAAAATAGGCGGATGAATAGCTAACGCTGGATCTTGAAGTATAGGATTTAAACCTAATCCTTCTATTGGTATTGGACTCAAATAATTAAAAGGATTTGATGTAATTAGCAAAAATAAAAAAAAACCAGAAATAATAATCTGTTGGAAAATTATTGTTAAAAGTTTATATCTTTTTGGTTGACCTTTGGAAGTTAAATTAAACAAAAAAATAAATAAAGTTAAGACTAATAACCATAATAACAAACTACCCTCATGATTTCCCCAAGTTCCAGTTATTTTATAAAATAAAGGATCTGATGAATGAGAGTTATTATAAACTATTTGATTACTAAAATCAGAATATACAAACAGAAAAATTAAACAAAAAAAACTCAATAAAACAGTAAAAAATTGTAGGAATAAAATTGAGAGTAAACTTATTTTTAAATTAAATAATTTATATTTAATTTCATTAATAGAGTAAAAAATTAAAAATATTGATAAAATCAATCCTAAAACAAGTGAATAATAACCTAAATTACTTAATAACAATTTAATAATCCTCTATTGCTTCCTTAACTTCGGGAGGCATATAATTTTCATCATGTTTTGCTAATATTTTTTTAGCTATAAAAAAATTTTTATCTTTTAAATAACCTTCAGCAACTACCCCTTTTTCTTCCATAAATAAATTTGGAACAGCGCCTGAATAGGTTACTATTATTTCATTTTTAAAATCTGTAATTATAAAATTAATTTTATCTGTTTCAGTTGAAATAGATCCATTTTTTACCATTCCTCCTACTCTAATTTTTTTGCTATCAATTTCAGACATATTTTTTATGTCTGTAGGTGAAAGAAAATAAACAACTTCTTTTTCAAAAGCTTCTAAAAGTAAATATATTATTAAAATAAATGTTAAAATTAAAGTAGATATGAAAAAAAATCTTAATTTAACCCTCTTACCATACATGGTTTATTAAGTTAAATTTTATAGATAGAAGTGTTTATTAAAATTTCCTTATAAATTTTTTGCTTTTCAGCAGACTTTATCTTTTCAATTGGTAAGCTTGAAAACTTTTTATTAAATATCTTTTGTTGTTTAACAAGTTGAAATTTAACTATTAAGTACAAGGCTGTGAAACAAATTAATGTAAATGAAAAAGCAGACCAAACATAAATGCCATATCCACTCATTGAAAAAATATTATTTATCATAATCTATCTAATCCTTTATTTTTTATCTTTATCAGTTCTGTATTATATTTCATCAAAAATATCAAAAGTGCAAAAAGTGCAAATGCCGCAGTCATAATGGTCAGTGGAATCAACATCGACGAATGAATTGTAGTTTTGGAAAGTATATTTATTGAAGCTGGCTGATGAAGTGTCGACCACCAATCTACTGAAAATTTAATAATTGGTATATTTATTAAACCTAATATTGCTATTATCGAAGAAATTTTATTGGCTTTTTCTTTTTCACTAAAAATTTTCCATGCCAAAATATACATAATATAAAATAAAACTAACACCAACATAGAAGTAATTCTTGCGTCCCATGCCCACCAAGTTCCCCAAGTGGGTTTTCCCCATATTGATCCAGTAACTAAAGCAATTATACTAAATAAAATTCCTGATGGAGCTAAACTTTTACATATCAAAGGAAAATTTTTATTTTTAAAAATTAAACTAAAAAAAGATAAAATAGAAATTACTGTAAAAATCCCTAGTGATAACCATGCTGAAGGAACATGCACATACATTATTCTAACTGAGTCACTTTGGATATAATCTTTGGGAGATAATATAATCGCTTCAAATAAGCCAATGCATAAAACAATTATAAATATATAAATTGTATACTTTTGAACTTTTGATGTTATTGAAAATATTTTATTTGGTTCAAAATAATTAAACATATAGAGATTATATACTATAAATTAAAATAATTTTTTTTTTTTGAAAAATATTCCGATCAAGAATACCGAGGGAGATAAATATAAGAGAGTCATAAGGTACCCTTGATCAGAATGAATTAAATTTAATATAAAGATTTGTTCAACTTTTGAATAAATTGTGTTCTAATATTGACTATTTAACTAATTTGATGGCTTAAAATATCCTGAACCTTTTTTGCCTGAAAAAATTTCGTTAATAAGGGGATGCTTAATAGGTTCGTTAGAGTCATCATTAAGCAAATTTTGTTCTGAGACATATGCCTCATATGTAATTTCGTCATTTTCAGCAAGTAAGTGATAAAATGGTTGATCTTTCCTTGGTCTTACTTTTTTTGGTATAGATTCATACCACTCTTCTGAATTATTAAATTCAAAATCAACATCATATATTACTCCCCTAAAATCAAAGTGTTTATGTTTGACTACATCCCCAATTGAAAATTTCGCTTTTTGAATACTCACAACCTAAATATGAATATTTGTTTGAAAAAATCAATAAAAAAAATGTGATTTTTTATTAATCTGTTAATATACCCTAATGAATAAATCTTTGATCAAATTTGTCACAGACTTTGGACCCTTGTTGGTTTTTTTTTATTATTATTACAGCAATAACAAAGATTTAAAAATTGCAATACCTCCACTAATAATTGCAACTCTTATTGCTTTAATTATTGTCTGGATACTCGAAAAAAAAATTCCAATGATTCCATTAATAGGTGGAATTTTAATTTCATTATTTGGAGGGTTATCTATATATTTTAATAATGCAGTATTTCTTTATTTAAAACCTACAATTATAAATATTTTATTTGGATTAGCATTATTATTAGGAAAATATTTTACAAACGAACCAATATTAAAAAAAATTTTAGGAAAATCTATTAATCTAGCAGATGAAGGTTGGAAAATTTTAAATCATAGATGGATGTACTTTTTTTTCAGTTTAGCTTTGTTAAATGAATTAATTTGGAGAACTCAGTCAGAAGAATTTTGGGTAAATTTTAAAGTTTGGGGAATTCTTCCAATTACTTTCATTTTTACTGCATTTCAAATAAAATTAATTACTAAGTACAAAATTGATGAGTAAAAGTTTAAAATTAGTTGTAAATAATACATACAAAAAAATAGATGAAAATAATTTTTTTGAAAAAAAAGAACTTAAAACTATTTTAGATTTATATGCAAAAATGGTATCTGAAGGATCTTGGAAAGATTACGGTCTGAATATTTCAAATAAACAAGTGGGTTTTAGCGTATTTAAAAATGCAGCAGAAAATGCAATGTATAAAATTTGCAAAAATTTTAAACCTACTAATACTAATTTAAAATACCTTATTATAGATTCAAGGGGAAAAATACTTAAGAACTCTCACGATTTAGTTTTCTTGATTAAAAATACAAATTGGAAAAAACTTTAAAAGTAAATTAATTATCTTCTTTGTCCAAATAATCTTAATAACATTATAAATAAATTTATAAAGTCAAGATAAAGTGTTAATGCACCCATTACTGCTTTTTTACCCATTAACTCTCCTGTATCACTTGATGCGTACATATTCTTAATTTTTTGAGTATCATATGCTGTAAGTCCAACAAAAATTAAAACACCAAGTATTGAAATTACAAAATACATCATTGAGGATTTTAAAAAAATATTTACCAGTGATGCAATGATTATTCCTATTAAACCCATCATTAAAAAAGATCCAAGTTTAGTCAAATCTCTCTTTGTTGTATAACCATAAATACTCATTGCTCCAAATGTAGCAGATGTAATAAAAAAAACTCTTGCTACACTTACTCCAGTGTAGACTAATAATATTGAAGATAATGATAAACCCATCAATGATGCAAATACCCAAAATGTAGTTTGAGCTTTATTTGCGCTCATTTTATTAATGCCAAAACTCATGTAAAAGACAACTCCTAAAGGTGCAAGCATTACTATCCATTTCAATCCTGACATATATAAAGATTGTCCTATTCCTGTTAATCCAACAATTACACCACTTGCATCTGTAATTACAGAAACTTTAAACGAGATTAGTGCAATTATTCCTGTAAGTAATATTCCAGTTGCCATATAATTATAAACCTTGAGCATGTATGCTCTAAGGCCTTCATCCATTACAACTGTTTGCTTCGCTGTTGTTGATTTATTTAAAATATTATTCCTATTAAAATCCATATTAAATATATAATGATTTTTTTGTATATTTTCAAGGAGCCAAAATATAAGTAACAAATAGTTAATTATGAATTATAAAAAACTAGGAAATTCAGACTTAAATGTCAGTACAATTTGTCTTGGGACTATGACCTGGGGACAGCAAAATTCTCAGGAAGAAGGTTTTGAACAAATGGACTATGCATTGGATCAAGGTGTAAATTTTTTTGACACAGCTGAATTATATGCAATTCCTCCAAAAAAAAATACTTATGGTAAGACCGAAGAAATTATTGGAAATTGGTTTAAAAATAAAAAAAATAGATCAAAAGTAATATTAGCAACTAAAATTTCTGGTCCTGGTCTTAGTTGGATTAGAGGTGGAGGCAATCAGTACGATAAAAAAAATTTGAATGAAGCAATTAACAATAGTCTCAAAAGACTTAAAACTGACTATATTGATTTATATCAGTTACACTGGCCTGAAAGAAAAACTAATTATTTTGGAAAATTAGGATATGAACATGAAGAAAAAGAAAATTCATGGAATGATTTTGAAAGTATACTGAACGTTTTAAACGAAATAATTAAAGCTGGAAAAATAAGATATATAGGTCTTTCAAATGAGACTGCTTGGGGACTCTCAAAATTTTTAGATATTTCAAGTTCTAAGAATTTACCAAGAATAATGTCAGTTCAAAATCCTTATAATCTTTTAAATCGCACTTATGAAATTGGTTTAGCGGAAATTTCGATTAGAGAAAAAAGTGGTTTACTTGCTTATTCTCCACTTGCATCTGGTATTTTATCAGGAAAATATAGAAATGGAGCATTACCTGATGGATCTAGAATGAAATTATTTGGAGATAGGTTTCCAAGATATAAAACAAGAAATGCAATAAATGCTGTGGAAGAGTATTACAAAATTGCTAAAGAAAATGATTTAAATTTTGCCCAAATGTCTTTGAAGTTCTGCGAATTACAAAATTTCATAACTTCAATAATTATTGGAGCAACAACTATGGAACAATTGAAAAGTGATATAAAAAGTGTAAATGTAAATTTAAAAAAAGATGTAATAAATAAAATTAATGAAATTCAAAAAATCTACACAAATCCATGTCCATAATATATAAAATTTTAATATTTTTTATTACTTTAACAACTTTGGTTGAAGCTGAAGAATTAAATAAAATTGGAAAATTTAAAGATTGGGAAGCCATGATTTATACTAGTGAAAGTGAAAAACTTTGTTTTGCTCAATCAAAACCCGTTTTACAATCGCCAAAAAAAAACAAAAGAGAAGCAAGACTTTTTGTCAGTTTTAGACCTAATAATAAAATTACAGATGAAATAAGTACAACATCTGGTTATGAGTACAATACTCAAAATTCAATAACTGCTAAATCAGGAAAATCAAAAATTAAATTTGATGTTTCTCAAGATGGGTTTGCGTGGATTGCTAGTAGCAAATTAGAAAAAAAAATGATCAAAGTTATGAAAAGAGGAACTAGAATTATGATAATAGGTTACAATAAAGCTGGATCACAAACAATTGATCATTATTCTTTAATGGGTTTTACAAAAGCTTATGCAGCTGCAAAAAAAAGTTGTACTTGAATAAAATTTATAGATGAAGTTAAAAAAAAAAATTGTGCTTGCCTATTCTGGCGGGTTAGATACATCAATAATTTTAAAATGGCTTCAGGAAAATTACAAAGCAGAAGTTATCTCCTATACTGCTGACATAGGTCAAAAAATTAGCAAAAAAAAAATAATAAAAAATGCAAAAAAACTTGGTGTAAAAAAAATAATAATTGAGAATTTAAAAGACACTTTTGTTAAAGACTATGTTTATCCCATGATTAGAGGGCATGCATTATATGAAGGTGTTTATTTGTTAGGTACTTCAATTGCAAGACCCTTGATTGCCAAAGCTCAAATAAAATTAGCAAAGAAATTTAAAGCATTTGCTGTTTCTCATGGATCTACTGGAAAAGGCAATGATCAAGTTAGATTTGAATTAGGATATTATTATTTTAATCCTAAAATAAAAATAATTGCTCCTTGGAGAGAGTGGAATTTAAATTCAAGAACAGATCTTATTAAATATGCAAAAAAACATAAAATAGAAATACCAAAAGATAAAAAAGGCAATCCTCCTTTTTCAGTTGATGATAATTTATTTCACACTTCAACAGAAGGTAAGATTTTAGAAAATCCTAACAGTTCAGCCCCAGAATATCTTTTTCAAAGAACTTTATCTCCTGAAAAAGCTCCTAATAAACCAACTTATATATCGATAATTTTTAAGAATGGAGATCCAAATAAAATTAATGGTAAAAAATTATCTCCATCAAATCTTTTACAAAAATTAAATTTAATTGCTGGCAAAAATGGAATCGGAAGAGTGGATTTAGTTGAAAATAGATTTATTGGAATTAAATCTAGAGGCGTTTATGAAACACCTGGGGGAACTTTATTAATGGCTGCTCATAGAGCAATTGAATCGATTACATTGGATAAAAAAACAATGCACACAAAAGATAAAATAATGCCTAGATATGCTGAACTAATTTATAATGGTTATTGGTATTCTAAGGAAAGATTTAAACTTCAAAAGATTATCGATAGAAAGAAAAGTAAAGTCAATGGAAGTATTAAATTAAAATTATATAAAGGAAACATTATAATTATTTCTAGAAAAACTAAAAGTAATGCATACTCTATCAAAAAAGTTTCTTTTGAAGACAATAAAAATTTTAATAAACAAAATATTGAAAGATTTATAAATTATCATAAAAAAAAATTAAGATAATTACTAATGAATGAACAAAATGAAGCAAAAAAAAATTTTGAAAAAGCAATTGAGTTGTTTAATTCAAAAAATTATTTAAAAGCAATAAAATTTTTTGAAAAAACCTTAGAAATTCATCCAAAAAATATAAATATTTTAGAAAATACAGCTATAGCATACTTCCGAGCGGGAAATTTTATTGGTGCAGAAAATCACCTAAAAAAAATTTTAAGTTTAGATGCCAAAAGTAAAAAAGCTATTCCATTACTTATATTTATTTATGAAAAATTAAATAAACAAAAAGAATTTAGTGAAACTATAGAATTAGGAATAAAAAATGGTGAAATATCCAATCACTACGAAATTATAAAAAATTTTTTTGTACCTAATTTTTTTGAAAATGAAGAAGAAATAAAAAAATATAGAAGTAAAATCTTTAATTTCCTTGAAAAAATCGAAAGTGATCAATTAAATTTTGATTTAGATATAAATAAACAAAAAATTTATCCTCCTATATTCAAATTATCTTATGATCAATTTGATAATTTAGAGCTAAACAAAAAAATTGTTAAAATTTATAAAAAAATATACCCAGATTTAAATAAAAAAATAATATTAAAAGAAAAAAATAAAGATAAAATTAGAATTGGATTTATTTCAGAGTTCTTCACTAATCATACAATAATGAAATTATATAAAGGAATAATGCTCAATCTTGATGAGAATATGTTTAATATTTATATTTTTCATTCACATAATACTGAAAAAGGAAGATATTTATCTGAAATTCAAGAAGCAGAAATAACCAAAAAAAATTTAGAAAATATTTTTTTAACAAATAATTTAAATAAGAATTTAAATATTTTTGAAGAAAAAAATTTAGATATATTATTTTATCCAGATATTCATATGTCAGAAAGCCTATATTTTCTAACTTTTTTTAAATTAGCTAAATATCAAATGACATCGTGGGGTCATCCAATGACAACAGGTAATGAAAAAATAGATTTTTTTCTATCTTCTAAGCTTATGGAAAAAGAAAATGCTCAAAAAAATTATTCTGAAAAATTAATACTTTCAAATTACTTGCCTATGTTTTTTTATAAACCAAAAGTTAATAATATTTTAGATCAAGAAAAACTTAAAATAAAAAATATTTATTCTTGTCCACAATCTTTAATAAAAATACATCCTCAATTTGATGAAGTTATAAAAAAAATATTATTAGAAGATAATAAAGCTGAAATATTATTTATTAAAGATTCAAATAATATTTTAGCTAAAAAAATTTTTGAGAGAATGAAAAGTAAAATTAATAATGGAATAGATCGAGTTAAGTTCATAGATAGAGTCCCTACAGAGGATTTTGTTCATCATTGTGGAAGTGCTTCAGTATTATTAGATCCTTTATTTTTTGGAGCTGGTAATAGTTTTCATGAATCTATGTTTTATGGCACTCCTACAATAACAATGCCAACAGATTATCTTAAAAGCAATATTGTTATGGGTGCTTACAAACAAATGAAAATTAATAATGCTCCTATTGTTGAGAATATAGATGAATATGTAAATAAAGCTGTAGAATTAGCAAATTTGGATAATGGAAAAATGCTCGAATTTAAAATGTTTTTAAAAGAAAAGGCAGAGGAAAATTTGTATGAAAATATAAATTTCGTTAAAGAACTGGAAAAAATATTTCTAAAAATTTTAGAAAATAAAGTTAAATAACTTTAAGTTGTAAATCTTAAAAATTAACTATCTTAAAGCACTTTATAGTATTTTTTAATAGACAGGCAATTGTCATTGGTCCTACCCCACCTGGTACAGGAGTAACTGCTTTTGCAGTTTTTGAAACTTCTTCAAAATCTACATCACCAACTATTCCTTGGTCAGTTTTATTTATTCCAACATCAATTACGACTGAATCTTTTTTTATCCAATCGCCTTTTACTAATTTGGGAATTCCAACTGCTGCCACTAAAATATCTGCACTTAAACATTCTCTTTTTAAATCTTTTGTTTTCGAATGTGTAATAGTCACCGTACAATTTTCTTTTAAAAGTAGTTGAGTCATAGGCTTTCCATTTAAATTTGACCTACCAATAATCACAGCTTTTTTACCACTTAAATTTTTTTCATATTTTTTAATTAATAAATAACAGCCTAGTGGTGTACAAGGAACTATACTTTCATTTCCAGAAGAAAGATTTCCAACATTGAAAGGATGAAAACCATCTACATCTTTTAAAGGAGAAATCGACTCTATAACTTTTTGCTTATTAATATGATTAGGTAATGGTAATTGAACCAAAATACCAGATACATTATCATTTTTGTTTAACTCGTTAATCTTATCTAATACTGTTTTTTCCTCAACATCATTAGGATATTTTATAATTTGAGACTTCAAGCCAACTTCTATTGCTGCCTTTTCTTTCATTCTTACATAAATTTGACTTGGTGCTAAATCACCAATCAATATAACAGATAATCCTGGTACTTTTTTATTTTCTTTTTTAATTTGAAATATTTCTTTTTTTAATTCTTCTCTTATTTCTCCTGCTGTTTTTTTTCCATCAATTAAGATCATTGTTTAATTTAATATTACTGGTGCTACGTAAAGCTTCATACACATTTCTATGAACCATATCAATAAAAGAAGAACAATAGGCGATATATCGAATGCACCTAAATTGGGCAAAAATCCTCTTATCTTATTTAAAATAGGATCAGTTAATTTATATGTAAATTCTAAAATAGAATAAACAAATCTATTTGATGTATTTAAAACATTGAAAGCAACCAACCAACTTATTATTACATTAGCTATTACTATGTATGAATAAAGTTTTAAAATTTGAAGTACTAAATAAAAAATTGCAATCATTTTTTTTCAACATAAATTGATTGACTTGGAAATGCAAAAGAGGCTTTATTTTTTTCCACTATCTGTTTTATTTGAATTGCAAGTCTTTCTTTGACAGCCAACCATTCGTCCCAGTCATTTGTTTTAGTAAAACAACGAATATACATATCGATAGAACTTTCTGCAAATTTATCTACTCTAACTGCATATCCAAGATCTGGTTTATAATCTTTATTATTTTTTATATAATCTTCAATTTCATTTCTAATTACTTTAAGTTGATCTACTGATGTATTATACTGAAGATTTATAACCCAACTAATAATCCAATTTGTTGTTTGGCTAATATTGATAACAGCATTTTCTGCAAATTGAAAATTTGGAATTATTGCAATTGATTTGTCAAATTTTCTTATAACTGTTGATCTAAATCCGATTTTTTCAACTATACCTTCAATAATATTTTCAACTAATATCCAATCTCCAATTTTAAATCTTTTTTCAACAAGTACTAATATTCCAGAAATTAAATTTTTAAATAAATCTTGAGCACCTAATGCAACAGCAACACCAAATAAACCTAAACCGGCAATAATTGGTCCTATTTTAATACCCCATAGTTCAAGAACTGCTGCTAAGCCTAAAATAAAAATCAATATTTTTAATGATTTAATTATCCAACCAATAAGTTCTCTCGTTAAAATTTTATTTAATCCACTTAATATATAAGATATTGGTTCAATAACTTGGTGCATGATCCAAAAAATAAAAATAGTAATTAATGTTCTATTTATAGTTTCAATTATTTCCCTACTTTCCTCTGAAAACGACATATAATAACTTGCAATAAAAAAACCAATAACTATTGGTAAAAATCTTGCTGGCCCTTCCATTGCATAAACGAATGAGTCATCTAATTTGTTTGTAGTTTTTTTAGCTATACCCTCCAATCTTTTTATAATTACCTTGCTAATTATTCCTCTAAATATTAAGAAAATTAAAAATATTCCTAATCCTATTAATATTTCAAATATATCTACTCCGAGTATTCCTTTTTCCCATACTGATAAAAATAAAATTTTAAAATTATTAAATAATTCCATAATCAAATTTTATATAGTAAAAATTCTTCTTCGCCAGGACTAAAAATAAAGATTTTTTTCCATTTAATTTCATTTAGAACTGATGATGCTTTTTCACTAATACACATTAAATTTGTATTAATCCAAAAATCACTTAAATTGTTATTTTTTATCAGTTTCTTAAAGCTCAAAGCACTATTCTGAGAATAAATATAAACTATATCTGGCATCCCCACTTTAAGTTTTTCAACAAATTTTTTATCTAAATTGTTAACAGGTTTCGCTGAATAAGTAATTATTCTCTCAATATTATATCCATTAATAGAAAGGTCTTTGTCTAAATCATTAGATACAGTTTCACCACTTACATAAAGTAATTTTCCTGAAGAAGGGTCAAAATTTTGAAATATCAATTCTTTTAAATTACTTACATTTCCTTCGGCACATATTACATTTTGAAATCCACTGTTGAGAGCTTTTTTTTCAGTTGCGGTACCCACACAAAAACAAAATACCTTTTTATCAATTGATTCAGTATCTAAAAATTTAATTGCATTAGAACTTGTAAATATTATTCCTTTAAAGTCAGAATAGTTTTTTATTTTATTAATATATTTTTCTATTTTAATGACTGGCATATGAGAAACGGTATGACCTAGATTTGTAAATTTAATAATTAATTCTTTACAGTCCTCTAGTGGTCTAGTTAATAAAATATGCATTTTATCTTTTATAAGTTCCTTTTGACTCTTTTTTTAAAATTTCTCCAACTTTTAATCCTAATTTAAAAGCTTTATTTATATTATCAGATTCTTTATGATAAAATCTTTTACTTCCATCTAAAGAAAATAGCTCTGCCTCTAAAATTATTTTATCATTATCTATAGTTGATATAGCTCCTACGGCTGTTTCACAATCTCCTTCTAAAACTTTTAAAACATTTCTTTCAGCCTGAACACGCTGAAAAGTTTTTTCATCATTAATTTTATTTAATATTTCAATTATATAGTTATCATTTTTTCTACATTGTAAAGCAATAACTCCTTGTCCTGCACTTGGTATTAATTCATTAACAGAAAAAATTTGCGAAATATTATTCTCTAAATTTAGAGAATTAATACCTGCTAAAGATAAAATTATTGCATCATAAGATTTTTCTTTCATTTTTTTTATTCTAGTATCTACATTACCTCTAATTAATTTATAATTTAAATCACTTCTGAATTTTTTGAGTTGAAATTCTCTTCTAAATGAAGATGTACCAACTATTGAGTTTTTATCTAAATCTATAAATTTTTTTTTGTCTCTAGAAATTAAAACTTCTCTTGGATCGTTCCTTGCTAAAAAACAATTTGTAATGAGTCCATTTGTTTCTTCTGATGGCATATCTTTCAAAGCATGAACCGCTATATGTATTTGATTTTTCAATAGTTCATTTTCTATTTGTTTTGAAAACAAGCCTTTTCCTCCAATATCTGATAAGCGATCTTTTTGATTTAAATCCCCAGTAGTGGTAATTTTTTTTATTAAAACATCCTCTATGTCATTTTTTGATGTAATTTTTAATATTTTTTCTCTAGCCTTTTCTGCATAAATTAAAGCTAATTTGCTACCTCTTGATCCAATAATTATTTTTTTGCTTTTCATTTATTTAATTTATAATTCATCTTTATATTTAGATTTTAATATTAATAAAAACTAATTTAATGGAAAAAAAACCTATAATTTTGGGAATTGAATCGAGCTGCGATGAAACAGCTGCTGCAGTAATTAAAGAAAATGAAGAGGATAAAGTAGAAATTTTATCAAACATTGTATCAAGTCAAATAGACATCCACAAGGAATTCGGAGGTGTAGTGCCCGAACTTGCTGCTAGATCACATATTGAAAAGATAGATTTAATTACAAAAAAAGCAATAGATGAAAGTGGTGTAAGTCTAAAAAAAATTGATGCAATTGCAGTTACGGCAGGTCCTGGATTAATAGTTTGTTTGTCAGTAGGATTAAATTTTGGAAAATCTTTAGCTGCTTCGATGAATAAACCTTTTATTGCAATCAATCACTTAGAGGGACATGCTTTAAGTCCTAAATTAAATTCAAAGTTAAATTTTCCTTATCTTCTTCTTTTAATTTCAGGAGGACATAGTCAATTTTTAAGTATTGAAGGATTAGGTAAATATAAAAGATTAGGAACAACTATTGACGATGCTCTTGGAGAAGCGTTTGATAAAACTGCGAAATTACTTGGAATTGAATTTCCTGGTGGTCCAAAAATAGAAGAGTATGCAAAAAAAGGTAATTCTAAAAAATTTGATTTACCCAAGCCAATAATTAATAGAGGAGGTTGTAATTTATCTTTTGCCGGACTTAAAACAGCCGTACTAAAAATTACAAAAGAAATTAAAACAAAACAAGAAAAATATGATCTTGCAGCTTCATTTCAAAAAACAATTGAAGATATATTATTCGAAAAAACAAAAATTGCTTTTAAAGAATTTAAAAAAATTACAAAAAACAAAAATAATATTTTTGTAATTGCTGGCGGAGTAGCTTCAAATAAAAATATTAGAAATTGTTTAACTAATTTAAGTAAAAGTGAAAACTTTGAAACAATTTTTCCACCAGCAAATTTATGTACTGACAATGCTGCAATGATTGCAATGGTTGGTTTGGAAAAATATAAATTAGGTAAATTTGATAATTTAGATTTTAAACCAAATCCAAGATGGGCCTTAGATGAAAATGCAAAATTTTTAAAAGGTGCTGGAGTGAAATTTTAATGAGATATTGGCTACTTAAATCTGAACCTAATGTTTGGTCAATTCATCAACAAAAGAAAGAAGGTAAAAAAGGAAGTATATGGGATGGTGTTCGTAACTACCAAGCAGCAAGTAATTTAAAAAAAATGGAAGTTGGTGATTTTTGTTTTTTTTATCATTCAAATATAGGTAAAGAAATTGTTGGAATAGTTGAAGTTATCAAAAAGGCATTTGTAGATCCTACAGATAAAAATAAAAAATTTGTTGCTATAAAAGTTAAGTTCAAAAAAGCTTTAAAAAAGCCTGTTTCACTTGAAAATATTAAAAATAGTAAAGATTTATCACACTTGGCACTTGTTAAACAAAGCAGATTATCTGTTATGCCAATAGATACTAAAAGCTGGAAAATTATTTTGAAGATGGGTAATATTGATTAAAAAAATTCTTATGCCGAAAAAAAAAAATAAAAAAAGAAAAACTAAGAAAATTAGAAAAAGAAAAACTAAGAAAAAAAAAAATAAATATTCAAAAAAAAAACAAAATACCGAATTAATTTACAAAACTAAAAGTGAGTGGATTAAGAAAGCTTTAGTAAATAAATCTGAATATCAAAAAAAATATTCAAATTCTTTAAAGGATAATGATAAATTTTGGAGAAAAGAAGGAAAAAGAATAACTTGGATTAAGCCCTATTCAAAAATTAAGGATGTTAAATACAGTAAAACTGATGTGCGAATAAAATGGTTTTATGATGGAACACTAAATGCTTCATCCAATTGTATAGACAGACATTTAAAAAAAAATAAAGATAAGACTGCAATAATTTGGGTAGGTGATGATCCAAAAATTCAAAAAAAAATTACCTACAAACAATTACAACAGGAAGTTTCAAAAATAGCTAATGGATTAAAAAATATTGGTGTCAAAAAAGGTGATAGAGTAACAATATATTTGACCATGATACCGGAGCTAGCATACACAATGTTAGCTTGTGCAAGAATAGGAGCAATACATTCAATTATTTTTGGAGGTTTTTCTCCAGACAGTATCGCAGGAAGAATTAATGATTGCAAATCTGATTATGTGGTTACTGCGGATGAAGGTTTAAGGGGTGGAAAAATAATTTCATTAAAATCAATAACAGATGAGGCCCTTGTTCATTGTCCAAACGTAAAAAAATGTGTTGTTGTGAAAAGAACTGGAAATTACATCAATTGGAATGACCATAGAGATGTTTGGTACCATGAAATAACTAAAAAAGTTCCAAATTATTGTGAACCAGAGGAAATGGATGCGGAAGATCCTTTATTCATACTTTATACTTCTGGTTCTACTGGAAAACCAAAGGGTGTTTTACATACAACAGGTGGTTATATGGTTTATGCTTCAATGACACATCAATATATTTTTAATTATAAACCAAATGATATTTATTGGTGTACCGCTGATATAGGCTGGATCACAGGACATAGCTACATAATTTATGGTCCACTTGCTAATGGAGCAACTACAATTATGTTCGAAGGAATACCAACTTATCCTGACTCTTCGAGATGGTGGCAAATTGTAGATAAATATAAAGTAAACATTTTTTATACTGCACCAACTGCAATAAGAGCATTGATGAGAGAAGGAGACAAACCAGTTAAAAAAACATCAAGAAAATCTCTTAAATTGTTAGGAACTGTAGGTGAACCGATAAATCCTGAAGCATGGCAATGGTATTATAAAACTGTTGGTGACTCAAAATGTCCAATAGTTGATACTTGGTGGCAAACTGAAACTGGTGGAATTTTAATAAGTCCACAAACTGGAGCTATAGATCTTAAACCAGGTTCAGCTACAAAACCTTTTTATGGAATAAAACCAGTTATAGTTAATACAGAAGGTAAAATTTTAAAGGGAGAAGCAGAAGGTAGATTATGTATTTCACAATCTTGGCCTGGTCAGATGCGTACAGTTTATGGTGATCATAATAGATTTATTGAAACTTATTTTTCCCAATTTGATGGAAAATATTTTACTGGTGATGGATGTAAAAGAGATAAAGATGGATATTACTGGATTACTGGAAGAGTTGATGATGTTATTATAGTATCTGGTCACAATCTTGGAACTGCAGAAATCGAAAGCGCTTTTGTAGCTCATTCAAAAGTTGCTGAGGCTGCAGTGGTTGGATATCCTCATGACATTAAAGGGAATGGTTTATACTGTTATGTCACATTAAATGTTGGAGAGGAACATGATGGTGATTTAGAAAGAGAATTAAAACTTTGGGTGAGAAAACAAATTGGTCCAATAGCTACTCCAGATTTTATTCAGTTTTCTCCAGGCTTACCAAAAACAAGATCTGGTAAAATAATGAGAAGAATTCTAAGAAAAATTGCAGCTAATGAACATGAACAATTAGGAGATACAACAACTTTAGCTGATCAAAGTGTAGTAAAAAGTTTGGTTGAAAACAGAAAAAATATTTAAAAATTTAATATATCTTTTAATTCTTTTTTTACATTATCCCATTTTAGTATCATTGAATTCAAAACTATTTTTCGATCCAATATTTTTAATTCATCTGCTATTGGAGACCACTCGTATAAAGCTAAAGCACTTTCATTAAATGGTAAAGAATTATAATACTCCAACCAATTTATATTTTCATACCTTTCATCAAATTTTTTTTTCGCATTTTCAAAAATGTCTTTTGGAATTTCATTTTTATTTTCTTCATCTAAAATTTGATAAAAAATCTCTTTAGCTTTTTCAGTATTGTGAAAATTACGATAATTTTTTAAGTAAGATATTGAATAAAAACACAAGTCTTGAAGAGCCACTACATAAATATTCCATTTAGCTTTATTTATTGATCCTAAAAATATTTCATCTTCAAACATCAAAACATATTTGGCACCCATTCTAGTTTTTAAATAACCATAGAGTGTTACTTGGCTAACCCATGCGGATTGTTTTTTTATAAATTCCTTCAAATCATCATAATTATTAATTTTTTTTTTAGCTTTAAAATATTTGAGTACTGGTGAAAAATATTCTATTAAGTATTTTAATTTCAAATCTTTCAACTTTAACTTGTATTTTATTCCCATTTTTTTTTACTTTTTCTTAATTATGTAACAAATAATGACATTTTTTAGGGTTCCATTCCACAATCAATTGGGTATGGTCCTATTTTTTAACCTATAGGGAGGATAAAAAATGTCAAACAAAGAAAAACACTGGGAAAAAACGAAAGGATTAATGATAACTACATTAATAATTTGGTTTATTTTCGGTTATTTAATCTTCATGTTTGGATCAAGCCTAAATCAAGGAAGCTTTCTTGGATACCCTCTGGCGTATTACATGTGTGCACAAGGTTCTATTATAGCTTTCGTAGTATTAATTTTCTGGTTTGCTAATAAGCAAGAGGGAATTGATGAAGAGTTTGGCTTTGTCGAACGAGGGGAGGATGAGTAATGTTTAAAGGAAACTTTGTACAAAATTTACCTAAAATCTACGGAACATACACTGGTGGTTTTTTAGTATTCATCTTATTGATGGCTATTGCAGAATCTGCAGGAATGACCGCAAAGACGATAGGTATATTGTTTGTAGCTTTTACAGTTTGTATATATGCATTTATTGGATATCTATCTAGAACTGTACAAGTAGATGCTTATTATGTAGCTGGAAGACAAGTACCCACCGTATTTAATGGAATGGCAACTGCAGCTGACTGGATGTCAGGTGCATCATTCGTTGCAATGGCAGGTGGAATATACTTTGGCGGTTATACATACATGGCTTTCTTGGTCGGTTGGACTGGAGGATACGTATTAGTAGCCTCTCTCTTAGCACCATATTTAAGAAAGTTTGGATGTTACACTGTACCAGATTTTATTGGAACAAGATATGGAGGTAACCTTGCAAGGTTCTGTGCCGTAGCAGTTCTTACTTTGGCTTCATTCACTTATGTGACAGCACAAATTAACGCAACAGGTACAATTGCTTCTAGAGCACTTGGTATTCCATTTGAATTAGGAGTCTGGGTTGGTCTAATTAGTATTTTATTATGTTCAATGCTTGGTGGTATGAGAGCTGTTACTTGGACGCAAGTTGCTCAGTACATTGTATTGATTATAGCATACTTGATACCAATTTTCTGGATTAGTAATAAAGGTGGTTTCGGAATATTTCCACACTTAATGTTAGGTGAGGAAGTTTCTAGATTAAGTGAACTTGAAGCTCAATTTGGCTTAGTCAAAAACTCTGCTGCAGATATCAAAGCTGCTGGTGTTCCGGGTGGATTAAAATCCATTGCTGTAGCACACTCAGCTGTGCCTGAAGGTGGTATGGCTGCTTGGAAATTTATTTCGTTAGCACTATGTATGATGGTAGGAACTGCTTCTTTACCTCACATTCTGATGAGATATTTTACAACGCCAAGTATTAAAGCAGCAAGAAAATCAGTGGCTTGGTCACTTTTCTTTATTGCATTGCTTTACACTTCTGCACCAATGTTAGCTACTTTATCTAAGCTTTCATTAATGGATCCAAGTTTAGCAACAGGTATAATTGGAAAACCAATTGCAGATGTGATGCAAATAGAGTGGGTTAGCCAATGGACAAATGTTAAACAAGCCTTTATAGCAGACTTTAATGGAGATGGAATTCTTCAATTAAACGAATGGTTTATGAGAGGTGATGTTGTAGTTCTTTCAACTCCTGAAGTTGCTGGATTACCTTACGTTATTTCTGGACTAGTTGCTGCTGGAGGTATGGCTGCTGCAATGTCAACTGCCGATGGTCTAATTTTAGCGATCGCTAATGCTTTATCTCATGATATTTACTACAAAATCATTGACCCTAAAGCAGATGTTAGAAAAAGACTTTTAGTTGCAAGAGCACTTTTAATTGTAATCGGTGCTGCTGGAGCATATATTGCCTCAATGAGGATCACCAGTATCCTTGGAGCAGTTGCTTGGGCTTTCGATTTCGCAATGTCTGGTTTGTTCTTCCCATTAATACTTGGAGTATGGTGGAAGAGAGCAACTAGAGAAGGTGCAATAGCAGGAATGATTGCCGGTTTAGCATCAGGAACGGCTTATCTAATATGGGTATATCCGAAGTTTATGGGTAATCCTGTATGGTTAGGTATCGACCATTTAAGATTTGGTATTATCGGAGCTTCTGTATGTTTAGTTGTTATGGTTGTAGTAAGCTTAATGACTAAAGAACCAGATAGTGCTACACAAAAAATGGTAGATGATGTTCGTGTGCCTAGTGGTAAAACAATTCTTGGTAAACAACACTAAATAATTAATTTTTTTGGGGGCGTATTAATCGCCCCCATTTAAAAAATCTTTTAAAATGTCTCTATACGTTCTAATTATTGATTATATACTTGGAGTAATTATGTGGACCCTTATAGGGAGGTCTGCAATGAATATTTTTCAAAGGGAAGACTCTGAGTTCTTTTTTATGAAAGTATTTGTAAAATATACAAATCCAATAATTAGATTGTTCAAATTTATCACGCCTAGCTTTATTATCGGACCATTAGTACCATTATATGTTGCATGGTTTTTTTATATGTTTAGATTTTATCTAATGCCTTACCTATTAGGTTATTCTGTCATGGGAATGCTATCTTTTCCTCTAGAAAGTGAAATTGCTGCTGAAATATATAAACTTTTTGGTAAAAATTGATTCAAAAAAAAAACAAAAATTGATACTAATATTTTAGTAACCAATGAAAAAAATTCAAATATCTCCCTCAATATTAGCTGCTGATTTTAGCATATTAGGACAAGAAATAAAAAAATTAGAGCAAGGCGGAGCAGATATGATACATGTAGATGTAATGGATGGGCACTTTGTTCCAAATTTAACTATTGGTCCTCCAGTTATTAAATCCTTAAGGAAATATACAAATCTTCCTTTTGATGTACACTTGATGATTTCTCCAGTTCATAAATATATAAAAGATTATGCAGAAGCAGGAGCAGATATAATTACAATTCATCCTGAAGCAACTAAAAATATTTTAGATTCAATTAATCATATAAAAAATTTAAAAAAAAAGGTTGGTATTTCACTAAATCCTAATACTGAAATAAAGACAGTTCTTAATTATTTAGAACAAATAGATTTAATTTTAGTAATGACTGTTTATCCTGGTTTTGGAGGGCAAAAATTTATGCCTGAAATTGTAAAAAAAATTAAGGATATAAATAAAATTAAAAAAGAAAAAAATCTTAATTTCGATATTGAAGTAGACGGTGGAATCAATTTTTCAAATTCAAAAATTGTTATAGAGGCAGGGGCAAATATTTTAGTATCTGGCACAACTGTTTTTAAAGAAAATAATGGAAATTTAAAAAAAAATATTGAAACTTTAAAATTAACTTAAAAATGGTTTTAAAAAATTCTTTTAATTTTATAAACGAATTTTTTTTTTATTTTGTAAATCAAATTAGAAAGTTTTATCTTAACTCTTCTTTTTATAATAAAAAAATATCAAAAATTGATGATAGAAGTTTAGATTATAAACCAAGCCCTGATTTATTGGATTGTTTAATAAAATATGAAAAGAAAAAAAATAAAATAGAGGATTATTATTTAAATTCAGTATGGACTGATAATAATCTTAAAGAAAATGATTATAAAAAACTTCATAGTTTTTTTTGGTTATTTACAATAGATTTAAAATCTTCAAAAAAAATAACCCAGTCTATAATTCAAAATTGGATTGAAAATAATCAAAATTACAATAATAAAAATTGGGAGATTGATACACTCTCAAAAAGAATAATTTCTTGGATATCAAATTCAAAGTTAAGTTATGACGATAGTAATACTGAGTATAAAAATAAATTTAATTTTTTGATTAAAAAACAAGTTAATCACTTAATAAATGAAATAAATAGATCTGAAATAGTTAATGATAAAATGATTGGATGTACAGCAATTATTCTTTCTGGTCTTTCTTATAAAGATGAAAAATTTTTAAATTATGGATTAAATTTATTAAAGAAAATAATTAATTTTTCTTTTGATAGCCAAGGTTTCCCGAAATCAAGAAATTTAAGGCAAGTTATCTTTTATTTAAAATACTTTATTTTACTTAGAGAATTATTGAAAGAATCACAAAATGAAATCCCCGAATATTTAGACAAAATAATATTTTTTTTAGGACAATCGTATAGCTTTTCTTGGCAAACAAATAGGCAAAGTTTTTTATTTAATGGAAATAATGAAGTAGATTGTTCTGATTTTGAAAAATATTTACAATTACATAATTATAAATTTAAAAATCAAAATTATGAAATTGCAGGTTATGGAATACTAAAAAATAAAAATTTTGCTATATGTATGGATTTGGGTATTGCTCCAGAAAAAAAATTTTCAAATAATTATCAATCAGGTGTTTTGTCATTTGAAATAATATTTTTAGGAAAAAAACTAATTTGTAATTCGGGATATTTTCAAAATTTCAAACATCAATTAAATAATGTATCTAGATCAACAGCAACTCACACCTCACTTGTAATTGATAATAACTCAATTTGTCATTTTAAAAAAAGTACGAATGGAAGTTTTATAATTGAAAAAAATTTTAAAATTACTAATAAAAAAATTGTTAAAGAAAAAAATTTTTGGAGTTTAAAAGCTTCGCATGATGGATATTTAAAAAAATATGGAATTATTCATGAAAGAACTTTAGATTTTTTTATAGATAAAAATAAATTTATAGGAACAGATAAGCTTATTAAAAAGAAAAATTTTAAATCAACTAATTTTGAGATTAGATTTCATCTTGTTCCAGAAGTCAAAGTTGCCAAAACTCAAGAAGGAAAAGCAATTTTAATTGAACTAGAAAATTCTGCCTGGAAATTTTCATGTAAAAATCATTTAATTGATATTGAAAGTGGTTTATATTTTGGAAAAAAAAATTCTTATACTGAAAATCAAAATATTTTTATTTCAGGTGTAACTCAAAATGAGGATCAAAATATTGTTTGGGAAATAAATAAAATATCATGAAAAAAATTAAAAAAGCATTAATTTCTATTTCTAATAAAAAAAACCTTAAATTAATTTTAAAATATTTAAAAAAATATAATATAAAAATAATAAGTTCTGGAGGTACTTATAAAGAAATAAAAAAATTAGGTTTTAATTGTATAGAAGTGTCAAAATATACAGGATCCCCTAAAATGATTAATGGTAGAGTCAAAACATTGCACCCTAAAATACATGCGGGAATACTAAGTGTAAGAAATAATAAATCTCATAAAAAAGATTTAAAAAAATATAATTTTGATGAAATTGATCTTATTATAGTTAACTTTTATCCTTTCCAAAAAATATTAAGTTCAAAAATGAATCATAAAAAAATAATAGAAAATATTGATATTGGTGGTCCAACACTAGTTAGATCAGCAGCTAAAAATTATAATGATGTTGTGGTTATAAGTAATACAAGACAGTATAAAAATTTTATAGATGAGTTAAATAAAAACAAAGGTTCAACAAGTCTAAAGTTCAGAGAGAAAATGTCCAATGAAGCTTTTTTAGAAACAGGTTTTTATGATTCTATTATTTCAGAATATTTTAATAAAATAACTAATAATCAATTTCCAAAAAAAAAATTAATTTTTGGTAATTTAATTGAAAAATTAAGATATGGAGAAAATCCTCATCAACAAGGAGCTATTTACTCAATGAAAAATGATTTAAAGATCATTAAATTAAATGGAAAAGAATTAAGTTTTAATAATTATAATGATATTTTTTCTGCTCTTTCAATTTCAAAATCACTACCAAAAAACGTTGGAACTGTTATTGTAAAACATGCCTCCCCTTGCGGAGTTTCAGTAAATAAAAATAAAATAGATAGTTTTAAATTAGCGTTAAAATGTGACCCTATAAGTGCATTCGGTGGAGTAGTATCATGCAATTTTAAAATAAAAAAAAAGTTAGCGTTAGAATTAAAAAAAATATTTCTTGAGATTATAATAGGAAATGGTTTTGATAAAGATGCATTAAAGATTTTAAAAAAAAGAAAAAATATTAGAGTAATTGATGCAAGCAAAATAACTAATAAAGATAAGCAAAACATTACAACAAATTTTGATTCAATGTTATTACAATCCACAGATTTTAAAACTTTTTCTAAAAATGATTTTGTAGTTGTATCTAAAATTAAACCAAATAAAGAAATAATGAATAATCTTATTTTTGCTTTTAACGTATGTAGATTTGTAAAATCAAATGCTATTGTAATTACAAAAAATTTTTCAACTATAGGGATTGGATGTGGACAACCTAGTAGAATAGATAGCTGCAAAATTGCGATAGAAAAAATGAATATTTTTCATAATAATTTAAAAAAATCTAATATTTATGCTGCATCAGATGCATTCTTCCCTTTTGTTGATGGTATAGAGAATCTTGTACAAGCAGGAGTTTCAGCTGTAATTCAACCTTCTGGTTCTATTCGTGACAAAGAAATAATTAAATTTGCTAATAAGCTTGGAATTATTTTAGTTTTTTCAAAAACTAGACACTTTAAACATTAAATTATTTTGTCAATTTTTGCAGCTAAAACAAAATCACTTTCATGTAAACCTTTTATAGCATGAGTAAAAATTTTAATTTTTGCATATCCCCATCCAAAAAATATATCTGGATGATGACCTTCGTTTTCAGCAATTTCACTAACTTTATTAACAAAACTTAAACTTTCTAGAAAATTTTTGAACTTAAATTCTTTTATTAAATAATAAATTTGTGCCTCATCTGCTTTTACTTCCCATCCATCTACCATTTTAAGATATTTATGTATTTCAGTTATATCAAACCCTGGTATGCCACCCTCACAAGGAATACATTTTTTATCTGCTAAATCTGTCATAAATTACTTTATAAATTTTTAATGGAGCGGGCAATGGGACTTGAACCCACGACCTTCTCGTTGGCAACGAGACGCTCTACCACTGAGCTACGCCCGCTTATTAAAAGTCATTATAAATAAACTTTTTTTGTTATATAAGCAATAATAAATCAATATTATATATAACTAAATATATGTTTTTTTTATAAATATTGATAAAATTTGTTATGAAAAAGTTAGAAGACTTACCAAATAAAATTCCTATATTTCCACTTTCTAATTTTATTTTTTTTCCTGAAACAACTGTTCCTTTGAATATTTTTGAACCTAGATATATTAAAATGGTAGATGATTGCATGAAAGCAAATAGAATGATTGGAATGATACAACCCAAAAAAACAAGAAAAATGAAAAAACCTGAGTTATACAATATTGGTTGCGTAGGTAAAATTATAAGTTTTAATGAAACTGATGATGGAAGATATTTAATAGTACTAAATGGAATAAGTAGATTCAAAATTATTAATGAGGTTGAAAATACTAAAGTTTATAGGGAGTGCAATGTTAGTTTTGGTGATTTTTCAAGTGATCTAAACAAAATTTCAGAAGAAATAAAATTCTCTGATTTAGAGTTAGTTTTTAAAAATTTAAAAAATTTGTTTGAAAAACAGGGTTATTCACTAAATTGGAAAGAAATTGAAAAACAAAATTTAGATCAAACCATAAATAATCTTTCAATGGCCTCACCTTTTTCTTTAGAAGAAAAACAAATATTACTAGAGTCTAAAGATTTAAAATCAAGAAAAGAAAAATTGGAAGAAATTTTAAAAACTTATATTGTTGATAATTTTAGTAATAAAACTATACAATAAATTTAAATAACTAGTCCTTTATCTGCGAATTTTAAAGTATATTTTTTAAATAATTTATTCTGATTTAAATATTTAATCATTCTACTTGAATATTCATTTATATATTTATTATCAATTTTAAAAAAATCATTAATAAAATTAATACCAAAAGAAAAGATATAATTTAAATGTTTTGTTTTTAATTCAAATTCTTTTAATAATGAAGAATCTAAATCTAAACCAAGATTTATTTTATTATCAATTAAATCCGAAAGTATTTGGATATCTCGCAAAGTCATATTAAAACCTTGACCAGCTAAAGGATGTACTTTGTGAAGATTGTCACCAAAACACAGTATTTTTTTATAATAATATTTTCTTAGAGTCGAAAATTTTAAGTTAAACTTTTCAAATTTAGAAAATGTATTTATTTTATAAAATTTATTATATTTAACTATAAGTTCTTTTATTTCTTTATCAGTTATTTTTTTTTTATTTAAAACAGAAAAAACAATAGAAGTTTCATTTTTCGAATAAGGTAAAAATGCTAATGGACCAAATTTTGTAAAAATTTGAAAAGCTGAATTGTTACTTATATTATCATGTTTAATCAATGAAGTAAAAGCAGTACTGTTATAATCTCTGCTAATTTTTTTAGAAAATAAATTATTTATAATTTTAATTTTATTATCTGAATTTATGATTAAATTAAAATTGTTTTTTTTTATTATTGAATAAAAAAAATTATTTTTAACCTTTAATTTTTTTATAAATTTATTTTTTTTAATGTTATTTTGTAAATAATTATATAATTTATTTTGTTTAAATAGATAAAATAGTTCATTATTATTTGAACCAAAATTCAGTATTTCATTATTCAAATTTGATTCATTAAAAATTTTAATATAATTTATTGGCCAACAAATTTTTTTTATATCTAAACTATTTTTTTTTAAAAAATTAAAATTATATTTTGAAATACTTATAGTTCTTGTAATTATTGAAGTATTATTTCTTCTTTGTTTATTACATAATAATACTTCAATACCTTTATTAGCAAGAATTTTTGCTAATATTAAATTAGTTAATCCATCACCAATTAAACAAATTTTCATAAATAAATTTAATTTTAACAATAATTATTAAATGATACAAAGTAACAAATTGGATTATTATTAAAATGGAAATAAGAGATATTGTAAATAAAACCTTAGAATTTTCGCTAAAAAGAATAGTTGAATTAGTTGGAATTATAATAATTATATTTTCTATATTTCTTTTAATTTCATTATTAAGTTATTCTCCTGAAGATCCTAATTTTATTTATCCAAAAGATGTAAAAATTAAAAACTTACTAGGTTTACAAGGAAGTTTAATTTCCGATTTATTTTTCCAAACAGTCGGTTTAATATCTATAATAATTCCAATTTCTTTTTTATTGACTGGTATTAATGTTTTTAGATCTAAAAAATTAATTATAATAATAGAAAATTTTTTCTTTACTATTGTATATTCAATTTTTGGTTCCTTATTTTTTTCAATATTTTATCCGCAATCTTTCTGGTTAATATTTAATGGAAACGGAGGTTTTGTTGGAAAAATGCTAGAAGAAAGTTTATTGATGAATTTAATAAAAATAAATGAAGATTTGTTTTATTATTTTATTATTTTAATTATTATAATCTTTTTTTTATTAAGTATCAATTTTAGTATTAAATTTTTAATGAGTATATTAAAAAAAATTTTTTCTTTTAGATTAAAAAAGAATCAAATAAATATTCAAAGTGAGTTAAATGAAAATTTTTCTAATATCGATCAAACAACAGAAACACTTATTCAAGAAGACTTACCATTTGCTTCAAGTGTTAAAGAAATAAAAAGTACTAATAAAAAGTTTCAAATTCCCTCTATTGAATTTTTAAAAAAACCAACAAAAAAAGAAAGAGAAAACAATATATCAAATAATGAAATAGATGAAACTTTCTTAGAAAAAATTTTAATGGACTTTGGAGTAGAGGGTAAAATTAAAAAAATTAGTTATGGACCAGTAGTAACTTTAAATGAATTTGAACCTGCGGCAGGTGTTAAAGTTTCAAAAATTATTAATCTTTCAGAAGATATTGCAAGAAATACAAGTTCTGAATCTGCTAGAATATCTACTATTCCTGGAAGTAATACGATAGGAATTGAGATACCAAACTTGACGAGAGAAAATGTTTATTTAAGCGAAATCATTTCTAATCAAAGTTTCAAAATAAAAGAAACTAAACTTCCTATTGCCCTTGGTAAAAATATTTCTGGAAAACCTATAATTGGAGATTTGTATTCTATGCCTCATTTATTAATTGCAGGCACCACTGGGTCAGGAAAATCTGTTTGTATAAATACTATTATTTTATCTCTTCTATATAAACACACGCCAGATAGATGTAAGTTTATATTAATTGATCCCAAAATGTTAGAATTATCAACTTATGAAGGAATTCCTCACTTACTTTGTCCTGTAATAACTGAACCAAAAAGAGCAGCTTCAGTTTTAGGATGGGTCGTTAAGGAAATGGAAAATAGATATAGATTGATGACAAGAGTAGGAGTTAGAAATATTGATGGTTACAATTCGAAACATAAATTACCTATGCCATACATAGTGGTAATAGTTGATGAAATGTCAGATTTAATGCTCGTTGCAGGTAAAGAAATTGAAGGATACATTCAAAAACTATCACAGATGGCAAGAGCAGCAGGAATTCATATAATAATGGCGACTCAAAGGCCTAGTGTTGATGTAATAACAGGTACAATAAAAGCAAATTTTCCAACTAGAATTTCATTTCAAGTAACTTCCAAAATTGATAGTAGAACAATACTTGGAGAACAGGGAGCAGAACAACTATTAGGCAAAGGGGATATGCTTTATATGTCTTCAGCTAACAAAATAATAAGAATACATGCACCTTTTGTATCTGAAAATGAAATAGATAAAATTAATAATTTTCTAAGATCTCAAGCTGAACCTAATTATGTTGATGAAATTTTAAATTTTGCAGATGAAAAAGAAAATAGTTCAACTTTTTCAGGAAATGAAGATCAAGATGAACTATACCAGTCTGCATTAGAAATAGTAAGGGCTGAAAAAAAAGCTTCTACATCATTTTTACAAAGAAAACTACAAATTGGATATAATAGAGCAGCAAGAATTATTGATATGATGGAAGCAAATGGAGAAGTAAGCAAAGCAAATCATGTTGGCAAAAGAGAAGTACTTAAGTGATAAAAGTATTGTTTTTTTTTTTCTTATTGATTAATTTAGTTAGTGCAAACACATCTACTAAAATTGAAATTACAAATAACTTTAAAAAAATTAATTCTATAAAATTTAAATTTATTCAAAAAATAGATAATAATAATACTGAAAAGGGCGAATGTATCATATTATATCCTAAAAAAATTTTTTGCGAATATGACGATATTTATAATAAAATTTTAGTTTCAAATGGAAAGTCATTAATCATTAATTCTGATAAAATTAAAAACTATTATAGATATCCTTTAGAAAAAACAGTTCTAAACTTAATTTTAGATAAAGAATTTATAATATCTAAATTAAATACCTTAAGGGATGATATTAATTATCCATTTTATTATGTATTTGATACAGAATATGAAAATGCTTCGATCAAAGTATTTTTTGATAAAGAAAATTTAGATTTAATAGGTTGGCAAACAATAGATATTTATCAAAATATAATGCAAACTTTTATTTCAGATATTGAAAAAAATATATTTATTGATAAAAAAGTTTTTGTAATACAAAAGTATATTAATTAAGATCTATATTTATTTTTTCTGATTTAAATACTTTCATTCCTCTTGCTAGATAATTTTTTAAAGCGTTCTCATGATCTAAGGAACAAGTATGAACCCAAACTCTATTGATTCCTTTTTTAAAAGATTTATTAATTGCCTCAGAAAGCAAATAACCTCCATATTTTTTACCTATATATTCTTTCAAAACACCAAAGTAAGCAATTTCACTATTTTTTTTTTCAAAATCTAAGATAGTTTCAAAATAACCAACCAAATTTCCATAATCTTTTAAAATATAAGTTTTAACTGAAGAGTTATTTAGATAATTAATCCATTGATTATCATCCCAAGTCAAACGATCTATCCATCTATGATTTTGACCAATCTGTTTATAGAAAAACTTATTTAATTGAAAATCAGGAGGTTCTAAAATTTCTAAAATGCAATTTTTATTTGGTATATTTGATGGATTAAGATCTTTAATGGATTTTATTTCTAAATAATTTCTATCTACACTAAAAATCACGAAACCATTTTGCCGATTTTTTCACCTCCAAATAAATGAAAATGTAAATGTGGAACTTCCTGGCCTCCATCCACACTTATATTTGCTAGAGCTCTATAACCATTTCCAGTATCAACTGAAATTCCAAGTTTTTTAGCAACAGTATTTATTCCCTTCAATAAACCAATCATCTCTTCGGGTGAAGCATTTGAACTGAAATCATCTAAATCAACATACTTTCCCTTAGGAATAACTAATGCATGAATTTTTTTTTGTGGATTAATATCGTAAAATGATAAAACAAAATTATCTTCATAAATTTTTTTGCAAGGTATTTCACCTCTTAAAATTTTTGCAAAAATATTATTACTATCGTAACTCATTTTTTTCTCCTACTTAATTCTTCCATTACATCTTCAATTTTTATTTCATTTGCTTCTAGATACATTATTAAATGATAAAAAACATCAGCAGCTTCATGAGTTTTATTTGTATCTTTTTCTACAGCCTCTATTAATTCATTAATTTCTTCTAGAACTTTTTCTTTACTTAAAAATTTATCACTTAGAAGTTTGTTGGTGTATGAACCTTCTACTGGATTACTTTTTCTTTCTCTAGCAAGGTTAAATAAGCTTTCAAGTATATTTAGCATATTAAATTCTAACAGGTATTCCTTTTGAGTCCAAATATTCCTTAGCTTCTTTTACTGAATATTTACCATAGTGGAATATGGATGCTGCTAAAACAGCACTAGCATTTCCAAGTTTAATACCGTCAACTAAATGATCTAAATTACCAACTCCCCCAGAAGCTATTACAGGAATATTTACTTTTGATGAAATTTTAGATGTTAAATCAATATCAAATCCAACTTGGGTTCCATCTCTATCCATAGAAGTAACTAGTAACTCACCTGCTCCACTTTCTTCCATTTTTTTTGCAAATTCTATTGCATCAATTCCAGTATTATTTCTACCGCCATGGGTAAAAACTTCCCATTTTTTTCCATTTTTTTTTGCATCTATTGCAACAACAATGCACTGGGATCCAAATTTTTTAGAGCTCTCAATGACAACTTCTGAATTTTGAACAGCAGCGGTATTAATTGAAACTTTATCAGCTCCACAGTTTAATAATTTACTTATATCATCAACACTCCTAACTCCTCCTCCAACCGTTAATGGTACAAAACATTTTTTCGAGGTATCTTTAACTACATCATAAATAGTGTCTCTATTTTCATTTGAGGCAGTAATATCTAAAAAACAAATTTCATCTGCCCCACCATCAGAATAAATTTTAGCTTGTTCAACTG
>CACFSO010000008.1 GCA_902568975.1 uncultured Pelagibacteraceae bacterium
TTCTAGATGAAAAATTCATAGCTTCTATACATAATTCTCCGGTTCTGATTGAATCTAAATTTTTATTTCCCGTTGTATTTACAGCCATATCTGACAAAACTACATCAATTTTTCTTCCAAAATATTCTATAATTTTCTCCTGATTTTTTTGATCTAAAAAATCACCTTTAATGTGAAAAATATTTTGTATTTTTGGTATTTCTTTAATATCAATGGATAATATTTTTCCTCTAATATTTTTTTTTGATATATATTGTGACCAACTACCTGGAGCTGACCCCAAATCTATTAAAGAAATATTATTTTTAAGAATCTTAAATTTCTTATCAATTTCTATTAATTTGTAAACTGCTCTAGATCTATATCCTTCTGCTTTTGACTGACGTACATAAATGTCTCTTTGATGTTTGTTAATCCAATTTTTTGAAATTTTATTTTTCTTCAACTACTTAAAATACCTTAAGCTTTTGGATATATAAATATCTTCTAATGTTTTGATTTTTATTTTAACATTTTTATCTAATCTCATATCTTTATTTTTATCCCATATTCCTGCTGCTAGATGCATTATACCAATTTTATTATTTGGTAAGTATGGTTCTACAAAAGCTTTATTAGTATCATCATATTTTGGAAACAGATTACTAGCTATCCAATTACAATATAATGGTAAAAACTCTGTTTCAACTTCATCAATATACACTGACATGTTTATTGCTAAACCTTCAGATCCAAATATCTTTCCTGAGCTTAAAGTTTTTTTAAGATTATCTTGCCATGATTTCCAACAAGTTGAATTTTTTTCAAGAGAAAAAACTCCAATATTTATATGAGGTGCAAATGCAATTTTTCTAGCTTTTTCAAGTCCTATATTTGAGCTCATGGCATGCTTAAAATTTTGTGATTTAATTAAAGCTAACTTTCCAAAAATCCAATTAACTTTTGACATTATTTTATATCCAGGTCCCATAGTTTGGGTAATTCCTAGTTTTCCATTTTCACAAGCCTTAAAGTATAATTCTACTGTAGACCAATCGTGAACCCACGCATCACTATCTATCCAAAGATACTTATTATATTTTGGAAAGTATTTTGGAAGAAATGCCCTGGATACTTGACTTTTTAACCATTCTTTATCTTTAATTTTGTTAGAAGATACTTCTATATCCCACTCAGCTTTTTCAATTTCATCAACTTCTTTAGTTAAAAATTTTTTTTGATCTGCTGTTAAACCTGCATCTAATATACAAATTGCAATTTCAGAACTTTCTTTAAAACTTTTTATAGATTCAATTAATTCTCTCAATAATTCAAAATAATTTGAGTCTGCTAACGAAACAATGGCATTATTTTTCATTACAATATATCTTCATGGTCTTCCGATTCTTCAGATGCTAGAAAATGCTTTTTGTTTATACTTTGATAATGTAAAAAACTTGCTGGAATCATCGCCAAATATATCAGTCCTGATAAAACAATAGCATTAAATGTATAAACTAATAATAATCCAAAATATAAGACTACTCCGAACAATAAAAAAATTGTCATATTTCTTGGTACTGCTATTTTTTTAAATGAATAAGTTGGAATTTTACTTATTAAAAAAATTGAAATAATAACGAATAAATATGGAGTTATTATTTTAGGATTAATATCAAAAAGTTTTAAATCACTAAAACTATATATTAATGGCATCAAAACAAGAACCCCGCCAGCAGGAGAAGGAATTCCTTGAAAAAAGTTATCTCTCCAAGATGGTTCGGTATTAGAGGTTACATTGAATCTTGCAAGTCTTAAGGCAACACAAACAACATAAACTAAAAAAATAAGCCATCCAATTCTACCTAATTCATTTAAAGTCCAAAAGTACATAATAAATCCCGGTGCTACACCAAAACTTATTACATCTGTTAAAGAGTCAAGCTCTTTTCCTACTTTTGAAGTTCCTTTAATCAATCTAGCAATACGTCCATCTAAACCATCTATAACTGCAGCAACTATTATTGCAAAAATTGAGATTTCAAATTTACCATCAAAAGCAAATTTTATTGAACTTAATCCTATACATACACCTACCAGTGTTAAAATATTTGGCAACATAATTCTAGTTTTTTTGTTCGAAACTAGTTTAAAATTTTTTTTTTGCTCTTCCATAAATTATTTCTTTGCAATTAAAGTTTCTCCAGCAATAGTTTTTTGATTTAATTTAATTAATGTTTGATAGTTTTCAAAATAAATATCAACTCTACTTCCAAATCTAATCATTCCTATTCTGGATCCTTGACTTAAATTTTCATCTTTAGATACTTCAGTAACTATTCTTCTGGCAATTAAACCTGCTATTTGAACAACTATTATATCTTCTCCGTTTTTATTTTTAATCTTATAATAATTTTTCTCGTTATCTTCGCTGGCTTTATCAAGTGAAGCATTTAAAAATTTTCCTGGTTTATATAAAATTTCTGCTACTGATCCTGAACAAGGTGATCTATTAACATGACAGTCAAACACGTTCATAAAAATTCCAACTTTGTTAAATTTTTTATTTTCTAAACCTAATTCTTTTGGACCATTTGTTTCAGAAACATGCACAATTGTTCCATCTGCAGGACTTGTCAAATAATCATCATTTTCGATTGAAAATCTTTCGGGATCTCTAAAAAAATAGTAACACCAAATAGTTAAAATAACTCCTATAAATCCTAGAAAGCCATTAATAAAATATAAAACAATTGTTGCTACACAGAATATAACTAAAAACTTGTATCCTTCGTTATGAAGTTTTGGAAAAATTTTGTCTAACATATTCGTTTATTTGATAATTTTAGTGTAATATGTATATAAGATAATTAAATTCAACTAATAAGATACATCTAAATAATGAGTAAAATTAAGGTAAAAAATCCCATTGTCGAGCTTGATGGCGATGAAATGACAAGAATAATGTGGAAGTTTATAAAAACTAAACTCATTCTTCCATATATAGATTTAGGTATTAAATACTATGATCTTGGAATTAAAAATCGTGATAAAACTAATGACCAAGTAACAATTGATTGCGCTAAGGCAATTAAAAAAAATGGTGTTGGAATAAAATGCGCAACAATTACACCTGACGAACTTAGAGTTAAAGAATTTAATTTAAAAAAAATGTGGAGATCTCCAAATGGTACAATAAGAAATATTTTAGGAGGTACTGTTTTTCGAGAACCTATAATATGTAAAAATATTCCTAAATTAGTACCTAGCTGGACTAATCCGATTTGTATAGGAAGACATGCTTTTGGGGATCAATATAGAGCAACTGATTTTCAAGTACCTGGTAAAGGTAAACTAGAAATGAAATGGACATCGGAAAATGGAAAAGAAAAAAAAGAATTTGAAGTATTTAATTTCCCAGGGCCAGGTGTTGCAATGTCAATGTATAATCTTGATCAGTCTATTAAAGATTTTGCAAGAGCGTGTATGAATTATGGACTTAATAGAAAGTGGCCTGTTTATCTTTCAACTAAAAATACAATTTTAAAAAAATATGATGGAAGATTTAAAGATTTATTTGAACAGGTTTTTGAAAATGAATTTAAAGAAAAATTTAATGAAAAAGGAATAACATACGAACACAGACTTATAGATGACATGGTTGCGTGTGCAATGAAATGGAATGGCAATTACATTTGGGCATGTAAAAATTATGATGGTGACGTACAATCTGATACAGTTGCTCAAGGATTTGGATCTTTGGGACTTATGACAAGTGTTTTGATGACACCAGATGGTGATACTATAGAATCTGAAGCCGCACATGGAACAGTTACAAGACATTATAGATTACATCAGCAAGGAAAAGAAACCTCTACAAACCCTATTGCATCAATTTTTGCTTGGGCAAGAGGACTTTATCATAGAGCAAAAATGGATAACAATGAAGATTTAAAAAAATTTGTAGAATCGTTAGAAACTGTATGTATAGAAACTGTTGAAAAAGGATCAATGACCAAGGACTTAGCTATTTTGGTTGGGCCTTCAACAAAATACCTTACAACAAATCAATTATTAGATATTATAAATAAAAATTTACAATCAAAATTAAATTAATTGTCTAAAAGTTTCGAAAATATATTAATAATAAATACTGGTGGTGGACTAGGTGACGCTTTACAATTAACTAGTTTATTTAACTATATAAATAAAAATTTAGAACCAAAAAAAATCTATTATTTTTCAACTGATTTAAAAAAATTTTGGTATGAAAATAATTTGAAAGAGTACGCTCCAAAAAATCTTATAACTATAAAAAACTTTCCTGAACATTTCGGTGATTTATTCAAAGATAAAGAATTTGCAAAAAATTCTCTTAATGATTTCGAATTTACTTATTTTGATATGATTATTGATACACAAACTAAGTTAAAAAATACAATAATTTACAAAAAAATTCCTCATAAAGTTTATATTACTCCATGCTTAAATTATCTTTTAAGTAAGCCCTTTTTTTTTATAAAAAAAGAAAAACATGTAATTTATCGAATAATTAAATATTTAAATAAATATTTAAAAATTAACGATAAGATTGATTATAAAATTGATATTCCACAAATTTACATAAATGAAGCAAAAAAAATATTAAATAAGAATTTAAGATATATTGGTTTTTCCATAACATCTGGCCATCCTTCGAGAGAAAAAGAATTTGATTTGAAAGAAATAATCAAAGTTGCCAATCATTATTCTAGTGATTTTACACCAACTTTTTTTATTGAAGATAAATTTGAAAATTTAAAGAAAGAATTAAAAAAAAATGTAAAAAAATCCTTTTTCCCAGAAGAACATGTGGAAAAAAATTATAGAAGACCTATTTTTGTTACTACCTTAGGATCTCTTACAGATTTTAATATTTCAATAGATAACGGTATTTCACATATGTTGTCATATTCTAAAAACAAAACATTTTGTTTTTATAATAAATATTCAGATAAATTTAAACCACTAGATGATAATTTTATTTGTTTTGATTGTGAAAAAGAAAATACTTCAATAAATAAAATTAAAGATAAAGATATAATAAATTATATTAAAAATAATTAAGTTTACCTATTTTAATTAATAAATTTCTTTATTTCTTCAAAAGCTAATTCAATCTTACTAAAATCTGTACCGCCAGCTTGAGCAAAATCAGATCTTCCACCGCCACCTTTTCCACCTACTACTTCTGATCCAATTTTAACTAATTTTATAGCATTATATTTATCAATTAAGTTTTTTGTGACACCAACAGCAATTCCAATCTTACCTTCTTTTCCAGAACAAACTATAACAATTCCTTTTCCTAATTCTTTTTTACCATTATCAACCAACTTTCTTAATTCTTTAGGGGATAAGTCTTTAATTTTCTGAAATCTAACTTTTATATTATTAATTAACTCATCTTTGATTTGATTTTTTTCTTTATCAGCTAAAATAGATTTTACTAAAAGTTCTTCATATTGATTATTTAACTCTTTAATTAATTCAATTTGGTCATTATTATCTAAAATCGGATTTCCTCCTAGCTTTAAAATTCTTTCTTTTATTTCTTTTATCTTTTCTTCATTTTTTTCTACAACTAAATCTGATAGTTTTTCTTTTTTATTTAAGTAATCTTTTAATTGTTTATCTCTTAAAGCCTCTATTCTTCTTATCCCGGCTGCAATCGATGTTTGGCTTATAATCTTAAATTTGCCAATATCACCCGTATTTCTTACGTGTGTTCCACCACATAACTCAGTTGAGAAATATTTATCTTTTTCATCCCCCATAGATAAAACTCTAACCTCTTCTCCATACTTTTCTCCAAATAATGCTAGAGCGCCATTATCTACTGCTTCTTTAGGAGTCATCATCCTGGTTTTTACATCTGACTTTTTTTCAACCATTGAATTTACAAAACTTTCTATTTTTTGTATTTCTTCATTAGAAATAGGTTTCATATGGCTAAAATCAAACCTTAATCTATCAGGTGCTACTAATGAGCCTTTTTGAATAACATGTGTGCCTAAAACTCTTCTCAATGACTCATGTAATAAATGAGTAGCAGAATGATATGCTCTTATATTTTCTCTTCTGTCTGTATTAATTTTCATTTCAACATTTTCTCTTAAATTTGCAGATCCTTTAAGTACTTTTCCATGATGTACAAAAATATCACCTAATTGTTTTTGAACGTCAGTTACTTCAAATGTAAAATTTTCAGATAAAATAAGGCCAGTATCCCCAACTTGACCACCTGACTCGCCATAGAAAGGTGTTTGATTAACTATTATTATTCCTTCTTCACCTTCAGTTAAAGTTTTAGTTTCTTTATTATTTTTTATTAAAGTAACAATTACACCTTCTGCTTGATTGGTTTCATATCCTAAAAATTCAGTTGCTTCTAATTTATCTTTAATACTAAACCATATTTCATCTACAGAGCTATCTCCAGATCCTTTCCAATTTTTTTTAGCAAGCTCTCTACTTTGTTTCATTAAAGACTCAAATTTTTTAGTATCTACTTTATAAGTTTTGTTTTTCAAAATATCTTCAGTTAAATCTAATGGAAAACCATAAGTATCATAAAGTTTAAAAGCAACTTGTCCTGGTAAAATTTTATCTATCTTTGAAATTTCTTCATTTAATATTTTTATACCTCTATCAAGGAGAACTAAAAATTTTTCTTCCTCCATTTTTAAAGTTTCTTTAATTAAAGATTTAGCTCTTTCTAATTCTGGATAATTGCCTGACATCTCTTCTTGTAAAGTTTTAAAAATATTAAAAAAAATTGGTTCTTTAGCACCTAGTAAATGGGAGTGTCTCATCCCACGTCTCATAATACGTCTAAGAACATAACCTCTTCCTTCGTTTGATGGCAAAACACCTTCTGCGATTAAAAATGAGCTTGCTCTCAAGTGATCAGCTATAACTCTAAAACTTGAAATATTATTTTCATTTGGATTCTGTTTTAGTGCTTCAGAAGTAGATTGAATTAATTTTTTAAAATGATCTGTCTGATAATTATCATGAGTTCCTTGAAGCAGCGCTGTAATTCTTTCTAATCCCATTCCTGTATCAACAGAAGGTTTGGGTAAATTAATTCTTTTTTCTTTAGTGATTTGTTCAAATTGCATAAAAACAAGATTCCAAATTTCAATAAATCTATCTCCATCTTCATCTTTTGAACCAGGTAGACCACCTTTTAAATGACTGCCGTGATCATAAAAAATTTCCGAACAAGGTCCGCAAGGTCCTGTTTCGCCCATCGACCAAAAATTATCAGATGTGGAAATCTTTATTATTTTATCATTCCCAAAACCAGTAACCTTTTTCCAAAGATTAAAAGCTTCTTGATCTTCATTAAAAACAGTAAAATAAAGTTTATTTTTGTCCAAACCAAAATCCTTAGTTATTAAATTCCAAGCCAGCTCAATTGCTTGTTCTTTAAAGTAATCTCCAAATGAAAAATTGCCCAGCATTTCAAAAAATGTATGGTGTCTTGGTGTATAACCAACATTTTCTAAATCATTATGCTTTCCACCTGCTCTGACACACTTTTGCGAGGTAGTTGCTCTTTTATAATCTCTTTTTTCGAGCCCGGTAAAAACATTTTTAAACTGTACCATTCCAGAATTAGCAAACATTAGTGTAGGATCATTGTTTGGAACAAGGTTGCTTGATTCAACAATCTTATGATCATTTTTTTTGAAATAATCTAGAAAACTATTTCTTATCTGATTTAGTGTTTTGTCTGCCATATTTTTTAAAATACAGCTTTTTTGTTTGATGTCTAGTTATACAGATGGGAAAAAGGCGCTTTTTCAGCGCCTTTTTAGTAACTAAAAGTTTTTCTGCTAATTCTTTTTAGTAGGAATTTCCTCTTTTGATTCTACTTTTTCTTTTTCTATAGGATTTCCTTCAATTTTTTTTGAAATTACACCGGCTTTTTCTCTTATCGCCATTTCAATTTCTGCTGCAGCTTTTGGATTTTGTTCAAGATAAACTTTAGCGTTTTCTCTGCCTTGGCCTATCTTTTCTCCTTTATATGCATACCAAGCTCCAGATTTTTCAACTATATCTGCCTTTGATCCTAGATCAATTAGCTCTCCAGATTTACTAATTCCTTTTCCATACATTAAATCGAACTCAACCACTTTGAATGGAGGTGATACTTTATTTTTAACAACTTTAACCCTTGTCGCATTTCCAATAATTGCATCTTTTTCTTTAATAGCTCCAATTCTTCTTATATCCATTCTAACAGATGAATAGAATTTAAGTGCATTACCACCTGATGTAGTTTCCGGACTTCCAAACATAACTCCAATTTTCATTCTTATTTGGTTGATGAAAATAACCATTGTGTTTGTTCGTGAAATTGAACTAGTTAATTTTCTTAAAGCTTGACTCATTAGTCTTGACTGAAGGCCTACATGATGGTCTCCCATTTCACCTTCTATTTCAGCTCTTGGCGTTAAAGCAGCCACTGAGTCAACAACTAGTACTGAAACTGATCCTGATTTAATTAGTGTGTCTGCAATCTCTAAAGCTTGTTCGCCTGTATCTGGTTGAGAAATTAACAGTTCCTCAGTATCAACCCCTAATTTTTTTGCATAAACTGGATCTAGTGCATGTTCTGCATCTATAAATCCACAAATTCCACCTGTTTTTTGTGCTTCGGCAAGTACTTGAAGTGCAAGCGTTGTTTTTCCAGATGATTCAGGTCCATAAATTTCAATAATTCTGCCTTTTGGCAAACCACCTATTCCAAGAGCAAGGTCTAAACTCAAAGATCCTGTTGAAATAGACTCAACATCCATAGCTTTTTGTTGACCAAGTTTCATTACAGAGCCTTTTCCAAAATTATCTGTAATTTGGCTTATTGCTGCCTCTAGAGCCTTATTTTTTTCTTTATTTTCCAATTCTTGGTTTTTAGTAGATTTAACTACTTTTAGGTTATTTTTAGTCATAATTTATCTCTTTTTTTTGTTTTTTTAACATTCGAATCATGTTTTAAATGTACACATTTTGTTCTCATTGGCAACAATAATTTTAAATTAGTTAAAATTTAGCAATTTACTTGAGTTTTAAATAGTTACTATTCAAAAGCCCTATTGATTTTAGAAGATTATATTGAGCCAACAAGTAATTCCTTTCAGAATTTGATAAAGAAATTCTTGCATCAAGCAATGATTTATTTGATTGAATTACATCTAATGTGCTTCTCCCAGATCCTCTTTCATATTCAGCACTAATTCCTTCATTGGCTATTTTGGCAGCTTTAACTTGAGCTTCGACTGAATCTAATAAACTTTTTGAAGCTTCCAAATTCGACCAGCTAGTCGCGATTTTCATTTCATTAGTTTTTATTTCATTATCTAATAATAATCTTTTTCTATTTTTTAAATTTTGATTTTTATTTATAGTTGCTCGATTTTTGCCACCCGTATAAAATGGCCAACTTATTGTTGCCTTTAAAATATCCTTCTCTCTCTCTTTATTTGTAGAACTTAAATCATTAGTGTAAGATCTTTCTAAAGATAATGTAGCAGTAGGAGATAAATCTGATTTTGCAATCTCAACGTCTTTTTCTGATTGATCAAATTCTAATTTAGCAATAATTAAATCTGGATTATTGAGTTTAGATAAGTCTATTGCACTATTTACACTCTTGGGAATTTCAACTATTGCTTTTCTTGATTTATTTAAATTTTCAGTCCTAAATAAAGATCCAATTATATTTTCATAATTAAGTTTACTTGTCAAAAGTTCATTTTGTGACTCAATAAATTGCGCTCTTGCGCCAGCTAGCGAAGATTCTGATTGGGCTAAATCTGATATAGTTATTTGACCCCTATCTAATCTAACTTTATCAGTTTCCACTTGTCTTTCTAAAAGCTTGACATTTTTATCATTGAGTAATTTTTTTTCATTAGAAAGAATTAAACCAGTATAAGCCTCGATAGCTTTATATAAAATAATTTGTTCTTTTTTTAATAATTTTGCTTTAGCTAAATCTAATCCTATTTGATTTTTTTCTAAATCTGCACTTCTTCCTCGATCAATTAAAGTATGTTCAAGTTTTATCGAAGCTGTTAAAGGATCAACATCTGTAATTGTCGAGTCTTCCCCTCCTCTATCAGTAAGCTTATTTGTATCTTCTTTACTTTTAGAACCTATAATTGTAAAAGAAGGCAGATAACTACTTTTAGATATATTAATATCTTCATTAGAAACATTTATATTTTCTCTTTCAGCATTTAATTCAGTATTATTTTTATAGGTTTCTTTTAAAGCATCACTTAAAGTTAATGCATTAACATTTATTGAGAAAAATAAAATTAATAATAATGTTAAAAATATTTTTTTCATTTTCTTTTATATACAATAGATTTTATTTGATGTTTGCTATCCAAATTTATTATTATTGAAGCATAGCTTGTTGTATGCTTAAACATATTTTGCGTTACTCTTTGATATGTTTGCATAAAGTTAATTACATCCTTTTTGCTCATTATTTTGTTATTACTTGATCTTTTATTTTTTAACCAGAGTTTTTTTTCTTGTTTTATTCGCCATTGCTGAAGAAGCCTAAAGTTTATAGCTTTTAGATAAAGCAAACAATTTAGATTATCATATAATGTCTTATATTTTGATTTAAGATTTTTATTAACAAATTTACGCCAGACTAATTTCTTATCATTTTTTGATTCTAAAGAATTAACTGATTTTTTTAGAGTGTTGTTTTTTTCTGGTTTTGCACCTACACACCAACCTTCAAAAATTATAATATCTGGTTTTTTTCTAACTAAGTACCAAGATTTTTTTTTATGTCTATCGTCAATAGCTTTATTAAATTTAGGAAGTTTTAATTCTCTAAAGTTTTTGCTTTTTAATTTTTTAAAAAAATCCAACATGATTTTTGTATCATGAGTTCCTGGCACTCCTCTTGTCATTAAGAAAGGATGAATTTTTTTTGATAATGATAATCTTTCATTTCTAGTTTTATAAAAATCATCAATTGAAATTTTAAAAACTTTTAATTTGAAATATTTCTTTAGGATAATTGTGATAATAGAACTTATAGTAGTTTTGCCTGTTCCTTGGCCGCCACCTAAGCCTACAAAATATGGTTTTTTTTTATTTGCTTTACTTGCTATCCAGAAACTTATTGGGATTAAAAAAGATTTAATCATCTTTTCTTTGTTTTTAAATTTTTCTTTTGGTGTTTCTTGTGATTTTATAAATTTTAAACAATCTTTGTTAACTTTTCTGTAACACTCAAGAATTGTCATTATTTAAAAACTATTTTTTTTGATCTAAAGGATGGTTCTCTCCATCATTTACTGGAACATCTTTTATTTCAAATGGTTTAATACTTTCAATGCAAGCAATATTTACACCATAGATTTTTGGATTACTTCTTGGTCTATTGTGAGTATGAATGCCACAAACTTTACAAAAATAATGTTGAGCAGTTTTTGTTTTAAATTGATAAAGTGTCAAAAGCTCTTCTCCTTTAGTTAATTTAAAATCATCTGGTCCAATAACTCCTATAATGTATCCTTTTCTTTTGCAGATAGAACAATTGCAACGCATAATCTTTTGAAATCCATTTTCAGGAACATTAACTTCTGCCTCTATACCCCCGCAATGACATGTTAGTTTTTTCATTTACTTTCCTCCCTTGGGATAACGTTTAAATTTTGGCATATATTGTTCAAGTTTATAATAGTCTAACTTCCCTTTTACAAATATATTCATTGTTGTTTTAAGCTTAAAAGGTCTATTAAACATTCCTGCAGAAATATGAATATCTTTCTGTCCAATTGATTTAAAAAATATACTTGCTCCACATTTTTTGCAAAATCCTCTTTTTCCTTTTTTTGATGATTGAAACCATTTTAATGTTCTTTTTTTTATAAATTTAATATTTTGTTCTTCAACAGCTGTATAAGCTGCATGATGACCATGTGTTTTCATGCATTGAATGCAATGACAGTTGTGCACATCTCTATGATATCCTTTGGTCTTTAATTCTATTCCGCCACATAAACAACTCGCTTTAAGAGATAGTTTTTTCATTTTCAACATGGGTTCTAAACTATCTCTGGTTAAAGTTATCCACAAGAGCACAAAATCTGGTTTGAATGTTCACGTTTTGATTCACTTTTGATTCACTTCCAGACTCAAAATACAACCTGATTGACACTATTGAATAACTTGTATATTAATGAGAACAAAATAAGAACATTTATGAAGATAGCTATTCCTTATTATTTACACAAGGCTGGTGCTGGATTTCCTTCTCCAGCAACAGATTATATCGAGGAAGATATTGATCTAAATATTCATTTAATAAAAAATGTTCCAGCCACATTTATTATCAGAGTTCAAGGCAAATCAATGTCAGATGTTGGTATTCATGATGGTGACTTATTAGTTGTCGATAAAAGTTTAAAACCTAAAAATTTTTCAACTGTTATTGCGAATGTGCATGATGAATTAGTTGTTAAAAATCTTGTTATAGAAAAAAACAAACAATTTTTAACTTCAGGATCTAAAAAATTTGAAGATCGGGTTTTAATTGATGAGGAAGCCGATATTTTTATTTGGGGAGTTGTCACTTATGTCATCCATTCAGTATACTAAAAAAATAGCTCTTATTGATTGTAATGCCTTTTATGTATCTTGTGAAAGACTATTTAACCCCAAAATAAGAAAAAAACCCGTTGTTGTTCTATCTAATAATGATGGTTGTATTATTTCAAGATCCAATGAAGCAAAATCTTTAGGAATTAAAATGGGAGAACCTTACTTTAAAGCAAAAGAAATTATTGTTAAAAATAAAGTTCAAGTCTTTTCATCAAATTATTCTTTATATGGAGATATATCAAGAAGAGTAATGAGAACATTAAAACGTTTTAATTCAGATATAGAAGTTTATTCAATTGATGAAGCATTTTTAGATTTAAGTAATTTTTCTGATGAGGAAGTTGAAAATGTGGGTCACGAAATTAGGAGTGTTGTTTTACAATGGACAGGTATCCCGACTAGTATTGGAATTGCAAAAACTAAAACATTAAGTAAAGTAGCAAACCATATTGCTAAAAAGAAAAAATCTGGTGTAACTAGTCTAATAGGAATTGAAAACATTGATCCAATACTAGAAAAAGTAGAAATCAATGATGTCTGGGGTGTTGGGAGACAATTAACTAAATTTTTTCATAAAAATGGAATTTATAATGCAAGACAATTAAAAAATAAATCTAATACGTGGATTAAAAAAAATTCTAATGTTTTAAGTTCCAGAACAGCAATGGAGCTTAAAGGTATTTCTTGCATTGATCTAGAAACGACAAGTTCTAAAAGAAAAAGCTGCGTGGTCTCAAGGTCATTTGGGAAAAGAGTAGAGAATTTTCAAGAATTAAAAGAAGCTATTGCAAATTATTGTTTAAATGCTTCAGAAAAAATTAGATCGGAGTCATTAGTTGCAAAATCAATAACTATTTTTATTAGAACAAGTCCTTTTCAAAATCAATATGGATATTATTCAAATTCAAAAACTATTGATTTTCCAATAGCAACTAATAATAGTATAGAAGTAGTCAAAGCTGCTATTTTAATTTTAGAAAATATTTTTAAAAATGGATACAGATATCAAAAAGCAGGGGTATTATTATCTAATCTATCTGATGTAAACGATGCAAAAAATTTATTTTCTTCCGAAAGAGATGAAAAAATAAATAGTTTAATGAGATCAATTGATAATACAAATTATAGGTATGGTAGAGCAACTTTAAGCTTGGCTAGCGCAGGTGTTCATAAAAAATGGAACACTAAAAAACAATACTTTTCAAAGATAGATACTGCCGATTTTTATTGCCTACCCTCTATAAAAGCCCATTAGTATTGCTATAATAGTCCTTAAAAAAATCAAATGACTATATTGTCAGCTCTATTTCTGATAACCGCAGCATTATATGCAAGTGTTGGCTTTGGGGGTGGTTCAACTTATTTAGCTTTGCTTTTGTTGTCGGGAGTACCATACTTTATCTTTCCTATCATTGCATTATCTTGCAATATTATTGTCGTATCTGGAAATTGCTTCAATTACATAAGAGCAGGAAATTTAAATTTAAAATTACTAATTCCTTATTTAATAGGTTCTATACCTTTGGCTTTTATTGGTGGTGCTCTACCAATTGAAAAAAAGTTATTTGAAATAATACTTTTTTTAGTTCTATCATTGGCTGGAATACTTTTACTAATAAATTTTAAATCCTATGATGATAATGAAGATAATTATAGAAAAATTCCATTAGCAGCGTCAATTACTATAGGAGGAATATTAGGATTTGTTTCGGGCGTAGTTGGAATTGGAGGTGGAATTTTTTTAAGTCCAATTCTTTTTTTAATAAGAGCAGGAAAACCGAAAGATATAGTTACAACTGCCTCATTATTTATTTTAATTAATTCTTTATCTGGAATTGTAGGACAATTAACAAAAAATTCAGTTTTAAATGAAATATCAAGTTACTGGTTTCTTTTATTAGCAGTTTTAGTAGGTGGACAAATAGGAAATTTTTTAAATTTAAAAATGTTTTCAACTCGCATATTAGCTTTAATGACTGCAGGACTTGTAATATTTATATCCATAAGAATGGGGATTAAATTATTTTTGTAATTACAAATCGCATTATAAAGATTCTACCTTCTGTATATTATTTAAACAATTGCTAAATTCATTCATGTTTTCTCTTTTTGAAATTCTAAATGAAGAAAAATTTAATACAAATAATAATAAAATTGGTAATAAAGTAATTAAACTAAGATTTTGGTGAATTAAAAATAAGTAAATAACTAAAAAAATTAATGATCTAATAACTAATTCAGTTTTAAATACAGCTATTATTGAAATTGAGTGTTTTAACAAATTAATAAAACTCATCTTTGAAGGTCCAAAATATCTTTTTCCTCTTTCAGATTTAATTGCAGTTTTATCTTTTATTATTTTTGTTAATGATCCTGAAAAACTACTCCATGTGGCTTTTTCATTGACCATTTTTGCTACAACTGATTTCGGTAAACAAGTATAATTTCCAAATTTTATTGATTGTCCTGTAAAAGTGAAAGTGATAATTTTATGTACATTGTATAAAAATTTAAATAATTTTCCCTCCGATCTTTTAGCTCTTTCACCAACTATTGCTTTACCAGGACTATAATTAAAATTATCAATAAATTCTTTAATTTCCTCAGGTCTATCCTCGCCATCTCCATCCATAGGAATTGTATAATCAAATTCTTCTTTTTCAGAAATATACTTTAAACCTGTGGCAATGCATCTGGCATGACCTATGTTTTGTTTCATATTAAGCACTTGGACTAATTTTATATTATTTAATTGTATATCTGCTTCTGGTTTTGGCTCAGTTGAAGCATCATTTATTATTAAAACTGAAATTTCTTGCTCTAATCCATTAATAACATTATCAATATTTCCTAATAGTTTAAAAACTGACTGCCAGTCATTATATATTGGTATTAAAATTTTAATTTTCATAATTTAGAAATCCAATTATTTTTTTCATTTTCACTTAAAAAAGATGATTTAAAAGAATTAATTAACAATGTTTTAACCTCATTCATATTAAGATTTAATGCTGACTGTATTTTAATTAAATTATCATTTAAATAACCTCCAAAATAAGCAGGATCGTCAGAATTAACCATTACCATTAATCCTTTTTTCAAAATTTCTTTTAAGTTGTGTTTCTCTAATTTGTTAAATACACAAAGTTTTACATTGGAAAGAGGACAAACAGTTAATGGTATTTGAATTTGTTTAAGTTTTTCAACTAATTTTTCATCTTTAAGACATTGAACTCCGTGGTCAATTCTTTTAACCTTTAATAAATTTATTGCTTCCCAAATATATTCTGTTGGACCCTCTTCTCCAGCATGAGCAACTGTTAAAAAGCCCTCTTCTATTGCTTTTTTAAATAATCTTTCAAATTTTTTTGGAGGATTTCCGATTTCAGAAGAATCAAGCCCAACACCTATAATTTTATCTTTATGATTTAATGCTTTGTCTAAAATTTTAAAACCTGAATCTTCATCTAAATGTCTTAGAAAACACATTATTATATTTGAAGTTATATTAAATTCATCCTTTGCTTTTTTAAGAGCTTTAAAGATACCATTTATAACTGTATTAAAATCAATTCCTCTATCTACATGTGCCTGGGGATCAAAAAAAATTTCTGTATGCACTATATTATCTTTTTTACATTTTAAGACATAAGCCCAAGTTAAATCAAAAAAATCTTGTTCTGTTATTAGTACTTTTGTACCTTGATAATAAATATTTAAGAAGGAATCTAAATTATTAAAATTATATGCTGATTTAACCTCTTCAATACTTTTATATGGTATTGAAATTTTATTTTTTCTAGCAAGTTCAAACATAAGATTCGGCTCAAGAGTTCCTTCTATATGAAGGTGTAACTCTGTCTTTGGGGTTTTTTTAATATATTCAATAATATTTGAATTTCCTGACATTAATTTATTCTCAATCATTTATATCTAAACAGCTTGCTCCTTTTTTTTCTCCACACAACCAAATTGCATCTGGAAATTTATCTCTCGAATGCCATTCTAGGATCCATTTTGGTCTATCTTCTAAATGATAAGATAGATTGCCCGCAGTCCATTCGCTGCCTCCAATAATCCATACAATTTTTTCATTTCTGTTTTTGTCCCAAACTTCTTGGGCTTTTATTGCAATTTTCTTACCTGGATAATCTGTTCGTTTGTCATTTTCTGTAATTGACACATAAGCATAAGTAAATGGAGATAAAATAAATAAAATTAGAAAGACTGTAGTAAATCCTTTTAGTTTATTTAAATTTATTTTATGTCGAGAAACATAAATTAATAAAACACCGAGAAATAAATAAAAAGGAGATATCCACATTGTTCTTATTTTTGCTCCCATAATAACAGAAGTTAGGAATACAAAAATTAATGGAATAATGTTTATTGCTAATAAAAATAATAATTTATTATCTCTAAAACTAAACTTTATTTTAAGTTTATTGTTCAAAAATACAAACATTAAAAATAAAGGTATTAATATAGCTATTTGTTTTGCTAAAAATATAAGTGGATACTTTAAGTGATCAAAAATATTTGAATCTTTTACTGACGCTCTGTCAAAACCATAATTAATTGTTGTATAATTATTTTCTGATAGCCAAATTAAATGAGGTAATAAAATAATTAAAAAAGGAACTAGAGAAACAAGACATTTAAAATCAATTTTTCTTATAAAAATCATATAAAGTATCAAAACATCTATGGATAAACTTAGATAAATGAATGAATATTTTGATAAAAATCCAAATCCTGTAAATAAACCAAATAATAACCAATCAGTAATTTTATTTTTTTTAAAACTTTTCCATAAATAAAAAACTGTTAGTGCCCAAAAAGGCATTAAACAAATATTCACATTAAATTCGGGTGTTGTAAAATTATAAAAATAAATTCCTTCTAGCAATAAAACTGATAACAAAGAAAAAAATTTATTTTCAAAAAATTCTTCAGCAAATTTAAAAACAATATAAAAAGTTATAATTATACAAATTTGACTTAATAAATAATAAGCCCAGTCTTTTGCGCCAAAAATCTTATAAAAAATTTCAACAAGAAATGCACTCATTGGGGGATGTTTATTAAATCCCCAATCTAAGTTGCTGCCCCAAGCTAGTGCCTCAATTGTGTCTAAAGGTAAGTTTTGATTTGTAATTGTTGGAATAAACGTCCATATAATCAAATGTAATGTAAGAAAAATATAAAAAATATTTTTTAAATTCTTTTTATTTATAGTCATTTTTATTAATTTATCGAATTAATGGCCACTTGACACCTATTTATTCATGAATATATTCAGACCGTTTTAAATTTAACAATGGTTAAAATCTCCAAGACATATATCCCAAAAGAAAAAGAAAAATACATGTGCGCTAAACATCTTGCCTATTTTAAACAAAAATTATTAGCTTGGAAATCTGATTTAGTAAAAACAAATAATGAAGCACTTTATAATAGCTCTATGGATGATAATAGCACCTCTGCTGACATAGTAGATCAAGCTAGTTCCTACACAGAAAAAAATGTAGAAATGAGAGCTATCAACAGACAAATCAAACTAATATCAAAAATTGATGCTGCATTAAAAAGAATTCAAAATGGCACTTATGGATTTTGTGATGAGACAGGAGACCCAATTGGTTTAAAAAGATTAATGGCGAGACCAGTTGCTACACTCAGTATTGCAGCTCAAGAAAAACACGAAAAAGAAGAGAAAATTTTTGCTGATGATTAAGGGCCAGGTATCACTTCACCTCTATTCATAAAATCAAATCCTTTTATTACAGCCGGTCTTTCTGCAATCTCTAAATACCATCTAGATAAATTTTTAAAATTTTTAAGTCCGACATCGTGCCATTCATGTCTTGCAATCCAAGGCCAAGTAGCAATATCAGCGATAGTATAATCATCGCCTGCTAAAAATTTGGATTGCCTTAACCTTTCATCAAGATCTTTATAAATAGTTTTTGTTATTTTAAAATATCTTTCCTCTCCAAACTTACTTTTTCCAGGATTGTAATGATGAAATTGATGGTGTTGTCCAATAAATGGACCGACTATCGCCATTTGTATCATCAGCCATTGATTAATTTTTAATCTATTTTTTTGATCATAAAATTTTTTACTTTTCTCACCTAAGTACATAAGTATTGCACCAGATTCAAAAATAGCCTCATTACCATTATCGTGATCAATAATTACTGGAATTTTACTAAATGGACTTATTTTTCTAAACTCAGGTTTAAATTGTTCTTCTTTAAAAATATTTACTTTAGTTACTTTATAATCCCAACCAATTTCTTCCAACATAATACCAATTTTCTTTCCATTAGGAGTATCAGCAGTTAAAAGCTCAATCATTTTTTAACGCCTAATCTATCTTTCACATTTTTTGATGTAGTTGTAAATTCAAATCTGTATTTTTCATTTGGTCTTGCATATTTAAAACACCCTCTGGCTGCCAAAGCTCCTTCGTGAAAACCTGACAAAATAAGTTTTAGTTTTCCTGGATACGAACAGATATCTCCTATTGCAAAAATTCCTTTTTGGTTAGTTTCAAAATTTTCTGTATTGACTGCAATAGTTTTTTTATCAATATTTAATCCCCAATTTAATATTGGCCCAAGCTGCATTATTAATCCAAAAAAACCTAAAACATAATCAGCTTTAAAGGATTTGCTTTCTCCATTTTCTTGCTTTATTTCAAAACCTTCTAATACTTTTTGACCTTTAACATTAGATAATTGATATTGTGTGTAAATTTCTAATTTTTTTTCTTTTTCAAGTTGTTTTATTTGTTCAACACTTGCTTGGGCACCTCTGAATTCATCTCTTCTATGAACTAAAATTACTTTTGCATTTTTAGACAATTCTATTGCCCAATCTAATGCACTATCGCCACCGCCAAATATTGCGACTGTTTTATTTTTAAAAATAGCTTTATCTTTAATAGAATATAATACTGATTTTCCTTCAAATATTTCACAACTTTTAGAAGAAAATTTTCTTGGTTCGAAAGATCCTACTCCTCCTGCAATTACAATATTTGGTGAAATAAATTCTTTATTTGCTGATGTTTTTAAAATCCATTTATTATCTTTGTTTTTAACTTCTTGAACTCTTTCTCCTAAGTGAAAATTAACATTAAATGGTTTTATTTGTTCAATAAGATTTTCAGTTAACTCTTGTCCTGTACACTCTGGTATAGCTGGAATATCATAAATCGGTTTGTCTGGATAAAGTTCAATACATTGGCCACCAATTTTATCTAGATTATCAACTATCTCACACTTTAAACCTATTATACCAAGTTGATGAGCGCAAAATAATCCTGTAGGCCCGGCCCCAATTATAACTACATCTGTATTAATCATTATGCTTGCTTTTCTGGAAGATCAACTACTAATCCATCTAATTGATCTGAAACCAAAATTTGGCAACTTAGCCTACTATTTTTTTTTGGCTCATAGGCCATATCTAGCATATCTTCTTCTCCATCTTCCTTTTTTGGTAATTTATTAAACCAATCTTCTTTGACATAAACATGGCAAGTTGCACACGCCATTGAGCCTCCGCAATCAGCATCTATTCCTGGAATATTATTTTGAATGGCTCCTTCCATTACGCTAAGACCATTTGCAACTTCTATTGTATGTATTTTTCCCCCAAATTCTCTATAGGTAATTTTTGCCATGAAATCTATATAAACACAAAAAAAAATAGGGCAAGTAGATAACTACTTGCCCTATTAATATTTTTTTACTCCGAAGTATTATGCTCTTCTTCCAGAGTTAGCAACAGCGCAAGACCATATAATTAGACCAAATGCGATCTTATTAACAAAGTCTGCTATATTGTAAATCACGTTAAGAGAATTAGCGTCAATACCTCCTGTTAGGTAACCAAATACGTAACCTAAAGGATAAATTGCCCATCCAACTGTAACGATCATTCTTAATGCACCGAATGCTGTAACAAGTGATTTGTTTCCAGATTTAGCAGCTGCTTTTCCAGCCTCACCTGAAAAGATTTCATAAAGAATATAAATCCATCCCGCTATACCTATAATAAAACCAAGCATAGGATTGATGAATCCTGCTTCTCCAAGATATCCACCTACAAGCATTACTAAAGATCCAATTAATATTCTCCAGAACATGTCTGTTGGAACTTTTCTTACTGCTGCAAGAATTAGATAAAACTCAATTAATTGTAAAGGTACAGTTATTAACCAATCAATATATCTGTAAACAGTTGGAGTGTCTCCAGTCTCAACCCATACTGCTCTCATATACATATAGTGAATAAATGCTATACCAGTTACCAAACCAGCTACATTTACTGATTTTCTCCACTGAACAGCAACATTTGCTTGTTCCATAAAGAAAAACGCTGTAGCCGCTAACATACCCATTGAAATTAGCCAGAATGAAATACCTACAAAATCATCTGTGGCTAAGAAGGCAGTTGCTGCATTAGCTGCAGTAGATGCTCCAATAAGAGCAAATAAAGCTAGTGCTAACGTTTTAACTGTTTTCATAAAAAACTCCCTCATTAGTTAGTTTTTTTAGTTTAAATTTAAACTAAGGCCTTATCTTTAGATAAAACCAAGTTAAAGGCTAGATAACAAATTAAAGAAGATTGTTGAAGACTTTTTTACCCTTAATAAGTATTGATTTTACTTACTTTTTGAAATTTAATGCAACCAAATAGATAAATTCTTATGAAAAATGCCATTTAAAGCAAATCAGTATGAAAAATAGTTATAAATATCTATATGAAAAATCAATAAAAAATCCTGAAGAATTTTGGAAAGAAGTATCTGAGGATATTTTCTGGTTTAAGAAACCAACAAAAATATTAAACAAATCAAAACCTCCTTTTTATAAGTGGTTTGAAGACGGTGTAACAAATACGTGTTTTAATGCTATTGATTATCATATTCAACAAGGTCGTGGAGATAAAACTGCGTTAATTTATGATAGCCCAATAACTGGAAATAAAGCAAAATTTACATTTAAAGAATTAAAAGAAAAAATCTCGAAATTTGCTGGAGCTTTAGACAACCAAGGAATCAAAAAAGGTGATCGAGTAGTTATTTATATGCCAATGATACCCGAAGCAGTAGTGGCTATACTTGCTTGCGCAAGGATTGGAGCAATACATTCTGTCGTGTTTGGAGGTTTTGCTTCAAACGAACTTGCAAGTAGAATTGATGATAGTAAAGCAAAAATTTTAATCACCGCTTCGTGTGGTTTTGAACCAGGAAAAACGGTTGAATATCGCCCTCTTATAGATGGTGCAATAAAATTATCAAAACATAAAATTGAAAAAATTATTTTTTATCAAAGAAAAGGTTATGAAGTTAAATTAAATTCTCCTCAAGAGATTAGTTGGTACGAAGCTATGTCAAATTCTAAAGATATGGATTGTGTAGAAATGGGTGCAAATGAATTTGCATACATTCTTTATACATCAGGAACTACTGGAGTTCCAAAAGGAATAGTAAGAGATATAGGTGGTCATATCGTTGCACTTAAATGGACTATGAAAAATATTTATAATATTGATGCTGATGATGTTTGGTGGTCTGCAAGTGATATAGGATGGATTGTTGGTCACTCCTATATAGTCTACGCTCCTTTGTTTAAAGGATGCACCACTGTATTATTTGAAGGAAAGCCTGTAGGAACACCAGATGCAGGGGTATTCTGGAGAATAATTTCTGATTATAAAATTAAATCATTATTTACAGCTCCTACAGCCTTTAGAGCTATTAAAAAAGAAGATCCTGAAGGAAAGTTTTTTTCTAAATATGATCTAAGTTCATTTAAATCTTTATTTCTAGCAGGAGAAAGAGCTGATCCAGATACAATTAAATGGGCTGAAAATTTATTGAATGTTCCTGTAATTGACCATTGGTGGCAAACAGAAACAAGTTGGGCAATAAGTTCAAATTGTACAGGAATTGAAATGCAAAAAATTAAATATGGATCAGCTTGTAAAGCTGTACCTGGTTATGATGTTAAAATAATTAAAACAGATAAAACTTTGGCCAAACCAAATGAAATGGGAGATATAGTTGTTAAACTTCCTCTCCCACCTGGAACATTTCCAACTTTGTGGAATGCAGACAAAAGATACGAAGAAAATTATATGTCAAATTATCAAGGATACTACCAAACCTATGATGCGGGACATATTGATGAAGATGGCTATATTTGGATTATGTCTAGAACTGATGATATAATTAATGTAGCTGGTCACAGATTATCTACAGGTGCAATTGAAGAGGTTTTATCAGAACACAAGTCAGTTGCTGAATGTGCAGTCATGGGTATTAAAGACCAATTAAAAGGTCAATTACCTATAGGCTTATTAGCTTTAAAAGCCGGGGTAAAACAAAATAACGACGAAATAGTTAAAGAATGTATTCAAATGGTTAGAAATAAAGTTGGACCAGTTGCTGCTTTCAAAACAGCAATTATTGTCAAAAGATTACCAAAAACAAGATCGGGAAAAATATTAAGAGGAACAATAAGAAAAATTGCTGATAAAGAAGAATATAAAATGCCAGCAACAATTGATGATCCAGTAATATTAAAAGAAATTCAAGAAGATTTAATCAAAAATAATATATTAAAAAATGACTAAGACATATCTATTATTAATTTTAGCAACCCTTTTTGAGGTTTCGGGAACAATGCTATTGCCAGTAACAAAAAGTTTTACAAAACCGTTACCAACCGCAGGTCTGATAGTATTTTATATTTGTGCTTTTTTTTGTTTATCAATAGTAGTAAATAAACTTCCTTTGGCCGTTGTATATGCAACTTGGTGTGGCTTGGGGATCTTTACTATAGCAATACTTGGATATTTATTTTATGGACAGGCTCTAAGTTGGCAAGTAGTTCTGGGAATGTTTTTAATTATTATTGGCTTAACATTAGTAAATATTTACTCATCAAAAACAGGAATTAATTAAATTTCATTGGTTTTCCAGAAGGATCGCCTAAGATCTTACCATCCTTCATTTTTATTTCACCATTAATAATTGTTGCTACTGGAGTTCCTTTAAATTTATAGCCATTAAACGGTGACCACTTACATTTACTCTCAATATTTTCATTTTTAATTTCAATTTCTTTATTCATATCAATGACTGTAAAATCAGCATCATAACCTTTCTTTATAAATCCTTTGTTTTTAATTCCAAAAATTTTTACTGGATTTTCACAAATAAATTTAACTAACTGATCCAATTTTAATCTGCCTTCATTAATATGATTTAACATAACTGGTAAAAGAGTTTGTACTCCTGGCATACCGGAAGGTGAATTTGGATATTCCTTTTCTTTATTTTCTTTTAAATGAGGAGCGTGATCTGATCCTATCGTATCATTATAATTGTTTCTTATTGCATACCATAAACGATCATAGTGTGGCTTACCTCTTATAGGTGGATTCATTTGTGCATAAGTTCCTAAATTTTGATAACAATCAGGTGAAATTAAAGTTAAATGCTGAGGGGTTATTTCAAATGTAATCAAACCTTTGTTTTGAGATAAAAAATCTACCTCCTCTTTTGTTGTTACATGAAGAATATGAGCTTTTTTTTTTAATCTTTTTGCAATCTTTACAATTTTTCTTGTAGAAGATAATGCGCACTCTTCGTTTCTCCACAATTGATGGGTTAGAACATTTCCTTTTTCTGCAAGTTTTTTTCTTTGATTTAAGATATCTTCATCTTCAGAATGAACAGATACGATTTTAGAAGTATTTAAAAAAACTTTTTCTATATCTTCTTCTTTATGAACTAACAAATCTCCAGTAGAGGATCCAGCGAACAACTTAACTCCACAACATCCTTCCAAACTATTAAGATCTGATAGTTCTGATTGATTTTTTGGAGTAGCTCCAAAATAAAAAGCATAGTTACAAAACATTCTTTTTTTAGCTAAACTCAATTTATTTTGAAATTCTTTCTTATTTGATGTGGGTGGATTTGTATTTGGCATTTCAAATACCCCAGTGATTCCACCAATGATTGCTGCTCGACTACCAGAATTTAAATCTTCTGCTTCAGTTGATCCTGGCTCTCTGAAATGAACTTGAGTATCTATACATCCTGGTAAGACAATAAGTGTCTTTGCGTTAAAAATATTTTTAGATTCACTTTCAATTTTACCTATCTCTACTATTTGACCATCTTTTATACCAATATCTTGGATTTGCAGATTACTGTCGATATAACAAGTTCCGTTTTTAATTATAAGGTCTAACATTTAATAGAAAAGTGATTATATTATAAACTAGTATCAATAAATTATGAATAAAAATAGTGTATTTATTCTTGAGGATAGAGGTATTCTTTTTGTTTCTGGAGAAGATGCAAAAGAATTTTTGCAAAATATAGTAACAAATGATTTAAATAAAGTAACCAATGATCAAAGCTGTTTTGCTTCTCTTCTTAGTCCACAAGGTAAATATTTATTTGATTTTATTATAGTTAAATATAAACATGGCTATTTTTTAGATTGTGAAAAAAAACAAATTGACAAATTATATAATCAATTAAAAATTTATAAATTAAGATCTAAAGTTGAAATTTTAAACTTAAGTAATGAGTTTGTAGTTGCTGTAATCAGTAAAGAAAAATTTTTATCTTTGAAAAATTCAAAAGAAATTGAAGGTTTTACATTAAAATATGAAGAAGACCAGATTGTGTTGGATCCTAGATTTAAAGAATTAGGAGGAAGATTAATTATTAATTTAGAAAAACTTTATATTTCTCTAAAAAAAATGGAATTAAGAATTGTTAGCAATGAACAATATTATAACCTAAGTTATAAACTTGGAGTTCCTCAAATAGATACTGAAAAACTTCAAAATAAAATTTTTGGTATTGAGTGTAATTTTGAAGAATTAAATGCTTTAGATTTCAAAAAAGGGTGCTACGTAGGACAAGAGAATACCGCAAGAATTAAACTTAAAAAAAAATTATCAAAGAAATTATTACCAATAGAGTTAGTCCAAGGGAGAATCCAAGAAGATGATATTATTTTTACAGAGGATAAAGAATTGGGTAAAATTTTAATTAATAATAAATTCCCTTTTGCTGTAATAAAATTTAATGAAAATTTTGAATATCACAAAGAATATAAATGCGGTTCAGCAAAAATTAAGGTTATTCGTCCAAAATGGCTTTTATAGTTTCATATTGGTGCGGCCAGAGAGACTCGAACTCTCATGGGGCAATACCCACTTGGCCCTCAACCAAGCCTGTCTACCAATTTCAGCATGGCCGCATAGTATGTGCGTCAGAATAATTGAATGACAATTTCTTTTCAAGTTGATACATTATTTTTATGACAGGTCAAAATTTAAAAAATGATTCACTAGATGATATTTACAAAAAGATCTCCTCTGTTATGCCAGAAATTGAGTGGAAAGTTCATGCTCCATTAATAGAAAAAATTAATATATTAAAAAAAGAAAAAAATGCAGTAATACTTGCTCACAATTATCAAACACCAGAAATCTATCATGGGATAGCAGATATTTCTGCAGACTCTCTTGCTTTAGCGGTAGAGGCTTCAAAAACATCCGCAAATATAATCGTTTTGTGTGGAGTGCATTTTATGGCTGAAACTGCAAAATTGATGAATCCCCAGAAAAAAGTTTTATTACCTGATATGCAAGCTGGTTGTTCATTAGCATCATCAATCACTGGAGAAGATGTTAGAATGCTTAAAGAAAAATATCCAGGAGTCCCAGTAGTTTCATATGTTAATACATCTGCAGAAGTTAAAGCTGAAACTGATGTATGCTGCACATCTGCAAATGCTGTAAAAGTAGTTGAGTCACTGGGAGTAGATAAAGTAATTTTTCTTCCTGACCATTATTTAGCTAACTATGTACAAAAGAATACAAAAGTTAAAATTATTTCATGGCAAGGAACTTGTATTGTTCATGAAAAATTTACTGCAAAAGAAGTTGATGACATAAGAAAACAAAATCCTGAAATTAAAATTATTGCTCACCCAGAATGTCCGCCTGATGTTATAAGTGCATCAGATTTTGCTGGATCTACATCTGGAATGGTTAAATATGTAAAAGAAAATCAACCTAAAAAAGTTTTATTAGTAACTGAGTGTACAATGAGTGATAATGTTCAGGTTGAAAATCCAAATGTACAATTTATAAAGCCATGTAATCTTTGTCCATATATGAAAAAAATCACCTTAGGAAAAATTTTTGATTGCTTAAGAAATGAAACTAATGAAATTAAAATCAGCCACAATATAGCTACAATGGCTAGGAAATCAGTACAAAGAATGGTCGAGATTGGCAGATAATATTTGTGTCAAAAATAGTCCTAAGTAAAAATTTTATAAAAAATACCTGCAGATTATCTTTGAATGAAGATCTTTATCCCTTAGGTGATATAACATCAGATCTTATTAGAAAAAATATAAAAAAAAAAGTCAAATTAATTGCTAGTGAAAAAGGAATAATAGGTGGTACAAAATTTGCTGATCAAACTTTTAAGTTAATAGATAAAAAAATTAAATTTAAATTAAAAAAAAAAGAAGGCTCTAAAGTTAAAAAAGGAGATGTTATAGCTTTCATAGAAGGAAATATTAAAAATATACTTGTAGGTGAAAGAGTTGCTTTAAACTTTCTCTCTCACATTTCTGGTATAGCAACAATTACTAATCAATTTGTAAAAAAAGTGGGAAAAAAGTGCAAAATCTGCTGCACAAGAAAAACAATACCAAACTTAAGAGTGATACAGAAGTACGCTGTTAAATTAGGTGGTGGAACTAACCATAGATTTAATTTAAGCGATGAATATTTAATAAAAGATAATCATTTAGCAGGAGCTGATATTAAAACTTTATTGAATTTAGCTGTTATGAAAAAAAAAAGAAAAATAATTACAGTAGAAGTAGATAATATTTATCAGTTAAAAAAAATTATTGGTATGAAATTTAATAGAGTTTTATTCGACAATATGAGTCCTAAAAATATTAAAAAAGGAGTCAAACTGGTTAAAAATCTTTATCAAACAGAAGCCTCGGGTGGTATTACTTTAAAAAATGTAAAAAAAATCGCTTCTACTGGAGTAAAAAGAATATCTGTGGGTCAAATCACTCATAGCTCACGCTCACTGAATATTAAATTAGAAATTTAATTTAAATTTTTTTTAATTCTGCTTGTGCTGCAGCTAGTCTTGCTATAGGAACTCTGTAAGGTGAGCAAGAAACATAATCTAAACCAATTTTTGCACAAAAACTTATACTTTTAGGATCACCTCCGTGTTCTCCACAAATCCCTAGTTTAATTTTTCTATTTTGTTTTTTTCCTTTTGTTGCTGCTATTTTAATTAAGTCACCAACACCATCGTCTATAGATATAAAAGGATCTATATCAAAAATTTTATTCTCGATATAATCATTTAAAAATTTTCCACTATCATCCCTGCTAATTCCAAAAGTGGTTTGTGTTAAATCGTTAGTTCCAAAACTAAAGAACTCAGCATGCTTTGCAATATCTTTTGCTTTTATTGCTGCTCTAGGAAGTTCGATCATTGTACCAACTAAAAAATCGATTTTTATATTATTTTCATCTTGGACTTTTTTTGCAACTTTAATAACTAAATCTTTCATTATTTTTATTTCTAGTTCTGTAGATACTAAAGGAATCATTATTTCAGGCAAAATAGATTTATATTTTTTCCTTTTACATTCAGCTAATGCTTCAAAAATTGCTCGGCACTGCATCTCATAAATTTCTGGAAAAGAAATTCCTAATCTACAACCTCTATGGCCAAGCATTGGATTATGTTCATGAAGTTCTCCAATCCTTCCTTGAACTTCTTTAAAAGATAAGCTTAGAGACTTTGCAACGTCTAATATTTCATGTTCATTCTTGGGTAAAAACTCGTGCAAAGGAGGATCTAGCAATCTTACAGTTACAGGCAAACCACTCATTATTTTAAATATTTGAATAAAATCATTTTTTTGATTTGGCAAAAGTTTAGCTAAGGCTTTCCTTCTATCCTCCTTCGATCTCGATAAAATCATTTCCCGAACAGATAAGATTCTTTCTTCATCAAAAAACATATGTTCTGTTCTACATAATCCAATTCCTTCTGCGCCAAATTCCCTTCCTGTTTTGCTATCGTTAGGTGTTTCTGAATTTGTTCTAATTCTTAACTTTCTAAAATTATCAGCCCAAATCATTATTTTAGAAAAATCACCTGATATTTCTGGTTTAACTGTTTTTACTTTGCCTAAAATTATTCTTCCCGTTGAACCATCTATTGTAATTATATCCCCTTCTTTTATTTCAAGACCTTTGGTTTTAAAAATTTTTTTTTCATAATCAATTTCAATCTCACTAGATCCAGAAACGCATGGTCTTCCCATTCCTCTAGCTACTACTGCTGCATGACTAGTCATTCCTCCTCTTGATGTTAAAATTCCTTTTGCGGCATGCATTCCATTTATATCTTCGGGTGATGTTTCAATTCTAACTAAAATAGTATCTTGCATCATTTCATTCAATCTTTCAGCTTCATCAGAAGAAAAAACAACCTTACCACTAACAGCACCTGGTGATGCAGGCAAACCTTTTGCGATTGATTGAATCTCACTTTTTTCATCTAAAGTAGGATGTAGCAATGTATCCAATGAATGAGGATTAATTCTTAATATAGCTTCTTTTTTTGAAATTAATTTTTCTTTAACCATATCAACTGCAATTTTAACAGCTGATTTTGCGGTTCTTTTTCCACTTCGCGTTTGCAGAATCCAAAGTTTATTATTTTCTACTGTAAACTCAACATCTTGCATATCTTTATAATGCCTTTCTAAAATCTCTAAAATTTTATTTAATTGCTTATAAACTTTTGGCATAGTTTCTTGCATAGAACTTCCTTTTAAAGCTAAATCTTTACTAGCTTTTTTAGTTATATATTGGGGTGTTCTTGTTCCAGCAACAACATCTTCTCCTTGTGCATTTATTAAATATTCTCCATAAATTTCTTTTATTCCATTGGATGGATTTCTTGTAAAAACTACTCCAGTAGCACTATTTTGACCCATGTTTCCAAAGACCATTGATTGAACATTAACTGCAGTTCCCCAAGAGTCAGAGATTTGATTAAGTTTTCTATAAACTTTAGCTCTTTTGCTTTGCCAAGATAAAAACACAGCTTTTATTGCATCGGTTAATTGTAGTTTTACATCTTGGGGAAAATCTTTATTTGTTTTTTCTTTTACAATTTTCTTAAAATCTTTTATTAAACCATCCCAATCATCTTCATTTAGCTCGGTATCTAACAAAACACCTTTGGTTAACTTATAATTTTCAATAAGTTCTTCAAAATGATAATTTTCTACTCCCATAACCACTGAAGAATACATTTGAATAAATCTCCTATAAGTATCTTTTGCAAATCTATTATTTGATGTCTTGTTTGATAATGCTAAAACAGTTTTATCATTTAGGCCTAAGTTTAAAATTGTATCCATCATGCCTGGCATTGATACTCTAGACCCCGAACGTATTGATACTAGAAGAGGATTTGTTAAATCTCCAAATTTTTTACCTGTATTTTTTTCAATATTTTTCATCTCTTTATTTATTTCTTTGATTATTTTTGTACCTAATTTTTTATTATTTTTATAAAATAAATCACATACTTCTGTTGAAATGGTAAATCCAGGAGGAATGGGAAGACCTAATTTTCTCATCTCTGATAGATTTGCGCCTTTTCCACCTAAAATATTTTTAGGAAATTTAAATTTTTTTATATTGTTCGATTTAAAATTAAATAATATTTTTTTCACACTACGTTTTCCACCTTAGAAAAATTAAAATAATTATCGAAGGTTTTACACAACATTTTTAAAAGTTCTAGTCTATTTTTTTTTAACGAAGCATCTTTATCATTAACTATTACATTGTCAAAAAATTCACTCACTTCTTTTTTAATTGAAGCTAAATTTTTAAGAACTTGTTCATAATCTTCATTTCTGCCAATGTTAGTTAAATATTTTCTAATTTCATGTATTTTTTTATATAGATTTTTTTCAAATTCATTTTTAAATAGTCCAGGATCTGCGGATCCTATTATTTCTATCTCTTGATTTGCAGTTTCGTCCGATAATATATTTGAAGCTCTTTTATAACTGAAAATTACATCATTTCCAATTTCTTTGGAAATAAGCCTATTAAAAGTAAAAGCTTTCTTGTAAATTTTTAATAAATTATCAATACCATAAGAAGATATTGCGCTTTCAATAATATCAATTCTAATTTTTTTTTCTTTCATAAAATTCTTTAGCCGATCAATTAAAAATTCTGCTAATTCTTTTTGAATAACTTTAATATCAAAATTTAAATTTTGATCGTTGTACAGCATGCATGAATAATTAATTAAATCTCTTATTTTAAATTCTTTATTATTTTCTATAATCATCCTAATTAATCCATTCCCATATCTTCTTAGGGCGTAAGGATCTTTAGAACTAGTTGGTTTTAAATCTAAACCAAAAAAACCAACTAAAGAATCTAGTTTATCACTTAAAGATAAAGCAAAACTATAAGGTTTTTTTGGAACTTTGCTTTCTGGACCTGTGGGAAGATAGTGTTCACTTACCGCTAAACATACCTCTTTCTCAAAACCTTGGGATTCTGCAAAATATCCTCCTAGGACACCTTGTAATTCTGGAAATTCACCAACTAAATCTGATAATAAATCCACTTTGCAAATTGAAGATGCTATTTCTATTTTTTCTTTACTTATAAGTAACTCGTCAGAAATTAAACCACTTAATTTTCTTATTCTTTGTACTTTTTCAAAATATGTTCCAAGACCTTTAAAATAATTCATACTTTTTAATTTAGACAGCTGTTTCACTAAACTTTGAGATTTATTTCTGTTCCAAAAAAATTCTGCATCACTTAATCTTGCCTCTATAACTCTTTCATTTCCAATTTTTACAAAACCCTTGGAATCTTTAATATCTGATACAATAAAAAAATTGTTTGTTAAATTATCGTTTTTATCAAAAGTTGGAAAATATTTTTGATGTTGTTGCATTGATATTATTAATATTTCTTTTGGTATATCTAAAAATTTCTTATCAAATTTACAAAATATAACTTTAGGTTTTTCAACCAAATCTGTTACCTCTGATAATAATCTTGAATTAATATTTAATTTAAGGTTTTTTTTATAAGAATTTTTAATTAACTCTTTTTCAATAAAATTTTTTCTCACTATCTCGTCTATAATAATTCCTCTTTTTTTAAAATATGAGTAATAGGATTTAAAATTTTTAAATGCTTTTTTTCTTTCTTCAAATTCTTTGTCTATAAATGTTGCATTAGTAGAATTTAGATGATGAAAATTAAAATTAAGTGGTTTTCCATTAAAAATTGCCAATATTGATTTTAATGGTCTGCCCCAATATAACTCAAATTCACCCCATTTCATTGATTTTTTCCATGAAATTTTACTTAGTAACAAAGGTATATTTTTGTTTAACAAATCTTTAGTTTGTATTTTTTTTTGCGGTTTTTTATAAAAATAAAATTCACCTTTTTCTATTTTTTTTTTATAGATTTTTTTTTTTTCTATTTGATTAGATTTTACAAATCCTTCTAAAGCTCTTTCATCTGAAAAAACGTTGGGTCCTCTAATTTCCTCTGATTCTTGGATTACTTCTGAATTTAGACTCTGAAAATATAAAATTAATCTATTTGGTGTTGAATAAGATCTTGCCTTTCCTTTAAAAATAATTTTTTTTTCTTCAAAAAATTTTTTAAATATTACTATAATTTTTTCCCTTGTTTGTGATTGAAGATTAGCAGGAATTTCCTCACTAAATAGCTCTAAAAAAAATTCAGACATTTAACTTTGACTTTCTAACCATACCCGTCCAACACCTTTTGTTAAATCCCTTATTCTTGAAATATATTCTGCTCTTTGGGCTACACTTATAGCTCCTCTAGCATCTAGAATATTAAAAACATGACTTGCCTTTAAACACTGATCATATGCAGGTAATGATAATTTCTTTTCTAATAATAGTTTGGCTTCACCTTCTACCATTTCAAAAATTTTTAATAAATTATCCGTATTTGCATATTCAAAATTGTAAGCCGAGAATTCTTTTTCAGATTGATGAAAAACTTCTTTGTATAGAACTCCTTCATTATTCCATACTAAATCAAAAACATTTTTTTTACCTTGTGTAAACATACATAGTCTTTCAAGACCATATGTAAGTTCTACGGAAATTGGTTTACATTCAATTCCTGCCATTTGTTGAAAGTAGGTAAATTGTGTAATTTCCATTCCATCACACCAAACTTCCCATCCTAAGCCTGCTGCACCTAAAGTTGGACTTTCCCAATCATCTTCGACAAATCTTAAATCATGATCTTGGTGTTTTATGCCAATTGAAGATAGGCTGTTTAAATATAATTTCTTTATATTTTTTGGAGATGGTTTTATTAAAACTTGAAATTGATAGTAGTGTTGTAATCTATTTGGATTATCTCCATATCTACCGTCCGTTGGTCTTCTCGAGGGTTGCACATACGCAGCTTTCCAAGGTCTTGCACCTAAAGATCTAAGAGTTGTAGCGGGATGAAAGGTTCCCGCTCCCACTTCCATGTCATATGGTTGAACTATAATGCATCCTTGTTTGCTCCAATATTTTTGTAAATTAAATATGGTATCCTGAAAAGTTTGAAAAATTTTTTTTTTTACCTTTTTCTTCTTAGAAACCATATTTTTGCCAAATAGATCTTTCTTCAAGTGCAGAAATTACTTTTTCGGTATTATCTAACGATGATGATAATTTTTTTGCCAGCCAACCTTTCGATTTTTCAAATTTTTTAATTATTATGTCCTCACCAAACTTCTCTTTTAAAATTTGATCTGCATTCCCAATGCCGTCTATAAGGCCAAGTTCTTTTGCTTTTCTTCCAGACCAAAATTCTCCAGAAAATAATTCTATATCCATATCTTTTTTTAATTTAGATCCTCTGCTTTCTTCAACTACATCTATAAAATCTTTATGAAGCTCCAGTTGGATATTTTTTAATCTTTCAATATCTTCATTTTTTTCTTCTAAAAAAGGATCTAATGTGCTTTTATTTTTGCCTGCTGTGTAAACTCTTCTTTGAACTCCAATTTTTTCAATTAAATCCTTAAAACCAAAAGAAGAATAAATAACTCCAATTGAACCAATAATTGAACTTGAATTTGCAAAAATTTCATCTCCGGAACATGCTATTAAATAACCTCCTGAAGCAGCAACATCTTCAGCAAATACAATAACTTTTTTCTTATTTTTTTTTGCCTGTTCTCTAATAAATTTATAAATTAAATGTGATTGAACTGGTGAGCCACCTGGTGAATTTATTGTTACAGCAACTACTTTAGCTTTCTTTACTGAAAATGCTTTCTTTATTATTTCTTCCTGACCTGAAAAATCTATACCTTGTTTAAACTTTCCTACATTTCCTATAACGCCAGTAAGTTTAATGTGTGGTACAATTTTTTTTTTTTTGAAAAATGAAATCATTTAGAATGCTTATAAAATTTTTGATTTAATATAAAGTCTACTTATAGTTGAAGTTTCAGGTGCGTCAATTGATAAGTATAATATTGCGCCAATTGTACTACTTTAAAGTAATGGGAACGGTTGTTCAGTTAAAAAATCGAATAAATAATTCATATTCTGATCTAAGAAACTCGGTTGACGATAAGTTATTATTGGTTGAAGAAAAAATTAAAAACAAATTATCAAGCAAAGTAGAATTGGTTGACGAAATGACAAAATACCATCTTAGAACGGGTGGTAAAAGACTTAGAGCTCTACTGACATTAGGTTCTGCTAAACTTTGTGGATATTCAAAAGGTTTGAGAGATATAAATCTTGCAGCATGTGTAGAATTAATACACGCGGCCACATTAATGCATGATGATGTAATTGATAATGGTGAAATAAGAAGAGGAAAAAAAACTTTAAACAAAATTTGGGGTAATCAATCTTCAATTTTAGTTGGTGACTATTTGCTAAGTAGATGTTTTGAAATGATGGTAAATGATGGAGATCAAGAAGTTTTAAAACTTCTATCATCAACTTCGTCTGAAATATCTCAAGGAGAAGTTTTACAATTACAACATAAGGGTGAAATTGATATGCTTGAAGAAACTTATTTAAAAATAATTTCGGCTAAAACTGCATCTTTGTTCGCAGCAGCTACAAAAGTTGGTTCAATTTTAGCGAATAAAGAAAATAAAATTAAAGATGCATTACAATTTTATGGTAAAAACTTAGGATTAACGTTTCAAATAGCTGATGATACTCTTGACTATAATTCTGAATTAAAATTCTTTGGAAAAGAAATTGGAAATGATTTCTATGAAGGTAAAATAACTTTGCCAATAATATTAGTATATCAAAAAGCAAAACTTGAAGAAAAAAAAGAACTTAAAAAATTCTTTGAAAAAAAAGAAAGATCTGAAGGTGATTTTAAAAAAGTTTTAATTTTGATTAAAAAATATAATATAATTAATAATTGTTATTCAAAAGCTCAGTACTTTATAGATCTTGCATCTAACTCTTTAAGTATATTTGATCATTCTAAAGAAAAAGAGATTTTCAAAAATTTAACTTCATTTAGTTTAGAGAGAACTTTTTAAGGACTAAGCAAAAATCTATCCCATTTTCCGTCTTTATTTTTTTTATAAAGCAATCTTTCATGAATTCTATGCTCTCCATTAAGCCAAAATTCAATCTCTTTTGGATTTAAATTCCATCCAGACCAATCAGAAGGCCTGGGAACATTATCCTTATCAGAATATTTTTTTTTATAATCTTTAATTGCCTGATAAAGCTCTTCTCTATTATTTAAAATTTTACTTTGTTTAGATGCCCATGCACCAATTCTACTTTCGTAAGATCTAGTTTTGTAATATTTGTCTGCTTCTTCGTTTGATATTTTTTCAATTTTTCCAGTTATTCTTATTTGTCTCAAAAGACTTTTCCAATGAAAGCACATCGAAGCATTAGGATTTGAATTTAAATCTTCGCTCTTTTTGCTATTAAAATTTGTATAAAAAACGAATCCGCTATCATTAAAATCTTTAAGTAAAACCATTCTTACTGATGAAATTCCATCTTTTTTTGAAGTTGCTAACGCAAGTGCATTTGCATCATTAATCTCTGTGTTTTTGGCTTCTTCAAACCAAGCTTTAAATAACTTTATTGGATTTTCTAAATCTCCAAAGCAAATATTTAGTCCTAAAGAGTTTTTTTGATTCATAATTTCAACAAAATAACTTATATAATATATTTAATGTCATTTAATACTTTTGGAAAGCTATTTCGTTTCACGACTTGGGGGGAATCTCATGGTCCAGCTATTGGATGTATAGTAGATGGATGTCCGCCTAACATTAAAATTAAAGAAGAAGATATACAAAGTGAGTTAAATAAGAGAAAACCTGGTCAATCTAAATTTACAACTCAAAGAAAAGAAGATGATAAAGTCAGCATTTTGTCAGGAATATTTGAAGGTAAAACTACTGGAACGCCAATATCAATGATTATTTATAATAAAGATATGAGGTCAAGAGATTATGAAACCATTAAAAACAAATTTAGACCCGGTCATGCAGACTATACTTATTTTAAAAAATACGGGATAAGAGATTATAGAGGTGGGGGCAGACAATCAGCAAGGGAAACAGCATCCCGAGTAGCTGCAGGAGCTATAGCTAAAAAAGTTTTAGAAAATAAAATTGGAAAAAAATATAAAGTTATTGGAGCGGTAACACAGTTAGGCATTATTGGATGTGATATAAGTAAATGGAATGATAATTTTATATCAAAAAATCAATTATTTTGTCCTGATAAATCAATTTTAAAAATTTGGGAAAAATACTTATTAAGTGTAAGAAAAGCAGGTTCGTCATGTGGAGCAATAATTCAAGTAAGAGCCATGGGTGTTCCTATTGGATTAGGTGCCCCTATTTATGCAAAACTAGATATGGACTTGGCATCTGCAATGATGAGCATTAATGCCGTTAAAGGAGTTAATATAGGATCTGGAATGAATTCTGCACTATTAAGTGGTGAAGAAAATTCTGATGAAATTTTTCAAACAGGCAAAAATACAAAATTTAAATCAAATAATGCTGGGGGTATACTTGGTGGTATATCATCTGGTCAAAATATAATAGTTTCATTTGCGGTAAAACCAACTTCATCAATTCTTTCTTCAAGAAAAACAATTAATAAATTTGGAAAAAATACTTCTATATCCGTTAGAGGAAGACATGATCCCTGCGTAGGAATAAGAGCAGTTCCTATTGGAGAAGCAATGATGCACTGTGTATTATTAGATCATTACTTAATGAATATTGCTCAGTGTAAAAGTTAATTTGTTTTTTTAACTATAATCTTTGAATTTAAAGTATCTAAAATTTTGCTTTCAATACTATTTGAATCCAATCCAGCAGATTTATACATTGAATCTGGTTTGTTTTGATCAATAAATCTATCAGGTAAAATTATAGATCTATACTTCAATTTATTATCTAGTAAATTTTTATCAGATAAAAAATATCCAACGTGAGAGCCAAAACCACCTATTGAACCTTCTTCTATTGATAAAATTACTTCGTGATCAGTTGCTAATTGCCAAATTATTTTTTCATCAAGCGGTTTGGCAAATCTAGCATCAAAAAGTGTAATATTGATTCCTTTCTTCTTTAAATTTTCTTGAGCTAACAAACATTCGTGCAACCTAGCTCCAAAATTTAAAATTGCTATTTTTTTTCCTTCTTTAATTATCCTCCCTTTTCCAATTTCTAATTTTTCATCAATTTCTGGTAAATTTAATCCTAAACCATTACCTCTTGGGTATCTAAACGCTGAGGGTCTGTCATTAATATCGATTGAAGTATTGATCATTCTTACTAGTTCAGCTTCGTCACTAGGCGCCATAACTACAAAATTTGGTAGTGTAGTTAAAAAAGTTATATCAAAAGAACCAGCGTGAGTTGGTCCATCAGCTCCAACCAAACCAGCTCTATCAATAGCAAATCTAACTGGTAAACTTTGAATGGCAACATCATGAACAACTTGATCATAAGCTCTTTGTAAAAATGTAGAATAAATTGCTGCATAAGGTTTATAACCTTCAGTTGCTAAACCCGCCGCAAAAGTGACTGCATGCTGCTCTGCAATTCCTACATCAAACATTCTTGTTGGGAATTTTTTCCCAAATATATCCATTCCTGTTCCAGATGGCATTGCAGCAGTAATTCCAATAATTTTACTATCTTTTTCTGCATGTTTAACAAGAGTATTTGCAAAAACTTTAGTATAAGCTGGAATATTTGATTTAGACTTTTCTTGAATACCAGTATTTATATTAAATTTTGTCACACCATGATATTTATCAGCTGATTTTTCTGCAAATTCATAACCTTTTCCTTTTTCAGTTTTTATATGAATCATAATTGGACCTTGAAAATCAATTTCTTTAGCATTTTTTAATACAGACACTAATCCATCTATGTCATGACCGTCTATCGGACCAATATAATAAAAACCCATTGAGCTAAATAATGTACCGCCTGTTACAGCAGATCTTAAAAAATCTTCAGCTTTTCCAGCTTTCTTACTAAATCTTTTTGAAAAAGCAGATATAATTAATTTTATAGTCTCTCTAAAGCTAAAATATATTTTTCCAGATAGAATCTTTGCAAGATAAGATCTCATCGCTCCAACTGGTTTTGCAATAGACATGTCATTATCATTTAAAATAACAATCATTTTTGTCTTAGTTGCTCCAGCATTATTCATGGCTTCATATGCCATTCCTGCACTCATTGCTCCATCACCTATTACTGCAATTACATTATTTGATTTATTTGAAAGTTTATTTGCTACAGCAATTCCCAAAGCTGATGATATAGATGTTGAACTGTGCGCTGCTCCAAAAGGATCATACTCACTTTCTGATCTTTTTGTAAAACCAGATAGCCCATTACCTTTTCTCAAAGTTCTAATTCTATCCTTTCGTCCTGTTAATATTTTGTGAGGATAAGTTTGATGGCCGACATCCCAAATTAACTTATCATTTGGGGTATTAAAAACATAATGTAATGCGACTGTTAACTCTACAACGCCTAATCCAGCACCTAAATGGCCACCAGTTTCAGAAACTGCATCTATCATTTCGCTTCTAACCTCTTCAGCTAAAATTTTTAAATTTGATTGAGAGAGTTTTTTTATATCAGCTGGAAAGTTAATATCTTTCAGGTACTTATAATTTTTAATCACTTGCTTCTTTCAAAAATGTAATTTACAGTTTCTTTTAAATCTTTTGCTTTTCTTCCAAATATATTAAGATTTTTAAAAATATCTAATTTTAATTTTTCTCCATATTTAATGGTATTTTTATGCCCAATCAAACTAATTAGGGTCGCCTTACCTTTTTTTAAATCTTTTTTCGTTTTTTTACCTACCTTTTTTGTATTACCAGTATAGTCTATTAAATCATCAGCTATTTGAAATAACAAACCAATATTAGATCCAATTTTATCAAATTTTTTAAGATATTTGAATTTTTTACTAAGTATTACAGGTGCCATACAACAAAAACTAAAAAGTTTTCCTGTTTTTTTAATTTGCATTTCTAAAATTTTTTTTAAAGAGACTGTTTTTTTTTCAAAAATTAAATCTGAATATTGACCTCCTGCTATTCCTGAGTGTCCAGAACATTCTGATATTAAATTTATTAATTTTATTCGTAAAATATTATCAAATTTAATATTATTTTGACTTAAAATTTCAAAAGCAATAGTTAAAAGTGAATTACCTGCCAAGATTGCAGTTGACTCACCAAATTTTTTGTGTGTTGATAGCTTACCTCTTCTTAATGAATCGTTATCCATACATGGAAGATCATCGTGAATTAAAGAATAGGCATGGATACATTCTACAGCGGCACCTAATAGAATAAGTGTTTGATATTTTATTTTAAATATCTTTCCTACATCTATAATTAACTTTGATCTAATCTTTTTACCGCCAGGAAGCAGACCATATTTCATGGGTTTTAATAAATCTGTTTTTTTCTGTTTAGATAAAAATTTTAATAAAAATAAATTGGTATCCTTAGCTATTTTATTTAATTTTTTTTTCATTTTTTTTATTTAATATATCGTTTATTTTTTCCTTTGTAATTTTAGATATTTCTTTTGAAGTATTTTGAAATTTTTTTTCCATTATATTATTTAATCTTATTAGGGCTTGATATTCTTCAATTGAATTTTCAAGATCTTTTTTATTCTCAAGACTTTCGATAATATTGTTTATTAATTCTTTTAATTCATTGAATGATTTATTTTTAATATCATGTGGTAAATTTTTTTCTTTCATATATTAGTTGGTAATATTACATGAAAAACAATCTTTCAAATATTAAAAAATCTAAATACTATTTAGATAAAGGTGAATGTGTGGGCATTCCTACAGAAACTGTTTATGGCTTAGCTGCAAATGCTTATTCTGCAAAAGCAACTTCGAAAATTTTTAAATTAAAAAAAAGACCAAAGAAAAATCCTCTTATAGTGCACTATAGTAGTATTAAAATGTTAAAAAAAGACTGTCAAATAAATATTAATTTTATGAAATTGTTTAAAAAATTTTGTCCTGGTCCAATAACTTTTGTACTTAAATTAAATAAAGTTAATAAAATTTCTAAAAATGTCACTAGTAATAAAACATTGGCTGTTAGGTTCCCTAGACACTTTATTACAAGAAAACTTTTAAAAAGTTTAAATTATCCTCTGGCTGCCCCTAGTGCAAACATATCTACAAAAATAAGTCCAGTATCAAAAAAAGATGTTAAAGATGAGTTTGGAAAAAAAATTAAATATATTCTTGATGGAGGAAGGTCTAAAATAGGTTTGGAGTCAACTATAATTAGTTTGGTAAATAAACCACAAATACTTCGACTTGGAGGAATAGAAATAAGTAAAATTAATAAAATACTTAAAACAAATCTTAGATTTAACAAGAAAAATAAAAAAATTAAGTCTCCTGGCCAATCAAAACTCCATTATTCTCCGGGTATACCCATAAAATTAAATGTTCGCAGGCCAAAACAAGATGAGGCATTTATATTAATTAAAAAAAGAAAATTATCTGGTAAAAACTTTTATTATTTAAGTAAAAAAAATAATCTAAAGGAAGCAGCAAAAAATCTATACAAAACCTTAAGAATGATAAAAAAAAAAAAATTTAAAAGTATTTCTGTTGAAAAAATTCCAAATAGAGGATTGGGTGAAACAATTAATGATAGGCTATCAAGAGCTTCAAAATTTTAATGGTAAATTCTGTAGAAGTAATAAATTTAAAAAAATTTTATGGTAAAAAAAGAGCTGTAAATAATATTAATTTTAAGATTAGAGAAAATGAAATTTTAGGATTGCTTGGCCCAAATGGATGTGGAAAAACAACAACTATTGGTATGATTTTGGGTTTATTAAAGCCATCAAGTGGAGAAATATTTATAAATGGAATGAGAATTGAAGAAAATAGAATAAATATTTTACAAAAAATAAACTTTATTTCTCCATATATAGAGTTGCCAAAAAAATTAACTGTTAAACAAAATCTAACTGTTTATGGAAAATTATATAGTATTAAAAATTTAAATAGTAGAATAGATTACCTAGTCGATAAATTAAGATTAGAAAATTTGTTAAATAGAGTTACAGGTGAGCTTTCTTCAGGACAAAAAAATAGAATAAGTCTAGCAAAGGCTTTGATAAATGAGCCTAGCGTGTTATTGCTAGATGAACCAACAGCTTCTTTAGATCCAGAAATAGGTGATTTTGTGAGAACTTTTTTGGAAGATTACATAAAAGAAAAAAAAGTTTCTATTTTGTTAGCTTCACATAATATGAATGAAGTTACAAGATTATGTTCTAACATCTTAATGATGAAAGAAGGTAATATTATTGATAGAGGAAAGCCTGAAGATCTAATAAAAAAACATGGTAGAAAAAATTTGGAAGAAGTTTTTTTGAAACTTTCTAGAAATAAAAATGAGCTTTATTAGAATATACGGTCTATTTTTAAGACATTTTTATTTAATAATTAGATCTTTTCCTAGAATATTGGATTTAATATATTGGCCAACGAT
>CACFSO010000009.1 GCA_902568975.1 uncultured Pelagibacteraceae bacterium
ATTTTTTTAGTTTTGATAACGTAGGTTCAATTCTTTTCCATTCTTTATTAGCATCTATTGGAACTGAGCCTGGTCGTGTAGACTCTCCTCCTATATCTAAAATACTACAACCAGCCTTCATCATTTTTTTAGAATGAATTAAACCTAGATTTTTTTTTAAATACTTTCCTCCATCTGAAAAACTATCAGGTGTAAGATTTAGTACTCCCATCAAAATTGGAGTATTTGATAAATTTAAATTTTTAAATTTTTTTTTTTTAGTTATTAATTTTAAATCAAATTTAATTTTTTGCTTCAAAAAGCTATTTTGTTTTTTTATTTCTTTAATGTTAATTTTTTTCTTTGATTTTCTAGTAATAATTTCTAAAGAATCAAAAGATATACAATCGTTTCCATTAAGTGGTAGAGAAGTTTTGTTTTTTACTTTTTTTTTTGATTCTGAACCGTAATAAAAATTACACACTCTTGTGTAATATTTTTTCATTAGGTTTTAATGAACAATTTTTGGTTTTAATCCGATTGAACCAAGAGCAGAACTTTGATTTTCATCTTCAACCTTCAAATCTTCTTTGTTTTCAGGATAGATGTTTTTATTAATTAAATTCTCTATTTCGCTTCCTGTTAAGGTTTCATATGTTAATAAAGCTTTAGCCAATTTATGAAGATCTTGAATCTTTTCATTTAATATTTTTTTTGCCCTTTCATAACCTTTATCAACAATTTTTTTTATTTCCGAGTCGACTTTTCTTGCGGTTTCTTCTGACATATTTTGTTGTCTAGCAACTGACCTTCCTAAAAATACTTCTTCTTCATTCTCCCCATATGCAATTGGTCCTAATTCTTTACTTAAACCTGCTCTTGTGACCATAGCTCTAGCTCTTTTTGTAGCTTGCTCAATGTCGCTTGAAGCTCCAGTGGTAACCTTATCATCTCCAAATATAATTTCTTCTGCAACTCTTCCTCCCATAGCAATTGCCATCTGGGCATGGAGCTGTTCTCTTGTTTGTGATAATTCATCTTTTTCTGGAAGTTGCATAACCATTCCCAAAGCTCTTCCTCTAGGAATTATAGTCGCTTTATGTATCGGATAGGCTGCTTTTTCATTTATAGTTACAATAGCATGTCCTGCTTCATGATAAGCGGTTAGTTTCTTTTCTTCATCTGTCATTACCATTGATCTTCTTTCAGCTCCCATCATAACTTTATCTTTTGCTTCTTCAAATTCTTGATAAGTAACAATTCTTTTATTTTTTCTTGCCGCTAGGAGTGCTGCCTCATTTACTAAGTTTGCTAAATCTGCTCCAGAAAAACCAGGCGTACCTCTCGCAATAGTTCTCAAATTAATATCAGGTGTCATAGATATTTTTTTTGCATGCACTTTAAGAATTTTTTCTCTTCCAATAATATCAGGAAGAGAAACTACAACTTGTCTGTCAAATCTTCCTGGTCTAAGTAATGCCGGATCTAATACATCAGGTCTATTCGTTGCTGCAATAATTATTACACCCTCATTGGTATCAAAACCATCCATTTCCACCAATAATTGATTTAGTGTCTGTTCTCTTTCGTCATTTCCTCCCCCAAGACCCGCTCCTCTACTTCTGCCAACTGCATCAATCTCATCAATAAAAATAATACAAGGTGAATTTTTTTTACCTTGTTCAAACATATCTCTTACTCTAGAAGCTCCAACTCCAACGAACATTTCTACAAAATCTGATCCAGATATAGTAAAAAAAGGAACTCCTGCTTCTCCCGCTATAGCTCTTGCCAATAAAGTTTTTCCTGTTCCGGGAGGACCAACTAATAGACATCCTCTTGGAATTTTTCCTCCTAATCTGCTAAATTTTTTAGGATCTTTTAAAAACTCAACTACTTCCTCGACTTCTTCTTTTGCTTCCTCTACTCCCGCTACATCGTTAAAAGTTACTTTACCTTTAATTTGATTCATCATTTTTGCTTTTGATCTTCCAAAGCCCATGGCTCCACCTTTGCCACCTTGCATTTGTCTCATAAAAAATATCCAAACTGCAATTAATAACAACATAGGAAACCAAGACAATAATACACCCAAAAGAGAAGGCATTTTTTCATCCAAAGGGGCGGCGGAAATACTAACGCCTTTATCTGATAATTTTTCTATTAGATTTGGATCATTTGGCGAAAAAGTTGTAAATTTTTTTCCATCTGACATAATTCCTTTGATGTTATTTCCTTGAATTTCAACCTGTACAACTCTTCCATTATCTACTTCCTTTAAAAATTCTGAAAAAATAATGTTATTTTTTTGATTAGATGTGGTTTGAGGACTTTTAAACATATTATATAGCCCAATAGTTAGAAAAACTATTATTGCCCACATTAATAAATTTCTTAAATTCATAATATTACATAAAGTAGGATCTATTCTAAATTAAACAAGTGTAAATTTGACACAAATCTAAGTTTTTTTTGCATTTTCTTTATAAATTATCACAGAATTATTAACTTTTTCTACAACGCACCCTGATAAAGTAATTTTATCAAATTTTTTTGAATTAATTTTCTTTAATGCCATTATTATAGTTTTTCCTCTACTTTCATAATATTTTTGTCCCATGTTTTGTAAGACTTTTGAAAATGATCTAAATACAACTTCATCCGCTTCCATAAAAAAAGTATTTTTTAAAATACAAACTAATTTATTACTTATTAACTTTGAGTTTAATTTTATATTTTTTTCTACATAATAATTTATTGATTGATTAGTACTACTTAAGTTATTTAAAGTTAATTTAAGCTTGTTTTCATCAAAACCTTCTTTTTCAAATTTATTGATCAATTTTCTTACCCTTACTCTTGTAAAAATATCATTATAATTTGAGATATCATCTACATAAAAATTAAATACAGATTTTGAAATATATTTTAAGTTTTCCTTTTTTTGATTCAATAAGGGTCTTAATATATTTATATTATTTTTTCTTTTTGTGAATACATTATTAAATGATGATAAACCTTTAAGTCCTGAACCTCTAAATAATCTTATAAAAAAATTCTCATATAAATCATCTAAATGATGACCTACTAAAATCGTATTTATACTATTTTTAACACATTCCTTTTCAAGTAAAAAATATCTATTATTTCTTGCAATAGACTGAATATTTGAATTAGGTTTTTTACCTTTCCAAAATATTATTTTACATTTTATATTATTTTTTTTTAATATAGATTTAAGTTTTTTTGCCTCTTCAAATGAGTTTTTTCTCAACTTATGATCAATTGTATAATAAAAAACATCAATATTTTTTTCATCTGCATAACATTTTGATAGAAATGTTAAAGCTAAGCTATCTGGCCCACCTGAAACTGCCACAGCAAATTTTCTTTCTTTGATATATCTATCTAAATTGTTTTTAAAATCTTTATAAACTTTTTTTATTTTTGAGTCTTTTAAATGTTTATTAACAACCTTATGAGTTTTTTTCTTTGCATTGAAACTTTTTTTGTTCATACTTTGCTTTTTGAAGAACAGATTGATTTGCTTCCGGATATTCATCTTCTACACCCACTATCATCAAACAACCTTGATCTTTTTCCCCCATCTGTACTAATGATACTCCAAGTTTTAATAAATTTATAGGACCCTTTTCACTTTTTGGATATTTTTGATAACCTTCTAAATATGCTGAAGCAGCATCTGTGTAAAGTTGTCTTATTCTAAATGTTTCAGCATACCAATATTGTGCATTTCCAGCTAAATCATGTTCTGGATTTTTAATAACAAATTCTCTAAAAGCTCTTTCAGCAGTATTATAATCTCCCACCTTTAAAAAACTTGTTGCAAACTCATATTGTTTTTCTGGAATTACATCTGGTAATAATTTTTCTTCTGACTCAAAGACTTCTGTGACAACTGTTGATGTAGTTTCTATAGATTCAGTTTTTTGAGTTTCATTTTTTGTCTCAAAATCTTTGTAAGAGATTGATCCTAAATCTTGTGGTTGACTAGAACCTGGTAATTCTTTTTCTGATTCAGGTAAAGAAGAAATTTTTTTATCATTTTCTAATTCTTCTCCAAAGATTGCTTTTTCTTCTAAATTTTGAAATCTTAATTGATTATCAGCTTGTACTTTAGATAATCTGCTAGAGAGTTTATCAAGTTTAAAATTTATTTCTTCAAATCTATTTGTTAAAGTTTGAAATTGTTTTTCAATTTCAGAAAGTTTAAGTAAATGCCTTGTTAGAACTTCTTCAGAATTTTGATCTAATGACTGAGATGAATTTTCCAGTTGTTCATTGTTTGAAAAATTTTCAGAATATACGGCTCTTTCTAGTGTTTTAACGTCCTGTTGAATTAATTTAAGTATTTCATAAATATTATGATCTTCAGAAAAGGAATTATTTATTAAAACAAAAAAAATAATTATTAAATATATAAATTTTTTTTTAATAATGTGCATTAATTCATTTGTAAATATAATAATGGCAAAAAAAAGACCCTAAAAACTTATATAGTTTTTAGAGTCTTTTTTAAAAATTATTAATTAGCTTTTACTGTTACAGATCTTCTATTTTTTGACCAAGATAATGGATTGGATCCTGAGTCTACCGGTCTTTCTTTTCCATAACTTATCACAGAAATTCTGCTAGATGATACACCATAAGTCATTAAATAATCTTTGGCTGCATTAGCTCTTCTTTCACCTAATGCCAAGTTATATTCTCTTGTACCTCTTTCGTCTGCATGGCCTTCTACTACTACATTAATTCCAGAATTTTTTCTTAACCAAGCTGCTTGCTTTCTTAAAGTGTCTCTTGCAGCTGTTGTTAAAATTGATTCATTTGTCGCAAAGAAAACTCTATCTGGAACTCCATCAGCTAAATATTTAACTGTATCAGTTCCTACATAAACATCATCCTTCATTTGTGCACTTGAAGTAGTTGTTGTAGATGTTTTTTTTGTTGCACAAGCTGACAAAACTAAACTAAGAATTAATATTAATATTGTGTTTCTATAAGTTTTGTTAAAAATCATTAGGACTCCTTTAAATCAATTTTTTAAACTTTTTCACACCTAAATAGATCTTTCAAGTCAAAAAATCAAGATTATTTGATAAAAATCAACAAAATTTAACCATTAATTGCTCAATACCATTAATTGCTCAATAAAGACGACCATGATGGATCTGAAGCATCTGTTTCAGTTTCAATCAACCTTTCATTATAACCTGTTAAATCTATAGACCATAGCTTTGCAGAGAACCCTTGGCCTTTATTATCAGTTTTAGTTTCTCTATAAAAAATCAAAACTCTTCCATTTGGCGACCATGACGGAGCTTCTTGGTAATAATTTTCAGTTAATAATCTTTCTCCTTTGCCATCAGTTCTCATGACGCCAATATAAAATTTACCTTTGTGTAATTTTGTAAAAGCAATCAAATCACCCCTTGGGGACCATACAGGAGTCCCATAAAGACCTTTGCCAAAAGATATTCTTTTTACATTTTTTCCATCATTTTTCATAACATATATTTGCTGATAACCACTCCTGTCCGAGTTAAAAGTAATATACTTACCATCTGGAGAATATGATGGTGAAGTATCTATAGAAGGATGGTTTGTAATTTTTTGTACAATTCTATTTTCAAGATCCATAGTATAAATATCTGAATTGCCATCTTTTGCAAAACTCATTATTATTTTTTTTCCATCTGGAGAAAATCTAGGTGCAAATGTCATCCCAGGAAAATCACCAACTACCTCTTGTATTCCAGTTTCAATATCTAAAAGATAAACTCTAGGTAAATTTTTGAAATAAGACAGGTAAGTTACCATTTGATTTGTTGGATTAAATCGTGGTGTAAGAACTAACTCATTGCCCAGAGTAAGGTATTTGTTATTGAAACCATCTTGATCCATTATTGCAAGTTTCTTTATCCTTTTTGTCTTTGGACCTTCTTCTGATACATAAATTATTCTTGTATCAAAATAACCCGTCTCACCAGTTAATCTCTCGTAAACTTTGTCTGTAATTATATGACCAACTCTTCTCCAATTTTTTGGAACAGTTGTGAAAGCTAAAGCTAACATTTCCCTCCCAGCTAGAACATCCCATAATCTAAACTCAACTCTTAATTTTTCTTCTTCAAATGAAACTTTACCTGTGATTAAAGCTTGAGCTTTAATTAAAGACCAATCTTCAAATCTTGGTTTAAGATGAGCTATATCTGACTCTTGTAGAAAAGCATCTTTGCTTAAAGGGTTAAATAGCCCAGATTGCTCTAAGTTATTATCTATAATTTTTGAAATTTCTAAACCAAGATCATCTAAATCAAGTTCTTTTTTTAAATTAATTTTTGTTTTTTCATTAGAAAAAAGAGGAGACACAGCAATTGGAAGTGGATCTAAATTTCCTCTAGTGATATCAACTTCAATTAATGAAAAAGATTTGTTTGGAAACAAATAAAAAAGTAAAATAAAAAATATTTTTAAATTTTTCATTATCCTCCTAGCATTTCTCCTGCATCAAAATTTAATTGTAAATCCTTCCATCTTTCATAACCAGTGGAAGGAACTCTTAATGGCTGACACAATTTGATCGCTCTTAATGCACTTTCTGCTAAAACTTTATAAAATCCTTGGCCTGGACTATTCATTCTTATATGATCCAAAATTTCAGACTTAATTACTGATCCATCGGGTTTTAACTTTAATTTAATTCTTACTATTAAATTTTCATTATATGGCAATCCTAAAGGGATGCTCCAACATCCAAATATTTGAGCTTTAAGAGCATCTTCTTCACTTAATGAAAGTGCTGAAGTTGTAATTGAGGCATCTTGTGACTGTGTTATTTTATTTAACTTTTTGTTTGTGTCTGCTACTTCTTCTTTTGATTTATCTATAAGGGCAGCTATGCTATTTGGGTCAAATAAATCATCTTTTTCAAATTCTGAAACCTGTTTTGCTTCATTATCTTCTTTTAAAGGGTTCTGCTTTTTTTCTTCAATTTTTTTAATTTTCTCTACTTTTTTATCTGGTAAAGGAATTGCATCAGGTTTATCTTTTTTTATTTTTTTTTTGGGAGGCGCTTGCTCTGAAACAAGCTTTTCTTTTTCCTTTTTAACCTTTTCTATAATTTTTTTTGCCTTTGGTGCAAATGGAATATTTGTTTTTTCAGTTATTTGAATTAACTCAATAGATACAATTGGTGGTAAATTAATTGGTTTTTTTGAAATAAATGGTAAGCTAATTACAGCAATAAATATTATTGCTAAATGAAACCCAGAAGAAATAATTAAACTTTTATACAAGTCTATCTTTCCTTAAATGGTTCAGAGATTAATGCAACTTTAGTAAATCCTGATCCTGATAACATTCCCATAATTTCAAGAACTCTACCGTAATTTATAGTTTTGTCTCCTCTAACATAAATTCTTGTATCAGTTCGATTTTTTGAAACTGCTAGAATTTTTGCTATAATTTTTTCATATTCAACCTTTGATTCTTGAATAAAAATTTCACCTTTAGAATTTATAGTTAATGTAAGAGGTTCTTGTTCTTCTGGAAGAGAGTCCGCAGAACTTTCTGGTAGATCAACTTGAACACCAACTGTCAATAAAGGAGCAGTAACCATGAATATGATCAGTAATACAAGCATTACATCTACAAATGGAGTAACATTTATTTCACTTATTGGTTCTTTTAAAGATTTTTTAAATTTAAAAGCCATTTTAAATTATTGATATAAATCTTTTGGAAAAATTTTCTAACCTTTGCGAATACTTTTTTGAGTCACTGGAAAATTTATTATAAGCAATAACTGCTGGTATTGCTGCAAGCAAGCCTAAAGCCGTTGCAAAAAGAGCTTCTGCAATTCCTGGTGCTACAATTGCAAGACTCGTATTTCTAGATATTGCAATAGATTGAAATGAATTCATTATCCCCCATACTGTTCCAAAAAGACCAATGAATGGAGCAGTCGATCCTACTGTTGCAAGAAAAGTATAATTTTTATCAATTGTGTTCATTTGTTTTTCAATATTAACTTCCAGAATAGTTGTTAATCTTTCGCTAAGATTTGACTTTGAACGAGATTTCAATACTTGCTGCATTGAACTTTTAAATAAAATTGCCATAGGATCTTCAATATTTTGAGGCAAACTATTATAGAATGTTTCTGCAGATTTTGATTTCCAAAATTTATCTTCAAATTCCTCTGAACTTTTATTTATTCTTCTAAATAACTTTAATTTATCAAAGATAATCGCCCAAGAATAAATGGAACTTACAATAAGAATAATTATTACAGACTTTACAATTATGTCTGCTCTCAAAAACAATGTAATTATTGAAAAATCAGTATTACTAGCAAGTCCTACGGCTTGTGATGTTATATCAGCTTCCATTTTTAACGTTTCACACTAAAATGTGTCATCAATTTGGCTTTAATTATAAGTTATTACTCTTTAGCGTAAGTATTATTGAAAAAACTTGCTATTAAAATAGCATCTGCTTTATTCATATCTTTTTTTCTTGATAATTGTGAAGAAATATAAGGAAAAATCTCTATAGCTTTAGCTCTACTTGCATCTTTTTCGGTTTTTATTAGATTAAAATACTTCTTCCATTTGGCTGGACTTACAAAATACATTGGTAATTGCATGGCAGCGCATATTCCTTTTATTGCTCCAAAAGATTGTCCAAAGTTAAACATGCTTGTAACCCCTTGACCAGGCATAGCAGATACTTTTTCTATAACTACAAAAATATTTTTTTTTGATTTATCTTTAATCCTACTAGATATCTCATTATAAATTTGCGATCCATTAATTTGTTTTTTGTTTTTTTTTCCTTCTGCCATATTTGGCATTTCGATAACATCTTTTATTTCACCATCTTCAAAGAAGCATATAGCTCCGGAAATTCCAGGATCTATTCCTATTATAAACATTTAATTTAATTTAAAATTTGCATAAACATTTTGTACATCTTCAATATCCTCAAGACTTTCTAAAAAACTAATAGCTGCTTTTTTATTATCTTCTGACATCTCTAAATTATTGATAGGTATCCATTCAATCCCTGTATATAAGAAATTATTTATATTCTTTTCAATATTTTTTTTTACATTATATATTTCTTTTTTATCACATCTAACTTCATAATAATCTTTGAAAGAAAAAAAATCTTCAGCACCAGCGCTTATTGTCAAATCTAAAAGTTCCTGTTCTTTAATCTCATCTTTGCTAATTTTTATAACCCCTGACTGATTAAAATAATGAGATGCAGATCCTAATGTACCTAAATTTCCTCCATTTTTTTGAAAAATGGTTCTTATATTAGAGGCTGTTCTATTTTTATTGTTTGTTAAAGTTTCTATAATAACAGCAATTTTGTTAGGCCCAAAACCCTCGTATCTTAAATTTTCATAATTTGAATCATTTGCAACTTCTGATTTATCAATTGCTCTTTGAATATTTTCTTTTGGCATATTTGCAGATCTTGCAGATTGTATAGCGGATCTCAATCTTGAATTAATATCAGGATTTTTATCTCCAAGTTTTGCAGCAACGGTAATTTCCCTTGAAAGTTTAGAAAAAATTTTCGATTTTTGTTTATCTGCTTTTCCCTTTTTATGTTTTATCCCAGCCCAATGTGAGTGCCCTGCCATATTTTATAAAGAATTTTTTAGATCTCCTCCATAAATAAAATGTTCTATATTTCTTGCTAAACCATTTTTTAAATTAGCATCAACAATAACTCCACATAAACTTGCTTCACCTATAGAAGGATAATGCTTAATTGAATTTTTTTTTAAAAACCTGTTTATAGAATTCTGTTTATCCATACCAATGACCGAATTATAATCTCCACACATGCCGGCATCAGTTTGATATGCAGTACCTAAACTCAAAATTCTAGCATCATGTGTTGGTACATGTGTATGTGTTCCGACCACAAGAGTTGCACTGCCATCAAATAAATGTCCAATTGCCATTTTTTCACTTGTTATCTCTCCATGAAAATCAACTATTAAAAAATCGTAATCTTTTTTTAATTTATTTTTTTTAAGAAAATTAATTGAAGACTGAAAAACATCTTCACATTTTTTCATAAAAATATTTCCCATTAAGTTTAAAACACCGATTTTAAATCCTGTTTTTGAATTAAAAATTTCAAAACCTTTTCCTGGAGATCCCTCTGCTAAATTGTGAGGTCTTAATAATCTAGTTTCTCTTGTTATATGGTCAATTGTTTCTTTCTGGTCCCAAACATGATTCCCGGTAGTTATTACATCTACTCCTAATGACAAAAGTTCATTTGTTATTTTTTCAGTTATGCCGACCCCTTGATCGGCTGCGTTTTCACCGTTTACAATTACAAAATCTATTTTTTTTTTTTTAATTATTTTTGGAAGATTTTCTTTAACAGAATTGACTCCAGATTTTCCAACAATGTCACCTAAAAAAAAAATTCTCATTGTAAAATATATTTTTCAGTTATAATTATATCTAATTTTTTATCATATTTATTATTTGGAATCTTATTCACTTTTTGAAAAGAATATCCTAGTCCTATGGTAAGTATTTTTTTCTTTTTTGATAATTTTTCTATATATCTATCATAATATCCTCCTCCATAACCCAACCTATAAAGCCTACTGTCAAAAGCAACTAAAGGAACTAATAAAATATCAGGATAAATCTTAAAAGTTTTGTTTGGCTCAGGTATTCCATATTGATTTAATGATAAAGGATCTAAAAAAGTCCATTTATAAAAATCCATTTGATTTTTTTTTTGATACAGTTGGAAAAGAAATGATGAATTTTCTTTTTTTTAATTCTTTCAAAATTTCTAAATCATTAATTTCATAATTTACTGGAAAATATCCTCCTATATATTTTTTATTATTTAAATTTATTTTTTTATTAAGAATTTGAAAAAATTTTAAAAAATTTATTTTAATATTATCATTATATTTTCTTTTTCTCAGGTTAAGAATTTTATTTCTTAATTTTTTTTTTATCACAATTTTTATTGAACTTTATTTTCTGAACTTGCTTTTTTTAAAAAATTTTCTATTTGATCTGTTGCATTATCTATAATATTCTCATAATTCATTTTATTTTGATCAATATCATTAACCAACTTGGATAATTCTTCACTTAATTTATTTGCTTCACTTTCTTTATTATCTTTATATTCGTACACAAGAGACTTTAGTTCTTTAAATCTTTCTGTTAAATTTTTTAACTCTTCTTTACTTTCTTTAATTTTTTTCTTTGTTTCAAAATACTCGTCCATTATAGTAATAGAAGTAATTAAAAGAAGTTTATTTTCACCTATATTTCCTAAAGAATTTTTAAGATTACTAAATTTCTCGTTTAAATGATTAGACAGTTGTTCTAAATGCTCTTCCTGTCCATCTTCACATGATAATAAATATTCTTTCCCATTAAATTTTATATTTATATTTGCCATTTATCTATCTCTTCTAACAAAGTATCTGTTTCTTGATTGAGTTCATCTATTTTTTCTGAGAATTCTTGTTCCTTTTTTTTTTCTATAAATTTTTTTTGATTCATTTCGTCTAATTTTAACTCAAGCTTCGCATGCTCTTCTTTTAAAGACAAATATTTTGTTTCCAGATCTTGTTTTTCAATTTCTAATTGATTTTTTTGATTGTTTAAAATTTCTATTGTATCTTTCATGCTAGGATTTTCTAGCTTCAAACTATTTAATTTAGATAAAGCATCATCTAATTTTTTTTCTTTTTCATTCAATGATTTCATATATATATAAGTATATTATTAAATTGAGTCTTCTTAGTCTATATAGGATAACTTTTGAACAAACAAAACAGAGATTTGGCAAATGCAATTCGCTTTTTGTCTATTGATGCAGTAGAAAAAGCTAACTCAGGTCATCCTGGTATGCCTATGGGAATGGCAGATGTTGTAACTATCCTCTACAAATACTACCTTAAGTTTAATCCAAAAAATCCAAACTGGATAAATAGAGACAGATTCGTTTTATCTGCTGGTCACGGTTCTATGCTGCTTTATTCTATTTTGTATTTGACTGGCTATAAAAGCATTACTTTAAAAGATATAAAAAATTTTCGCCAGTTAAACTCTATTTGTGCAGGACATCCTGAATATCATTTCAATTCAGGAATTGAAACAACAACTGGTCCACTTGGTCAAGGAATTGCAAACGCAGTCGGGCTTGCTTTGTCTGAAGAGATATTAAAAGAAAAATATGGAAAAAAATTTATTAATCATAAAACTTATGTTTTAGCGGGAGATGGTTGTTTGATGGAAGGAATTAGTCACGAAGCATTGAGTCTTGCGGGACACTTAAAGCTGAAAAATTTAATTATGCTATTTGATAATAATTCTATTTCAATCGATGGAAAAACAAGTCTAGCTGTATCAGATAATTTTAAAAAAAGATTTGAGAGTTATGGTTGGAGCTATATTTTAATAGATGGTCATAATGAAAAACAAATATTTAAAGCTTTAAAAAAAGCACAAAATGCGAGCAAGCCAACGGTAATTTCATGTAAAACTATAATTGGTTATGGATCTCCTAATAAAGCAAAAACAGCATCTGTACATGGAAGCCCGTTGGGAAAAGATGAAGTGAATTTAGTTAGAAAAAAATTAAATTGGAACTACTCGCCGTTTGAAATGCCAAAAAAAATATTAAACGAATGGAGGAAAATTGGAAAAAAAGTAAGTAAATCAAAAAAATACTCATTACCGAAAAATAGAATTAATTTAGATAACATTTTCAAATTAGAGAAAATGAATGCAGCTAAAAGTTTAGAAAATATAGCAACAAGAAAATCTTCTGAAAAAATATTAAATATTATAACTAAAAAGATGACAAATATTATTGGAGGTTCTGCAGATTTATCAGGATCAAATAATACTAAAACAAAAAATCATGTAATAATTAAACCTGGAAAATTCAATGGAAATTATATTCATTATGGTGTCAGAGAACATGCTATGTGTGGAATAATGAACGGTATATCTTTGCATAGTAATTTAATACCATACGGAGGTACCTTTTTAATCTTTAGTGATTACTGTAGACCATCAATTCGTTTAGCGGCAATGATGAAAAAAAAAGTAATATATGTAATGAGCCATGATTCAATAGGACTTGGAGAAGATGGACCAACACACCAACCAATCGAACAATTGGCAAATTTGAGATCAATCCCTAATCTTAATGTCTTCAGACCGGCAGATACTATTGAAACATATGAATGCTGGCAATTAGCATTAAAATCGAATGAAACTCCTTCGGTAATTGCTATTACGAGGCAAAAACTTAATCAAGTTAGAAAAAAATTTACAAAGGTCAATAAATGTTCATTCGGAGCATATGAAATTTTTAGAAATAATAAAAAAATAGATATAACTATTTTAGCAACAGGTTCTGAGGTTAATTTAGCAATTGATGTTTGTCATAAATTAGCCAAAGAAAAAATATATACAAAAGTAATTTCAATGCCTTGCCACGAATTATTTGATTTACAATCTAATAAATATAAATCCAGTATTCTTGAAGAAGCAAAATTTAAGATATCCCTTGAAGCTTCTACTACAGATTATTGGAAAAAATATTTAAATAATGATGATTTATCTTTTGGAATAAATGAGTTTGGAAGAAGTGCACCCTACAAGAAATTATTTGAACATTTTAATTTAACAAGCGAAAATATAATAAGGAAAATCAAAAAATCTTTATGACTATAAAAATAGGTATAAACGGATTTGGAAGAATAGGAAGAATGATCGTGAGATCATTAATCGAAAATAAAGTGAAGAATGTAAAAGTGCAACATATTAATAGTAGATCAAATTCTGAGGTTGCATCCTTATTATTAAAAAACGATTCAATTCATGGAAAATTTAAATCTGAAATTAAATATAATAAAAATCATTTAATTTTAAACAATAATACAATTAAATTCTCTCAATGCTCAAATTTAGATGAAATTAATTGGAAAAAAAACAATGTAGATTTTGTTTTAGAATGTTCAGGAAAATTCAATAAAAAAGAGAAACTTATTTCACATATTAAAAATGGGGCAAAAAAAGTTATCGTTTCAGCGCCATGTAAAAATGCGGATAAAACTATAGTTTATGGGGTAAATGAAAAAACTATAAATAAAAATGATAAAATAATTTCTGCAGCTTCATGTACCACTAACTGTCTAGCTCCTGTAGCTAATATAATAAATAATAATTTTAAAATTGAAAAAGGCTTTATGACAACCGTTCATGCTTTTACTACAGATCAAAGACTTTTAGATAATTCTCATAAAGATCCTAGAAGATCAAGATCAGCAATCCAATCAATTGTTCCGACGTCAACTGGTGCTTCTAGATCAATTGGAGAAATAATACCTGAACTTAAAGGTAAGCTTGAAGGAGTGGCATTGAGAGTTCCAACGCCAAATGTGTCAATAATTGAATTTGTTTTTTGTACTGAAAAAGATTTAACAATTGATAAAATTAACAAAGCATTCATTAATGCGTCCAAAAAAAAATTAAAAGGGATATTAGAAATCACCAATGAAAGACTAGTTTCCGTTGATTTTAATCATAATCCCAATTCAGCAATAATTGATAGTTCCTTGACTACTGTAGTAGAAAAAAAAATGGGTAAAATTTCTGCATGGTACGATAATGAATGGGGATTTTCTAACAGAATGATAGATCTTGTAAAATATATTAGCAGAATTTAATGAAATGTATATTGACTGAAAATATTGATTTATCAAAAAAAAAAATATTACTACGTCTAGATTTAAATGTTCCTATACAAGATAAAAATATAACTGAATTAAGTCGAATAAAAAAAATAATTCCAACTATAAATTATTTAATACAGAAAAAATCTAAAATTATATTAATATCACATATAGGAAGACCAAAAGGTAAGATAATGCCCGATTTATCTCTTGCTCCTGTTTGTAAAAAATTATCTGAAATGTTAGGAGTTAATGTATTGTTAATTAAAGATCAAATTAATGAAAAACTTGTAGATAAAATAAATTCAACAAATGCTAATTCAATTATAATGTTAGAAAATATTCGTTTCAATGAAGGAGAGGAAAAAAACGATAATGAATTTGCAAAAAAACTCTCCAATCTTGGTGAAATTTACATAAATGATGCTTTTTCTTGCTCGCACAGATCTCATGCTTCTATAGATGCAATTACAAAATATATACCTTCGTATTTTGGTATCCAAATAAAAGAAGAAATAAGTGCTTTAAAAAAAATAACTTCTACATTTAAAAAACCTGTTTCCTGTATTCTAGGTGGATCAAAAATATCAACAAAAATAAAAATAATTTCTAATTTAATCAAAAAATTTGATAATATTATAATTGTTGGAGGAATGGCTAATACAATTTTAAAGGAAAAAGGAACCAACATAGGAAAATCAATAAATGAGCAAGGTTGCAATAAAATAGTTTCAGAAATTTTTGAAAATTCAAAAAAATATAATTGCAAATTATTATATCCATCAGATGTAATTGTTTCAAAAAATACCTATTCAGCAGGTACAAATAAGTTATTAGACGAAATAGAAAATGATGATGTTATTTTAGATATTGGAAAAAATACAATTTCTTCAATAAAGTCTACAATTTCAAATTCAAATACTATTTTATGGAATGGTCCAGCGGGTTATTTTGAAAATCCTTTTTTTGAAAATGGCACTAAAGAAATAGCAAAAATTATTGCTGAGAAGACTCAAGATAATACTTTCTCTGTGATCGGAGGAGGGGATACTGTAGCAGCAATAAATAAATTTAATTTGATAAATTCTTTTTCGTTTGTCTCAACTGCAGGTGGTGCATTTTTAGAATATCTTGAAGGTAAAAATTTACCTGGTATAACTGCGATCAATTAAATGAGTGAATTAAACAAAATTGTAATGAAAATAGTTTCTAAAGGCAAAGGCATCCTGGCTGCTGATGAAAGCACAGGCACTATGAGTAAAAGATTAGATTCTGTGGGTGTAAAATCTACGTCTGACAGTAGATTAAGTTTTAGAGAAACTCTTTTTTCTTCAGAAGGTATGAAAAATTTTATTGGAGGAGTAATTTTATATGATGAAACGATAAAACAAACAACATCTTCAGGAGTCAAAATTCCAGAACTAATTAATAAATCAGGTGCAGTAACAGGAATTAAAGTTGATACAGGAGCAAAAGATTTATCTGGATCTCGTTCAGAAAAAATAACTGAGGGTCTAGATGGTTTAAGAGATAGATTAAAAGAATATTACACTTTAGGAGCGAGATTCACAAAGTGGAGAGCAGTTTATTCAATATCTAGTTCTACACCATCTAAATTATCCTTAATTTCAAATGCTCATGCCTTGGCTAGATACGCTTCCTTAGTTCAAGAAGCCAATATGGTCCCGATAGTTGAACCAGAATTATTAATGGATGGAAATCATGATATAAAAAAGTGCTATGAGGTTACTGCAGAAATTTTAAAAATTTGCTATGAACAGTTAGATTTATTTAAAATTGATTTAAGTGGCACAATATTAAAACCTAATATGATATTGCCTGGAAAAGACTGTGAAAAAAAAGCTAGCACGGAGGAAATAGCTGAAATGACTGTTAATTGTTTAAAAGAAAGTGTACCAAATAAGGTTCCAGGTATAGCATTTTTATCTGGTGGCCAAAGTGAGTTAGAGGCAACAAAAAATCTTAATACTATAAATAAGATTAATAATACTAATTTTATAATGACTTTTTCTTATGGTAGAGCTCTTCAACAAAGCGCTCTAAAATATTGGGGAAAAAATCAGAAAGATATAATAAATACAAAAAAAATATTTAACCATAGATCAAAGATGAACAACCTTTCGGTAAAAGCTGAATGGTCTGAACAAAAAGAATCTCAAACAGCTGCCTAAATCAAAATTTATATATTTAGTATCACCTCCTAAAATTACTAATAAAAATTTTTTAGAAAATTTAAAATTAATTTTTAAAACAAAAAAAATTGCCTATTTTCAATTACGTTTAAAAAAAACGAGTTATAAATTAAAATATAATGTTGGTAAAAAAATAAGAAAAATGGCGAAAAAATTTGGTGTGAAATTTATAATAAATGATGAACCGATCTTAGCAAAAAAAATAAATGCTGATGGATGCCATTTGGGAAAAAATGATATGAATATAGAAAAAGCAAGAAAATTACTAAAGAATAAAATTATTGGTATTACATGTCATAATTCGAAAAAATTAATTAAAAAAGCTTTAATTAATAAGGCAGATTATATTGCTTTAGGTTCATTTTTTTCTTCGAAAACTAAGAAGATTCAATATAAAGCTAACATAAAAACTTTAATTTATGCAAAAAATTTAACAAAAATTCCTATAGTTGCTATAGGAGGAATTAAAGATACAAATTATAAAAAACTTTTGTTGAATAAAGCTAACTTTTTAGCTATTTCAGGCTACATCTGGAATAATAAAAAACTTTCTCCAATGGAAGCAATAAAAAAAATAAAATGAAAATATTAGCAAATGAAATTAAACCTGGAATGTTGCTGGAACACAAAGATGATTTATGGGAAGTTTTAAAAACACAACATGTAAAACCAGGCAAAGGTGGTGCTTTTAATCAAGTAGAGATGAAAAGTGTTAATAAAAATACTAAATTAAACGAAAGATTTAGATCAAGTGATTCTGTGCAAAAAGCAATTGTTGATGAAATAAAATATTCTTACTTATATGAAGATGAAAGTAGTTACTATTTTATGGAACCAAAGACATTTGAACAAATAAACATTAAAAAAGAAAAACTAGGAGATAAAGGAAATTTCTTATCTGAAAATCTTGAAGTAAATATTAGTTTTTACAATGATAGTCCAATTGTTGTAGAATTACCTAATCAAATTCTATGTAAAATCAACACAACAGATGTTGCATTAAAAGGACAAACAGTATCATCATCATACAAACCTGCAATTTTAGATAACGGTATCAAAATTCAAGTTCCACCTTTTATTGAAAGTGGAGATGAAATAATAGTTGATACTAGAACAACTGAATACGTAAAAAAAATATAGCTTATGAATAGCATCTCTCCTAATTTAAATATAATGATTAAAGCATGTGAAAAAGCTTCCAAAATACTTATTAGAGATTTTGGTGAATTAGAAAATTTACAAGTTTCTGTCAAAGGTCCTAAAGATTTTGTAACTAATTCAGATAAAAAGGTAGAAAAAATTTTAATTGAAGAATTAATGAAATCAAAAAAAAATTTTTCAATATTAAGTGAAGAAATAGGTCATATTGAAAATTCTGATAAAAAAAATTTATGGATTATTGATCCTATAGATGGAACAACTAATTTTCTACATGGAATACCACACTTTGCTATTTCTATAGCGCTAAGATCTGAAAATGAAATTATAACAGGTTTAATTTTTGATCCAATTAAAAATGAAATGTTCTATGCAGAAAAAAATAATGGTTCATATTTTAATAATCATAGAATTAGGGTTTCAAAAAAAAATAATTTAAATGAATGTCTTTTTGCAACAAATCTAAAAGGTGCATTAAATACAGATCTAAACATACGACTTACAGGATGTGCGGCTTTAGACCTGGCTTATACTGCTGCTGGAAGACTGGATGGTTTTTTTCAAAACAATATTAATCTTTGGGATATTGCTGCAGGAGTTTTGATTGTTAAAGAAGCTGGAGGTAAAATTAATGATATTGATAAATACAAAATGGACAATATAAATATAAAAGCATCCAGTAACATTATATACGACAAATTGCTTGAAAAACTTGTTAACTTTTAATTGTTTTTAAATAAACTTTTGTTATAAAACGCACTATGAAAAAAAATATACACCCAAAATACCACAAGATTAAAGTAGAAATGACTGACGGAACTCAATTTGAAACTCGATCAACTTGGGGATCTGAGGGTGATGTGCTTAAACTTGAAATAGATCCAAAATCACACTCTGCTTGGACAGGTGGTAAACAAAAATTGTTGGATAAAGGTAGAGTAAGTAAATTTAACAAAAAATTTCAAAATTTTAGATCAAACAAAAAAAATTAATGACAAATACACCTTTAATGCCTATGGCCACGGCCGTGTGGTTAGTTGAAAATACAACATTAACTTTTAAACAAATTGCAAATTTTTGCAATTTACATGAAGTTGAAGTTCAAGGTATTGCTGATGGAGAAGTGGCTAAAGGAATAGTGGGATATAATCCAATAATTGCTGGTCAATTAACAAAAGAAGAAATTGAACTATCCTCCCAAAATGAAGAAAGAGAACTTCAATTAAAAACTAATGATGTAGAAATAAAATCAGAATCGAAAAAAATAAAAAAATATGTACCATTGTCAAAAAGACAGGATAAACCAGACTCAGCTCTCTGGCTAATTAAACAACATCCTCTTTTAAAAGATTCTCAAATTGGTAAACTTGTAGGAATCACAAAAAATTCTGTTAGCGCAATTAGAAATAAAAATTATTGGAATTATAATAGTTTAAATCCTAAAGATCCTGTTGCGATGGGATTATTTTCTCAGAAAGATCTAGTAGAAGCAATTGAAAAAGCTGAAAGAAGAATCAAAAGAGAAAAGAGAGAGAAAGAAAAAGCTAAATTATCTTCCTAATTTAAATAATAATAGACAAACAAATTTTAAAGTGATATCAAATCTGACTTTTTGGAGGTTGTTATTAAAATAGAAGTTAAAGATAATAATGTTGAACAAGCGTTGAGAGTTTTAAAAAGAAAACTACAGCGAGATGGTTTTTTTAAAATTATAAAATTAAAAAATACATATGAAAAACCGTCTGAAAAAAAGAAAAGAATACTTCAAGAAAATATTAAAAGAGTTAAAAAATTAAACAAATTAAAAAATAGATTTTAAATATCGCGGGGTGGAGCAGCCTGGTAGCTCGCAAGGCTCATAACCTTGAGGTCGGCGGTTCAAATCCGTCCCCCGCAACCAAATTTAATCAAGTTCAAATTTAGACTTATAATCTTTTTTTAGTTCAGTTTTTTGATTTTCTTTTTTTAAATAACAATTTCCTATAACCAGGTTATCTAGCTCTGTACCCATAAAACAATTGAATGCATCTTCGGGTGTATTTACAATGGGTTCTCCCCTGACGTTAAAAGAAGTATTTACTAATACTGGACATCCTGTTTTTTCCTTAAACTTTTTTAGCAGTCTAAAGAATTTTTTATTAGTTTCTTCATGAACTGTTTGAATTCTTGCTGAATAATCTACGTGTGTTACAGCAGCAATCTTGGATCTTCTTACATTAAGTTTATCTATTCCGAATAATTTTTTTTGTTCTTTATTCATTTCAATTTGTTTGTTTTTATTAACATTGGCCACTAAAAGCATGTATGGACTATCTTCATTTAAATCAAACCATTCAGATATATCTTCGCGCAAAACAGATGGCGCAAAAGGTCTAAAGCTTTCCCTGTATTTTACTTTTAAATTAAGATTTTTTTGCATACTTGCAGATCTTGGGTCGCCCAAAATTGACCTTGCGCCAAGCGCTCTTGGTCCAAATTCCATCCTTCCCTGAAACCAACCAACTGCATTACCCTTTGACAAATCTTCCGCACTTCTTTCTAATATATCGCTTTCACTTAAAATTTCATAATTTGCTCCAATATCTTTTAATTTTTTTTCAATTTCACTTTGGGAATATTCGGGTCCTAAGTATGATCCTTTCATTTGATCAATGTTATTAATTATCCTTTTATTTTTTTTTTCTATATGCCAAAGGGCTAGTGCGGATCCTAATGAACCTCCGGCATCACCTGCGGCGGGCTGTATCCAAATATTATCAAATATTTTTTTTTCTAGAATTTTTCCATTTGCCACACAATTTAATGCTACACCTCCTGCCAGACATAAATTATTTAAATTATATTCTTGTTTAAGTGATTTGGCTATTTTCAACATTATATCTTCTGTTACATTTTGTATTGATGAAGCAATGTCCATATGAAATTGAGTAATTTTATCAGTTTTGCTATTTCTGGGTTTTTCACCAAATAAACTATTAAATTTATTATTTGTCATTGTAAGACCTGTCGCATAATTAAAATAATCTTGATTTAATCTAAAAGACCCATCATCCTTAATATGTATTAAATTATCTTCTATAAGATTTTTGTATTTTGGTTCACCATAAGGAGCCAAACCCATAAGTTTATACTCTCCACTATTTACTTTGAAACCGGTATAATAAGTAAATGCAGAATATAATAGTCCTAGTGAATGAGGGAAATGAATTTCTTTTTTTATTTCAACATTATTTTCTTTTCCAATTGCTACTGTAGAAGTGGCCCATTCTCCAACTCCATCAGCTGTAAGAATTATAGCTTCATCAAATGGAGATGGGAAAAAAGCACTGGCAGCATGACTCATGTGATGCTCTGAAAAAAAGATCTTATTTTTCTCTTCAAAATTTTTATCGTGTTTTTTTAAGAAATTAATTAAATTTTTTTTTTGAAAAAGTTTTTCTTTCAACCATACTGGCATTGCTTTAGAAAATTGAACAAAACCTCTTGGTGCAAAAGCAACATAAGTTTCCAAAAGCCTCTCAAATTTTAAAAAAGGTTTTTCGTAAAAAACGATGTGGTCAATTTCTGATAATTTAAGATTTGAATATTTTAAAACAAATTCAACTGCATTAAATGGATAGTTAGAATCATGTTTTTTTCTAGTAAATCTTTCTTCTTGTGCTGCTGCTATTATTTTTCCATCAATTAAAATTGAAGCAGCGCTATCGTGATAAAATGCAGAAATACCTAATATAGAAGTCACTTAAAAAATTGTATAAATAAATGGTGCAATAGCAGATCCTTGGCTAAGAATTATTAAACCACCAAATAAAACTAAAACAATTAAAATTGGTAACAACCAATATTTTTTTCTCACTTTTAAAAATTCAAAAAATTCTATTAAAAAATCCATATTAGAACTGATTTTTCATACTATTGTTTTCATTTTTTTTTTCAAGCCAATAAGTTTTGGAATCATTTTTTTTTAGATTTAATAGGTCTTTACCTATTAACTTCATTATTATACCTATCGGTGAAACAACTAAAAAAAATATTGCGCCCATTACTATGGGTGAAACTATTTTTCCTAATAATAAACCAAATTTAAACCATAGAAGATTTAAAGGTGTTAATATCTTTGAATTGCTTAATCCTAAAAATAGAAAAATAATTGAAACTATTAATGACCATAATCTTAAATCTTCTCCATTTTTTAAAGGCCATAAAGAAACAATTAAAAAAAAAATAAAAAATACGATTCCAAAACTTTTATTTGATCCAATTTTAATTTTACTACTATCCATAAAAATTAAATTTTAAATTTTGATTTTTTACTATCAGATAGAAAACCTCTTACAGTATCAATAGTTAATTTTTGAAATGTTTTTCCAAATCTTTCAATTTTTTCAATAATTTTTGGGGGTGCTGTAATTATATGACATTTTAATTTTTTGGCCTGTAAATAATTATAAGCTTCCCTAGTACTAGCCCAAAGAATTTCAACATTTTTAAATTTTTTTGATAGTTGAATACTTTTTTTAATTTCCAAAACTGGTTCTTTTCCTACATCTGACATTCTTCCTGCAAAAATAGATATTATAACTTTAGTATTTTTGTTTATTTTATTCAAAATCCTCTTAGTTTGTCTAGCTGTATACACTGCTGTAATATTTAATTTAATTTTATTATTATTTAATTTATTAATTACTTCACCCATAAATTTTCCTTTAGAATTCGTAACTGGAACTTTTACATAAACATTTCTTCCCCATTTACTTATTTTAAGACCTTGAGAAAACATGTCTTTTTCACTATCAGCAAAAACCTCAAAAGAAATAGGTTTATTGGTTATTCTTAAAATTTTTTTACTATACTCCTTATAATCTTTGGCTCCTGCATTTCTCATTAAACTTGGATTAGTTGTAAAACCTTTCACAATTTTTTTTTTATTAAATTTTTTTATTAATTTAATATCAGCAATGTCACAAAATATTTTTGTCAATTTTATAAGCTTTTAATTATATCCTCTGTCATTTTTTTTGCATCAGCAAAAAGCATTAAAGTATTATCTCGATAAAAAAGATCGTTATCTATCCCTGCATATCCAGGTGATAAGCTTCTTTTAACAAATAAAACTGATTTACATTTCTCAACATCCAAAACTGGCATTCCATAAATTGGGCTCTGGGGATCAGTTTTTGCTACAGGATTTGTTACATCATTTGCGCCAATAACATAAGCTACGTCACAATTTGCAAAATCGTTATTTATTTCCTCTAATTCAAAAACCTCATCATAAGGTACGTTAGCTTCAGCCAACAAAACATTCATATGTCCAGGCATTCTTCCAGCTACAGGATGAATTGCATAGGTAACTTTTACACCATTTTTTTTTAAAGCATCTACCATCTCTCTTAATGCGTGCTGTGCTTGCGCAACCGCCATTCCGTAACCTGGTACAATAATTACTGATGAAGCATTTTTCATTAAAAAAGCTGCATCATCTGCATTTCCACTTTTTACAGGTTTTTGCTCTTTAGATTTATCAGAAGAAATTTTATCTGTTGCTCCCCAACCTCCTAGTATAACGTTAAAGAATGATCTGTTCATTCCTTTACACATTATATAAGATAAAATTGCTCCTGAAGAACCAACCAATGCTCCTGTAATTATAAGTGCAGTATTTTCTAAAGTAAAACCAATACCTGCCGCAGCCCATCCTGAATAAGAATTTAGCATAGAGATTACAACCGGCATATCTGCTCCGCCTATTGGAATGATCAACAAAACTCCTAATAAAAATGAAATTAAAATTATTGTCCAAAACCATGTATCAACTTGTGTTTTGCATAAATAAAAGACTAGACCTGCTAAAAGTAAACCTAAAGTTAAATTTATATAGTGTTGACCAAAAAAAATTATTGGAGAACCTGACATTATTCCCCTTAACTTTAAAAAAGCTATAACAGATCCTGTAAAAGTTATAGCTCCAATTGCGGCACCTAAAGACATTTCAATTAGACTTGCAATTTTAATATTTCCTGGAGAACCTAAATTAAATACCTCGGGATTTAGAAACGCGGAAATTGCAACAAAAACAGCTGCTAAACCAACTAGACTGTGAAAACCAGCAACAAGCTCTGGCATTGCAGTCATTGGTATTTTAAATGCTATAAATCCACCTATTGATCCTCCAATCAATAACAAAATTATCAAATATAAAAAACCTGTTGAGAAATTCCCTACTGAAAAGATCGTCATTCCAATTGCTAATGCCATTCCTATTATTCCAAATAAATTTCCTTGTCTTGAACTTTCAGGTGATGAAAGACCTCTTAAAGCTAAAATAAATAGCACTCCCGAAATAAGATAAAAAATTGCTAATAAATTTGAAGATATCATTTCTTATCTTTCTTCTTTTTTTTATACATTGCCAGCATCCTTTGAGTAACTAAAAATCCACCAAATATATTAACAGCAGCTAAAATTATGGCTAAAAAACCAAAAATATTTGCTGTATCAAATATGCTTCCAGTTCCTTCAGCCAGAGCGGCTATAATGGCCCCAACAATAATTACAGATGAAATTGCATTTGTTACTGACATTAAGGGCGTATGTAAAGATGGTGTAACACTCCAAACCACGTAATATCCAATAAATATAGAAAGTATAAAGATACTTAGTCGAAATATAAATGGGTCTATTTCCATAAATTTATTTAATTATTGTTTTATCAATAATTTCATCCTCTAAATTAATATTAATTTTTTTATTTTCTTTATCATATAAATTTAAAATAAAATTAAATACATTTTTTGCATAAAGACTCGAAGATGAAGTTGGAAGTTTGTTTAAAATATTTTTTTCTCCTATTACTTTAACTCCATTTTTTTCAACAATTTTATCTACTTCGGTAAATGCAACATTTCCTCCTTGTGCTGCTGCCAAATCATATATTACTGAGCCTGGTCTCATATTTTCCAACATTTTTTCTTTAATAATTAGTGGAGCTTTTTTTCCTGGAATCAAGGCTGTACAAATTACAATATCAATCTTTTTAAGTGTCTCACTCAATAGATCTTCCTGTTTTTTTTTAAATTCATTAGATGTCTCCTTTGCATACCCGCCCTCTGTCTCTAAATTTTCAGCTCCTTCTACAGTTAAAAATTTTCCACCTAAGCTTTCAACTTGCTCTTTTGAAGCCATTCTTACATCTGTTGCAAACACTATGGCCCCCATTCTTTTTGCGGTAGCTATTGCTTGCAATCCCGCAACTCCAGCACCAACTACTAAAACTTTAGCTGCTGGAACCGTTCCTGCCGCTGTCATCATCATTGGTATAGCTTTTTCAAAAGTTGAAAACGACTCTACTACAGCCTTATATCCAGCTAAGTTAGCTTGAGAAGAAAGTATATCCATAGATTGTGCCCTTGTAATTCTTGGTAATAAGTCTAAAGAAAATAAGTTAATTTTTTTTTTTACTAATTCATCAAGTTTTTTTTTATTTTCATATGGATTTAAAACACCAATAAAAATTTGATTTGGTTTTAAAAGAGAAATATTTTTATCATCAAATAAACTCATTTGAACAATAATATCGGAATTTTGTATTATTTTCTTATCGTCGTTAAAAAATTTAACACCAAGTTCTTTATAATCTTTTTCTTCAAAACCTAAGTGTTTTCCATAATCTTCACTTAATTGAATTTCAAATCCTAAATTAATATATTTTTTTGCTATTTCAGGAGTTATTGAAATTCTTTTCTCTAAATCTTTATTTTCAGATATTGATCCTATAATCATAAAACTAAAGATTTATTTTTGACGTGCTTTAAATTTTGGATTCTTTTTATTAATTATATATACTCTGCCTCTTCTTCTAACCATTTTAGAATTAAGGTCTCTTTTTTTCAGGGATTTTAAAGAACTTGCTATTTTCATAATATTTATGTGAAGTATTAGCCTGGCAATGACCTACTCTTCCGTGTCTTAAGACAAAGTACCATCGGCGCAGAAGGGCTTAACTTCCGAGTTCGGAATGGGATCGGGTATTACACCTTCGCAATAATCACCAGGCAAAAAGTCTTATATATGAAAATGCTATTTTGTAAACTATGAAAATAGTACATTTTCTTAGGTAATATAAACTTTTTATTAATTTTTTTAATATTTGAATATTTTGCTATTTTTTTTGTTTAGAAATAAAATTTTTTATATAGTGAGATAATCTTATTTTACCATAAAATTTAACTACTTTATTATTAAAAGACATATTTGTTAAAGCCGAAGCATATCTTTCTCCTTCTCTAGGGGGTAAAAAAACTATTTTTGATTTAAACATATTTGCAACTTCCTTAATTGAATAAACTTCTTTGTGAGAAATGCCATAATGTTTATTAGCGTTATGCTTCCAAGCATAATAACATACCTTGATTGTATCTTCGATATGAGTAAATCTTCTTGTCTGATTTCCAGGTTTAACAATAGTTAAAGGAATTTTTTTTTTATACTGATTTTCAAAAATGCCTATTACTGTGGCCATATTTCCAGTACATATTTGATTTGGACCATAAACATTATAAAAATAAACAACTTCAAATTTAAAATTAAACCATTTTTTCAAATTTTCTAAAAGTTCCAAATTTTTTGATTTAGTAAAAGCGTAGGGAGAAAGATTGCTATCCTTTCCATTATTTCCAAGACTTGCTGAGGTAGCTGAATAAACTAATTTTATTTTATTATCTAAACAAAATTTAAATACAGCTTTTGATCCAATTGAGTTAGATTCAAAGCACTCGTTAAACTTTTTAAAACTTTGATAAATCCTCGAAAATTCTCCAAAATGAAATACTGCATCTGTTTTATCTTTATAGCTTTTAAGAATATTTCCAATATTTTTAGTATCTCCTTTTAGATATTTTATTCTTTTATCATTAATATGATTTTTTTTATATCCAGATGAATAATTATCTAAACTAATAATTCTTTTCTTGGTTTTTTTTAGTAAAAAAGCAATTAAATTTGAACCTACAAATCCAGCACCACCAGTAACAACTAAAAAATTTTTCATTTTTATCTACAATAATTTTCTTTTTATTTTCCTTGCAAAAAAATATATTTTTTTTCGGTTAATTAAATTTATTCTTATAAAATCCTCAGATTTTATTTTAAGAAAATCTAACCAAAAATTTGAAGAATTCAATTTATAATATTTAAAATAGTTTGCTAATTCATTTTTAGAATATGAAAAACCATTATCTCCGTATTTAGCAACATAAGGTGTAAAATTTGGATATAAACTTTTTATATTAATAACTTGAATTTTCATAAAGTTCCCAATTAATAAATCATCGAAAATATTATTTTTTATAGCAGTAATTAAAGAATTTCTAGGAACAAAAAATCTTAGACCCTGTTTTTTATTTGAATATTTAATATTAAATTCAGATCCCCCAACTATAAATTGCAAAAATCCAAAATTTACTTTTATATTTTCAAATTTATCAAAATAATTTTTGACCAAATCTTTATCCTCTTTATTTAATTGATCGCTATAATTATCTCCAAAATCTTCTGGTTTTTTAACTATAATTTTTTTTTGAGGAGGGTTTATTTTTTTGTAATCTTTTTTTTTTACATCCCAACTTATAAAAGCTGGCAATAAATTTCCCTTTGAAATATCAAAACCCTCAGTATGTTTTTCTAAAGGCGTAACGAATTTATTCATTTTTACTGAATCTTCCCTTGAATATGCATGCAAAGAAGAAAATGGTAAACAATAATTGCAATTCCATTTTTTCAGTAAATAATTGTAAGTAACACCGCAAGGATCTTGATCTGCTGCAATAGGATTAATAAAATTATCATTTTCATCATATAAGTTAATCATATCTGCATCTCCCCAACTATTAAGATTAAATAAAAATTTATTTTCATAATTTGATAATATTTTTTTTATTGTAGATGACCATCCAAATGCTTGCCCATCGTTTAGATTTAAAAGAACATTTTTTTCATCAATATGAACTAATAAACATGAATCTTGATTCCAGTCTGCAAAAGTTTTAATTTTAATATTTTTACTTATTGAAAACCATTCATTGCTTTTCAATTTAATACAACTCAGTCTTTTTGATAAATCGTTAAATATTCTTTCACCATAATGATCTGCAATTAAAATAGTTTTGTCTGAAAATATTTCTATAGAACCTGGATCTATATGATCAGGATGTCCATGGGAAAGCCAAACATATTTACATTTCTTTATATTATCCAGTTGTTCTTCTGGAATCTCATACCTGTGGTCCCAACTTCCAAAATACGGTTTCCCTATAATCCATGGATCTGTTGTTAAGATGGGACTCTCATCAAAAACCGTTAGGGTTGCATTGCCGATTGTTTCAAATCCAAGCATAAAATTCAAATTTTGTAAAAATTACCTATGGTGTTTGTTAATCATTTTATCAAAATTTTCGATAGTATTATTTTTAATATTTCAATTTAATATAAACCACCATTAATATTTATATTTTCACCATGTATATTTTTTGAATTAAATAACAAATATTCAATTATATCGGCAACTTCTTTGGATGAAGTAAATTGTTTAGTTGGCGTTAAAAATTTCTTCTTTAGTAAAACATTTTTATCTTTTCTTATTGTTGTCATCTTTGAGTCCTTAATAATTCCAGGAGATACTAAATTTAATCTAGAGCTTTTTTGCATTTTTCTTGATATAGATTTTGCAACTAAGTCTAAACCTGCCTTTGTTGCAGCATATAAATTATCATAAGAACCAAGCTTCCCACTAATTGAAGATATTAAAACAGTATTAAGATTTTTACTATTTTCAAGTTCTTCTAGAATTAATATATTACTTACTAGATTGACAAATATTGTTTTTTTGATGTTATCTAAAGAGTATTTTTTTAATTTTTTTCCTACTAAAGTTCCATGACACAATAGTAAATAATTCGGTTTTATTTTTTTAATAAATTTAACAAAATTAGATATTCCATCTAAATTTGAAAAATCTACTCTCAAATCTGACTTAATACCTCTACCACATTTAAAAATTTTCAATTTTTTTTTTTTTAATTTTTTTATTAAAATTGAACTAATCTTGGATGTAAATCCAGTTATAACAATTTTTTCTCTATATTTTTCCATAAGATTGGTGCCGCATCAAGTTTGCCACAAAGTACTGAGAACAACTTCTTTTTTTTAATGAAGTTGGCAGTTCTCTTAGATCCTTTATCATTTAATATTTTTACTTTCGGAGCAACGCTAATTTTTTTAATTTTTAATTTATTAGGTATAATAAGAAACCTGTTAGCATCTTCAATTATTTTTTTTCCTCTTATTTTATAAGAACCAGATTTTTGAAATTTTATGAGATTTTCTAAACTCTTGGTCTTATAAATTGGAGTATATTTGACACTTGAAAGCGATAAGATACGATTATTTAAAGGATATGCGGATATATAGTTTCCATCCATTATTGTTATTGCAAGATCTTTTGACAAAAAATTTTTTACATAGGCCATTGCTGATAGTTCATATTTTATATTGAAGCCTTTCTTTAATCCTAAATTTGGGTTTACAAAAGTTGTGTTAAAAATTAAATCAAATTTCTTTTTTTGTTTGTTGTCAAAGAAAATGGTTCCATTTGGATCTAAATTAACAACTTTTTTTCTTTTGATAATTTTTATATTTTTTAAATATTTTTTTTTAATATCCTTATATAATTTATTTAAATCTATAACTCCTTCTCCGGTTAAAATAGCTCCTTCGATTAACTTTGGATTAATAAAATATTTATCAAATTGATTTCTCTCTAAATTTTTGAATGGTATTTTGTATTTGATAAAAATTTTAGTGTATTTTTTGAAATTAATTTTACTTTTTTTATGAATCGCATAAATATTTTTTTTAGGAAAATAAATATATTTTTTAAATTCTTTAATAAATTTTTTTGAACCAACTAAAGTTTGTTTTATAGTCATCGGTGATCTTGGATAATGAAAACCATAGTGTAGTCTGTATTGATTATTTATTGCTGACTCCAATAGAATATCATTATTTTTTTCAAATATTGTGACTTCACTATTAGGATATTTTTTTTTTATTTTGATGGCAAAATAACACCCATAAAATCCACCACCTATTATACAAATTTTCATCAAAGTTTGATTTAAAAAATTAAATATTAATTTTAATACGATTACCTAAATTCTTTATAACAGTTTTTACAAAAATCCTCTAAATTATTTTCATTTATATTTTTTCTAAAATTTTGGTATTTTTTAGAATTCCAAATAGTTAAAAAATCATCATCATTTATATCTCCCATATTTACTACTTTATCATCTGCAATTAAACAACATGGCACAACCTTTCCACCTGCAGAGAAGTATGGGGTTTCGTAAGGGTAACTACATTTTTTTTTAAAACTTAAAAGATTTTCTTCTGTAATATTTATAGGAAAATTTTTCTTTGCGAACTCATTGATTGTTCCTTGTAAAGTTTTTTTTATTTCATCTAAATTAACATTTTTATCTTTATTAATTAATTCCCATTCTTTTTTACCCCATCCGGTGAGTTGAATTTGAAATTCTAGTTTATCAAAACCTAAATCATAGCAAAGATTAGCTATATCTAAAATTTCATGAAAGTTATCTTTTTGTATTAAAGTCAATGCTCTCAATTGAGGTCTCTTTTTATTTAATTTAAGTTTTGAAATTAAATTTTTTACATTTTCTTTTACAACATTAAAATTTGATTTAATTCTAATTTTTTCAAAAGTTTCGCTAGTAGCACCATCCATGCTTATGGAAATTATTGATAATAAAGATGAAGAAAGTTTCTCTATTTTGTCTTGATTTATTAAGCTTCCATTTGAAATTAATTCTACAGCTATTCCATACTTATTTGCATAATTTATCATTTCAAAAATATTTTTATTAACAAATGGCTCTCCCATTCCTTGAAGCTTAATATTTATAAGTTGCTTATTTTGATCAATTATTTTTTTTAAATACATCCATTTTCATGTTTTTGGTAATGTATCCAGGTGAAGAAACCGCACACATTGTACATCTAAAATTACATCCTGTCGTAGGCTCTATATCCATTTTCAAAGGAAGGTATGCTAATTTAGTAAAGGAAAATTTTCTTGATATAAAATATTTAAAAATATTATATATTTTATATTTTAAATATTTTATTTCAGATCTTAAAATAATTTCTCTCAGTCTCATTAGAAATACTCCGTGCAACTTGCAAATATTGATTAAAAAAATTTCTCAAATCAATTTTATTTTCAACTTTTTTTTTAAGTTTTTTTGCCAAATAAAATGATTCTTTATTCAAAAAATTTTCTAAAATCGCCTTTTTTATATTTTTTTCATCATTACTAACTAATCTACAATATTTACTTATCTTTAATGAATCAATTAAATTTATATTTCCGTCTACCTTTGATAAAATTAGAGGTATCTCTGATGAGATTGCTTGTAAAATTGATGTGCTAGTTGTCTCATCTTTGCTTAAATGAGCATAAATACTTAAACCGTTAAACCATTTGACTATTTTTCTCTCATTTAAATTTCCCACAAAATGAATTTGGGAATTTTTTTCATATTTTTTTTTGTACTTTAAATAATTGGGTCCTTCACCTGCAAGGGACAATATTACCTTTTTTTTTTTAAAATAATTTCTGTTTTTTTCAAATATTTTTAATAATATTATTTGCAATTTATCATCAACAAATCTTGCAGCCATTCCAACCTTGAAGAAATTTTTTACAAAAAATTTATCATTTTTAAATTTTTTAGTATCTATGGCATTTAAAATAACTTTAAATTTTTTTTTTAAAAAATTTAATAATTTAAATATAAAATGGTTTTTTTTTCTATAAGAAACAAATATAATGTAATCACTTAATATCCAATTAAATAAAGTTTTAATCCAATTTTTTATACCTCGTGTTTTATCTGGAGAATGATCAACATATATAAATTTTTTTTTATTTAATAATTTATATATATAAGTTGGAAAAACAGAATTTGAGTGATTAATTATAACATTTGGTTTAACTTTTGTAATATAGTTTAAAACTTTTAAAGTAGTACTAAATGGAAATGTTAATTTATAAAAAATAAAATTAATTTTTTTTTTTAAACATTTATCTTTATATTGTTTTAAAATTTCTTCATTCCCATTAAATAAAAAGTAATTTTCAACTTTTAATTTTATATACTTTTGACTATCCACTAAAGAAAAAGCAACTGTGCTTGTTCCTCCTAGACCTGGATGAAGTATTTGTAAAATTTTCATACTATTTATTTGGATACTTTCCTTTTAACTCTGCTCTCCAAATAAATAAAAAAAATAAAGTATAATATTGTTACAAAATATAAATTTAAATATGGAGGCAAAATACTTGTATAAGTTAATATAAATATAAATGTATAAATTATTAAAATTGTTATAATTGTTTTATTATACCCAATTGCTGATACTAAAAGGTGATGAATGTGCCTCTTGTCTGGAGTAAAAATATGTTTACCTTTAATTATTCTTGCTAAAAATAATCTTAAAGCATCAAGTGCTGGAAATAATATGAAGCATATAAAATTTTCTAGGTATGTAACATTTAGTAAATTATAGTCTTTTAAAAATATATAACCTACTGATAATGCTAGAATCAAAGAGCCAGAATCGCCCAAGAAAGTTTTCCCCTGAAAATTAAGATATGAAAAAAAAATAAGGCTAATTAAAAGAGTATATAAAAATATATTATAAGAGTTGTTAATTAATAAAAATAAAATAATAAAAAAATATACTATAGAAGATTGTAAATTTATTCCGTCAAACATATTCATTATATTTATTAGAAATAAGAAACAGATAACCGTGAAAAAAGTTGAAGATCTATTTAGGTTTAAATCATCAATAAAAAGAAAATCTAATTTTTTTACTGGTAAACTTGGATCGTAATAAACTAAAAAAAACAAAATTAGGAATTGGAAGACTAGTTTTTTATTAGAAGAAAGAGGATATTTATCATCATACAAACCTAAAAAGAAAAATAAATTAAAGGTTAATAGTGTTGCAAAATATTGCTTGTTAGAAAAAATTCCAAATAAACCGTGAGTTTCGGGCTCTCCTAATAATAACAATAATATAAAAAAAATTAATATATTGCTGAAAATAATTGTACCACCAAATAAAGGTGTGGGTTTTAAATGTATTTTTCTGTGATTAGGATAGTCATATATATTCAATTTTTCAGTAAAATATTTAAATTTAAATATTAAAAAAAAGTTAAGCAAAAATAAACTTAAAAAATAAATTTCATATGTCATAAATTATATTTAATTTTATTATATATTATAGCTGCATACTCATAAATTATTGATTTTAAAGTTAACCAATTAGTAAACCAGATGGACTCTTTCTCATTTAATTGATTTTCTAAAAAATTTAATTTTACTTCAGGATTAATTTTTTTGAAAATAATTTCAAATCTTTTTCTACTATATCTGTCAGTTAAAATATCGACCTCTTTAATATTATTTTCTAAAACATTTTCTTTTAAAGTGCGGATATTTTCAAATAAAGAATTATAACCCTCATCGATCAAAATAATTCTACTTGCGCTAATTCCACTAGAAATAAGTAATTTTTGAAGATAAAGCAGTTCTGCTTTAAGATTTTTTCTACCACTAACAATTATTTTATCAATCTTTTTTTCAGAATTATAATAAGTCAAATTCATCAATAATTGCTGACTACTCAATTTATCGTATTTTGCTGTACCATATCCATTAATAGCTAAAACTAAATCTGATGAAACGCTCTCTTTTACAAGCATTTTTGAAGATAAATATGATCCAGCAAAAAAGGGTAACGGTGAAATAAATATTAAAAAAATTACTAAAAATATGATTGATATATTTTTATAAAATATCTTTTTTGATTTATATATCTGATCTCTAAACTCATTTTGCCAATTTTTTTTTTCTTTCATGGTTTCTTTTTCAATTGTATTTAAAGCCTCATTAATTTTTTCAAACCTGATTTTCCATGAATTTTTTTTAGCAGCGGTAAAAATTTTTTTTCTATCGATTTTATGCAGATTTTCTACAATAAATTTAATTTTATTACTAAAATCATTTTGATCTTTAGATACATAAATTACATTATCATGATCCTGATTATATTTTGAAATTTCATGGATATTTGTTGAGAGTACTGGTATCCCAGTGGCAAGATACTCATTTAGTTTTGCTGGATAAACCGCATTGGTAAATTGGTTAACCTTATAGGGAATAATGCCAACATCAAAGTTTTTTATAAATTCAAAAATTTCTTCATGTTTTTTTTTTCCTAAAAAAAAACAATTTTTAAAATTTTTTAATTTGTCTATATTTTGACCAAATTCAGTTATAGATCCAATAAATACAAAATTTATATTTTTATTTTCATTACAAGCATTTAAAATTAATTCTTGATCAATATTATTTGTAATACTTCCTACAAATCCAACAATTGGTTTTTTTATTTTTTCAATTTCTTCTATTTTTTTTTGTTTAAAATCTACTTTTTCTAATTCTACTGCCGCAGGAAACTTAAATACCATATCGTTATTTAGTAATGCTCTTTCTTTCAATTTTTCTGAAGTTACAAATACTGCATTAGCTTCTTTTTCAAATTCTATTTCATTCTCTTTAAATTTTTTATTCCCAAGGTGTTCAGCTGAGTTATCATTGGCACAATAATAAACGACCGCGGATTTTCCTATTTTTCTTATTAATTCTCTAATTAAAGGGGTCGCTAGAAATGAAATTATTATTGGTGAAGTAAATCGAGATGAACGCGTCCAAGAATTTAAGCTTTTTAAAATAAAATAATTATTTAATCTAGTTATAGATTTTGAGTATTGGAATGGCAGAAAAATTGGATGATATAATGTTAAATTCTTATCAATTGATTTAAAACCAATATCACTATTTAACCAATTTTTTATTCTTTTTTTTACTCTATTAAAATCTCTAAATTTTAAGCTTCTTACACCTGTGTTTTCTACAAATAATACTCTATTTTCATTTTTACATAGTGAACTAACTAGCCGATGTTGGGTTTGCCAGTTTGTATCCCAATCACAAGATCCAAAAATTATAAAATCATTATTCATAATTAATATAGAAAACGCTTAAAAATTCTCTCATAATCTTTCATTATTTTTTTTATATTATTTTTTTTTATAATTATATTTTTTGGCACAATTTTGTGCTTTTGTTTATTTTCTAAAAAATCTTTAATTTTCAAAAATAGGTCTTTATAGTCATTTTTATTAAAAACATAAGCCCAATTGTTTTTCATAATTAACTCTTTATAACCCTTAAAATTTGATAATATTACTGGTGTTCTTAGAGTCATCGCCTCTAAAACTGTACTAGGGCACCCCTCAAATGAAGATGCAGAAATTAAACATGAAGCATTTTTTATATAAATATATGGATTTTTAACAAAGTTTTTTATTATTATAAATTTATTTAATTTTTTTTTATTTATAATTTCTAATATTTTTTCCTTTTGATTGCCATTACCTACTATGATACTTATAAA
>CACFSO010000010.1 GCA_902568975.1 uncultured Pelagibacteraceae bacterium
ATTTTTCCTGGACCTTTCAAGAAAGGTTTATATGGAAAAGCTATGGAAAAAAAAATTTGGGATTTAAAAATTATAAATATTAGAGAATATGCAACAGATAAACACAAAACAGTAGATGACACTCCTTATGGTGGTGGTTCAGGCATGTTAATAAAGCCAGACATACTTGCAAAATCGTTGGATCAAAACTTAAAATCAGATGATAAAATTTTTTATTTAAGTCCACGAGGAAAATTATTTGATCAAAAAATGGCAAAAAAATTTTCCAAGGAAAAAAAAATTAATTTAATTTGTGGACACTTTGAAGGAGTGGATCAAAGAGTTATTGATTCTAGAAATATTGAAGAATTAAGCATAGGAGACTTTGTTTTATCTGGAGGCGAAACTGCGGCTTTCATCATTCTAGATGCAATTTTAAGATTAGTTCCAGGTGTTATAGGAAATGAAAATTCAACAAATGAAGAGAGTTTTAATAAAGGATTATTAGAATACCCCCAATATACTAAACCTCAAATTTGGGAGGATAAATATGTACCAGAAGTGCTATTATCCGGAGATCATGCCAAAATTAAGGACTGGCGTTTATCTCAATCTGAGGCTATAACACGCGACCGAAGACCAGATTTGTGGCAAAAATATAAAAAGAATTAAATTGATAAATATTAACATGAAAACAATTGAAGAAATTAACCAAGCAAGTTTAAAAAAAATTGCTTCAGAAAAAAAATTACCAGATTTTTTTCCAGGAGATATAATAAAAGTAGGAGTAAAAATTACAGAAGGTAAAAGAGATAGAATTCAATATTTTGAAGGAGTTTGTATTGCAAAAAAAAATAGGGATTTAAATTCATCTTTTACGGTTAGAAAAATATCTTTTGGTGAGGGAGTTGAAAGAACTTTTGCCACTTATAGTCCAATTGTTAATTCTATAAAAGTTATTAGATCTGGAAAAGTAAGAAGAGCCAAACTTTATTATCTAAGAGATAGAACAGGAAAATCAGCTAGAATTACCGAAAAAATTAAAAAGAAAATCGGAATAGATATTGAAGTAAGACCAGAGCAGGTTACAGAAGAGAATTTAGCAACACCGACAGTAGAGGAAAAAAAAGTAGAGATTTCAAATCAAAAAGAAAAACCTGAATTAACTTCAGAGGTAGAAAAAAAAGAAGCAAAAAAAACTGAGCTTGAAAAAGAAAAAACAAAAAAATAAAAAATAATTTTTTTCTAAATGTCTAAAACTATTTATGACAAAATTTGGGGAGATCACTTAATCCATGAACAAGAGGATGGAACCTCTCTACTATTTGTAGATAGACATTTGATTCATGAAGTTACAAGTCCACAAGCATTTGAGGGTTTAAGAAATTCAAATAGAAAAGTTAGACAACCTAATTTAACTCTTGCAGTTGCAGATCATAATGTTCCAACAACTGACAGATCAAAAGGAATTGAAGACGAGGATTCTAGAATACAAGTAGAAACACTTGAAAAAAACTGTAAGGAATTTGGTATTCAATTATTTGGAATGAATGATAAAAGACAAGGCATTGTTCATATAATTGGACCAGAACAAGGATTTACCCAACCAGGCAGTTTAATTGTATGTGGAGATAGTCATACAGCAACCCACGGTGCTTTCGGTGCTTTGGCATTTGGAATAGGAACATCTGAAATTGAGCATGTTTTAGCTACACAAACACTTTTACAGAAGAAATCAAAAAATTTTAGAATTAATGTTAGTGGAAGCTTACCAATTGGAGTTACGTCAAAAGATGTAATTCTTCAAATTATAGGAAAGATAGGAACCGCGGGTGGGACAGGCTATGTTATTGAATATTCTGGTAACTTAATTTCAACTCTTAGCGTTGAACAAAGAATGACAATTTGCAATATGACAATTGAAGGAGGTGCAAGAGCAGGATTAATTCAACCCGATGAAAAGATTTTTAAATATCTAAAGGATAAACCAATGTCTCCAAAAAATAATAATTGGGAAAAGGCTCTTGAATATTGGAGTAACTTAAAATCTGATTCTAATGCAAATTTTGATAAAGAAATTAATATAGATGGTTCTGAAATTAAACCAATGGTAACATGGGGAACTTCGCCACAAGATGTTGTTGAAATAGATGGCAAAGTTCCAAATCCAGATAATGAAATTGACCCAGATAGAAAAAATTCAATTAATAGATCATTAAATTATATGGGTTTAAAACCAAATATGAACATCAAAGATATTAAGATAGATAAAGTTTTTATTGGAAGTTGTACTAATGGCAGAATTGAAGACATAAGAGAAGCCGCAAAAATTTTAAAAAATAAAAAAATAGCTTCCCACGTTTATGCTATGATAGTTCCTGGATCTGGATTGGTAAAAGAGCAAGCAGAGCAAGAAGGTTTGGATAAAATTGTAAAAGATGCTGGTTTTGAGTGGAGAGAACCAGGTTGTTCAATGTGCTTAGCTATGAACGCTGATAAACTTAAACCGGAAGAAAGATGTGCATCTACTTCAAACAGAAATTTTGAAGGCAGACAAGGCCGTGGAGGAAGAACGCACTTGGTTAGTCCAGCAATGGCAGCAGCAGCTGCAATTTCTGGAAATTTAGATGATGTTAGAAAGTATCAAAATTAAATGAAAAAATTTAAAAACGTCAAAAGTATTCCAGCATATCTTCCAATAGTAAATATTGATACTGATATGATAATTCCAAAACAATTTCTAAAAACAATTAAAAGGACAGGACTTGGTAAGGGCTTATTTTTTGAAATGAGATATGATCACAGCGGAAATATAGTAGAAGATTTTATTTTAAATAAAACTCCCTATAATCATTCCGAAATTTTAATTGCTGGAAAAAATTTTGGGTGTGGATCTTCTAGAGAACATGCACCATGGGCACTTTTAGACTTTGGAATTAAATGCATTATTAGTTCAAGCTTTGCAGATATTTTTTATAATAATTGCTTTAAGAATGGAATTTTGCCGATAATGATCAGTGAAGAAGAAATAAAGGAAATTTCAGATTATTCAAAAAGAAAAGAAGAAATTTATGTTGATCTACTAGATCAAAAGATTGTTTTTGGAAATAAGGAATTAAAATTTGAAATTGATCAATTTAAAAAAAGATGTTTGATTGAAGGTTTAGATGATATTGCATTATCATTAGAAAAATCTGAAAAAATATCTACATATGAAAATAAACTGAAATTGCAAAAACCTTGGATCTTTAATGATTAAATTAAAAAAAAGAAAAATATTACTTTTACCTGGTGATGGCATTGGACCAGAAGTAATATCAGAAGTTAAAAAAATAATTGAATGGTTTAATAAAAATAAATCTTTAGATTTTGAAATAGATGAAGATTTAGTTGGTGGATCTTCTTATGAGAAAAATGGAACTCCAATTACTGATGAAGTTTTTTATAAAGCAATTGAAAGTGAGGCAGTAATTTTAGGAGCTGTTGGTGGACCTAAATGGGATAATTTAGAATTTTCTAAAAAACCAGAAAGAGCATTATTAAAGTTAAGAAAAGAGTTAAAATTATTTGCAAACTTAAGACCAGCTATATGTTTTAAACAATTAGTAAATGCATCAACTTTAAAACCTGAATTAGTTTCAGGACTTGATATTTTATTTGTAAGGGAGCTAACCGGAGGAATTTATTTTGGTGAACCAAGAGGTATTATTCCAATAGATAACGGCGAGAGAAAAGGGATTAATACACATATTTACACATCTAGTGAAATTCAAAGAGTTGCAAGAGTTGCTTTTGATTTAGCAAGAAAAAGAAATAATAAAGTTACTTCCTGTGAAAAATCTAATGTTATGGAGTCAGGACAACTATGGAAAGAAGAAGTTAATTCATTGCATGAAAAAGAATATAAAGATGTAGAATTAAATCACATGTTAGCAGATAATTGTGCAATGCAACTAGTAAGGAATCCCAAGCAATTTGATGTAATAGTTACGGATAACTTATTTGGAGACATGCTTTCAGACGAGGCAGCTATGTTAACAGGATCACTCGGTTTGTTGCCTTCAGCATCTCTAGGCACAAAAGACAAAAATGGAAACATGAGATCATTGTATGAACCCGTTCATGGTTCAGCACCAGATATCGCAGGAAAAGGAATTTCTAATCCAATTGCTAGTATTTTAAGTTTTTCTATGGCTTTAAGATATTCCTTAAATTTAGACAAAGAAGCTGATTTTCTTGATAAAGCTGTTCAAAAAGTTTTAGATGATGGACTAAGAACTAAAGATATTTTGTCAAAAGGAATGAAAGAAGTTTCAACATCCGAAATGGGCAATGCTATAATTTCAAAATTGCAATGATTAATCATTTATTCTAAACTGAACATATGCCAAGTTATATTGCCCCATTAGAAGATATGATGTTTCTTTTCAACAAATTAAGAAACAATGAAAAATATAATGAGATTGAAAAATATAAAGAGGTTAATTCAGAATTAGTAAAAGATATCTTAGAAGAAGCAGCAAAAATTACTCAAAATTTAATATTACCTTTAGCAAAATCTGGAGATGATAATCCGCCTATTTTAGAAAATGGTGTAGTAAGAACTTCTCCTGGTTTTAAAGAAGCTTATAAGAAATTTATAGAAGATGGATGGATTTCACTTTCTTGTGATCCAAAATATGGTGGACAAGGAATGCCCAAGACAGTTAGTGCATTTTTTGATGAAATGTTATCTTCAACATGTCTTTCTTTTAAACTTTATAGTGAGCTTACAATAGGCGCATATAATTGTATTTTGAAACATGGAAGTGATGAAATAAAAAATAAATATCTACCAAAAATGGTTGAAGGTAAATGGAGTGGTACTATGTGCCTTACAGAACCAGTTTGTGGTACGGACCTTGGTTTATTAAAAACAAAAGCAGAAGAACAATCTGATGGAACATATAAGATTAGTGGACAAAAAATATTTATTACATCTGGAGATCATGATCTTACCGAAAATATTATACATTTAGTTTTGGCTAGAGCCAATGGCTCACCAAAGGGAACAAAAGGTATAAGTTTATTTCTTGTTCCGAAATTTATTGTTAAAGAAGATGGGTCTATTGGTTCAAGAAATGGTGTATCTACTGGATCAATTGAAGATAAAATGGGAATTAAAGCTTCTGCAACATGTGTATTAAATTTTGATGGAGCAGTTGGATATATGATAGGCCCAAAGAACAAAGGCCTAAACTCTATGTTTACAATGATGAATTTAGAAAGAATTGTAGTAGGAATACAAGGACTTGGAATTTCTGAAATTGCATATCAAAATTCTCTATCCTATGCGAAAGAAAGAAAACAAGGAAAAGCAAATATTACTAAATCTGAAAATGGAGCGGATAATATAATTGAACATGCAGATATAAGAAGATCTTTACTTAATATGAAATCAATAATTGAGGGAGAGAGGGCATTATGTTTTTGGCTGTCACAACAAACTGAGGTTAGTCTTAATCACAATGATGAAATAGCAAAACAACAAGCTTCTGATTTTGTTTCATTAATGACGCCAGTAGTAAAATCAATGTTTTCTGATATGGGTATGGAAATTACAAGTGATGCAATGCAAATTCATGGAGGTTACGGCTTTACAAAAGACCTTGGTATTGAACAATTATATAGAGATAATAGAATTACGCCAATTTATGAAGGTACAAATTCCGTACAAGCGGCTGATTTAGTTTTTAGAAAACTAGTCAATAAAGATGGAGATATAATTGATAAATATATAAATTTAATTAAAGAAGAAATTAAAACCAGTGAAGAAAAAGTCCAACCATTTGTAAAACAATTAAATTATTATTTAGAAATATTAACTAAATTCACAAATTGGATTAAAGAAAAAATAAAAGACTCCAAAGATGATGCAAGTGCAGCTTGTAATGATTATTTAAAAGTTTTAGGATTTGTTGCAATGGCACATGCATGGATTAAAGTATTAGAGGCTAGTTTTAGAGACTACGAAAATAATAAGAATTTTTATGAAGATAAAATACAAACAGCAAATTTTTATTTTAATAGAGTTTTACCAAGGGTAGAAAGTCATTTTAAAACCGCAACAACTGGAAGTAAATATATAATGGATTATAAATTTAATTAGTATGAGTCATTACGAAAAAAATTTAGACAAGAACAAAGCAAATTTTGTTCCATTAACACCTATATCTTTTTTAGAAAGAGTCAAAGATATATATCCAAAATACGAAGCATTAGTTTACGAAGATAGAAAATACACTTGGAGTGAAATATATAAAAGATGTATTAAATTTGCGAGTGCATTAGAAAAAATTGGTATTGGAAAAGGTGATACAGTTTCAATTTTAGCTTTTAATACTCCAGAAATTTTTGAGGCTCATTATTCTATCCCTATGACTGGAGCTGTATTAAATACAATTAATATTAGATTAGATGCTAAAACCATTGCTTATATTTTAGAACATAGTGATGCAAAAGTGTTAGTTGTAGATAGACAACTTCATGTTGAAGTTAAAAAAGCTTTAAGCAGCATTAATAAAAAAATTATAATAATTGATATTAACGATAGATATGCAGACCAAACAAAATTAGAGAAAATTGGTGATCTAGAATACGAAGAATTTTTAAATACAGGGGATGAAAATTATTTTTGGAAAATGCCTGAAGATGAGTGGCAAGCAATTTCATTAAGTTATACATCTGGAACAACTGGAAATCCAAAAGGGGTTGTTTATCATCATAGAGGTTCATATTTAATGTCAACAGGCAGTTCCGTAGCTTGGAATATGCCAAACAGATTAACTTTTTTAACTGTAGTACCAATGTTTCATTGTAATGGTTGGTGTTATCCTTGGACTGTTCCAATGTTAAATGGAAAAACGATCTGTCTTAGAAACATTGATATTAAAAAAATTTTCGAACTAATTGAAAAACATAATATAACTCATTTTGGTGGTGCACCAATTGTACTTAATATGATTACCGGAGCGCCTGAGAATGATCGTAAAAAATTAAAACAAAAAGTTTATGTATTAACCGCTGGAGCTCCACCACCAAGTATTATATTCAAAAAAATGAAAAGTCTTGGTTTTGAGGTTATGCACGTTTATGGATTAACAGAAACATATGGACATGTAACACAATGTGCATGGAATGAAGAATGGAATGAAATGGAAGAGGAAAAACAAAATGAGATTAAAGCTAGACAAGGGGTAAGATATCCCAATACAGAAGGAGTAACAATTATGGATCCTAAAACTATGAAGGAAGTTCCAAAAGATGGCAAAACAATTGGAGAAATAATGATAAGAGGAAATGTAGTTATGAAAGGATATTTTAAAGATAAAGATGCTACAGATAAAGCCATGAAAGATGGCTGGTTCCATACTGGAGATCTAGCTGTTATGCATCCAGACGGATATGTAAAAATTCAAGATAGATCCAAGGATATAATTATTTCAGGAGGAGAAAATATTTCGTCAATTGAAATAGAAAATACTTTAGCAAAACATCCTTCAGTTTCTATTGCTGCAGTAGTAGCTAAACCAGATGAAAAATGGGGAGAAGTACCTTGTGCATTTATTGAAGCTGTAAAAGATAAACCAGTTACAGAAAAAGAGTTAATCGATTTTTGTAAAGAAACACTTGCTAAATTTAAAGTTCCAAAAAAAGTAGAATTTTGTGAATTACCAAAAACTTCAACAGGCAAAATCCAAAAATTTGAACTTAGAAAAAAAGTCAAGGAATTAACTTGATTTTGAATTAAATAACAAATTTATAATATTAAAAATGAAAATATTTTCTATAGCAAAGTCAAGAAGACTAAGAAGTACGCCTTACACATCTAGAATAGAAAAACAAGGTGTTACTGCTTACACATCTTATAATCATATGCTACTACCTGCTGCATTTGGTTCTTTAGAAGATTCCTATTACCATCTTAAAGAAAATGTCCAAGTTTGGGATGTAGCAGGCGAAAGACAAGTAGAAATTATAGGGAAAGACGCATCAAAGCTAGTTCAATTGATGACTTGCAGAGATCTTTCAAAATCAAAAGTAGGAAGATGCTATTATTGTCCAATAATAGATAATGAAGGAGGTTTAATTAATGATCCAGTTATACTAAAACTCAATGAAAATCGTTGGTGGATATCAATAGCAGATTCAGACGTAATTTTATTTGCTAAAGGTTTAGCGATTGGAAATAATTTTGATGTTAAAATATTTGAACCAAATGTCAATATATTGGCAATTCAAGGACCTAAATCTTATAAACTTATGGAAAAAATATTTGGAAAAAAAATTACTGAAATGAAATTTTTTGGTTTTGATTATTTCGAATTTGTTGATGTAAAACATTTAATTGCAAAATCAGGTTGGTCCAAACAAGGTGGTTACGAAGTTTATGTAGAGAACACTAAAGCTGGGCTTGCTCTATACGATGAATTATTTGAAATCGGAAAAGAATTTAATGTAAAGCCTGGGTGTCCAAATTTAATTGAAAGAATTGAAAGTGCTCTTTTATCTTACGGAAATGATATTGATAATAATGATAATCCACTTGAGTGTGGACTAGATAAATATGTTGATTTAGATACAGATGTAAATTTTCTTGGTAAAGAAATACTTAAAGAGGTTAAAAAAAAGGGTATTAAAAAAAAACTAATGGGAGTAATAATTGAGGCAAAAGAGATAAATGTATCAAAATCCATAGACCTAATTGATAAAAAAAATTTTAAAATAGGCGAGCTAAGATCGGGCGTATACTCTCCACATTTTAAAAAGGTAATAGGAATTGCAATGTTGGATAAGCCTTATTTTGAAGTTTCACAAACATTTAAAATATCAATAAATGGTAATATTTTTGAGGGAAAAGTTTGCGATTTACCTTTCATTTAGTATAACTAAAACATCATGAATATAGCAATAGTAGGAGCGACAGGAAATGTTGGTAGGAAAATTATAGAAGTTTTAGAAAAAAAAAATTTTCCTATAAATAATTTATATTTAGTTGCTTCTTCCAAAAGTGCTGGAAAGAAACTAAAATTTAAAGATAAAGAAATTGAAGTTGAAAGTTTAGAAACTTTTGATTTTTCAAAAGGTGAAATTACTTTTTTTTCAGCAGGTGGAAAAATTTCAAAAAAATATGTCCCTATTGCAGCAAAACAATCAATTGTTATTGATAATTCAAGTCATTTTAGAATGGATCCTGATGTACCTTTAATTGTTCCTCAGGTGAATTCAAATCATCTTAAAAATATAAAAAAAAATATAATAGCAAATCCAAATTGCTCTACGGCTCAGCTAGTTATAATTTTAAAACCCTTACATGACTTATTTAAAATAAAAAGAGTAGTTATTTCTACTTATCAATCTACTTCAGGAGCAGGAAAAGCTCCTATGGATGAATTACTAGAGCAAACTAAACTTTCATTGGAAAATAAAAAAATTAGTTCAAAAAATTTTACAAAACAAATTGCATTTAATGCAATACCTCATATTGATGTATTTGTTGATGAGGGTTATACAAAAGAAGAATTAAAAATGATTGATGAAACAAAAAAAATTTTGGATAAGAATATTGAATTAACCGCAACATGTGTGAGAATTCCAGTTATGATTTCTCATGCTGAATCTATAAATATTGAATTTGAAAAATCTTTTACAATAGAAAAAATTATTAAAGCTTTAGATAGTGCAGAAGGATGCAAAGTTGTTGATGAGAGAAAAGATGGTGGCTATATAACTCCACTAGAAGCTGAAGGAAAAAATGAAACTTTTATTTCTAGAATTAGAAAAGATAATTCAAATAAAAATACGATTAACCTTTGGTGTGTATCTGATAATTTATTGAGAGGTGCTGCCTTAAACTCGGTAGAAATAGCTGAGGCCTATATAAATAATGAAAGATAAAAATCCTTTATCACCACATTTACAAATTTATAATTGGCACATTTCTTCTTTAATTTCAATTTCTCATAGAATTATAGGAATAATAAATATAATTATAGTAACGTTAATTTGTATTTGGGTAGCATTTTTACTTTTAGGAAGTTCAAATTATGAATTTGTTCAAAATTTTTTTAAAACTTATTTTGGAAAATTTTTAATTGTAGGAACAGTTTGGTCTTTTTCTTTTCAAATTTTATGTGAAATAAGACATTTATTTTGGGACTTAGGATTTGGCTTTGAATTAAAAACTTCTAATATAAGTGGTATCCTAGTTATTTTCGGGTCAATATTTTTAACAATTTTAATTTTAGGAAAAAATTTAATCCAATGATCAATGCAACAAAAAAGTGGTTATTTTTAAAAATAAGTTCATTTATACTTGTTCCTTTAATGCTATGGTTTTTGTTTAATCTAGTGAATTTTTATAATAAATCTTTTGATGAAGTATTGTTTTTTTTTACTACTCAGCCATCAAAATTTATATTTTCATTATTTATCATTTCTGCTTATTTTTACTCTTCAATAAGCATTAGTGAAGTTTTTGAGGACTATATTAAGAATGAAAAAATAAAAAATGTCGCAAACAAATTGCTCTTTTTATTTGCTATAATAATCCCTATATCAACTATACTTTTATTATTTAAATTAACTTTATGAGTTCATACAAAATTACAGAACATGAATATGATGTTGTAGTTCTAGGGGCTGGAGGCGCAGGTTTAAGAGCAGCAGTTGGTTTAAGTGAAGCTGGTTTAAAAACTGCTTGTATCTCAAAAGTTTTTCCAACAAGAAGTCATACTTCAGCAGCTCAAGGAGGTATTTCAGCAGCTCTAGGAAATATGGGAGAAGATGATTGGAGGTGGCATATGTATGATACAGTAAAAGGATCTGATTGGTTAGGTGATCAGGACTGTATCGAATATTTGTGTAAAGAAGCCCCAAGAGCAGTTTTAGAATTAGAAAGATATGGAGTACCTTTCAGCAGAACAGAAGATGGAAAAATATACCAAAGACCTTTCGGAGGAATGACCAAAAACTATGGCAATGAAACTGTTCAAAGAACTTGTGCTGCAGCTGACAGAACAGGTCATGCGATACTACATACTATGTATGGTCAGGCGCTTAAGCATAATACAGAGTTTTTCATAGAATATTTCGCTTTAGATTTATTAATGAAAAATGGTGAGTGTAAGGGTTTAATTGCTTGGAATTTGAATGATGGAACCATTCATAGATTTAGAGCTCATATAACTATAATTGCAACAGGTGGATATGGAAAAACATACTATTCATCTACATCTGCACATACTTGTACAGGTGATGGCAATGCAATGGTTTTAAGAGCAGGTTTACCTTTGCAAGATATGGAATTTGTTCAATTTCATCCAACAGGAATTTATGGTCATGGAACTTTAATATCCGAAGGTGTCAGAGGAGAGGGTGGCTACTTATTAAATTCTAAAGGAGAAAGATTTATGGAAAGATATGCACCAAAAGCCAAGGACCTTGCATCTAGAGATGTAGTAAGTAGATCTATAGCTATAGAAATTAATGAAGGCAGAGGAGTTGGAAAAGAAAAAGATCATGTTCATCTTCACTTAAATCATTTAGATCCGAAAGTAATTGAGAAAAGACTTCCTGGAATTTCTGAGTCTTCGAGATTATTTGCAGATGTTGATGTAACTAAAGAACCAATACCTGTTGTACCCACAGTACATTATAATATGGGAGGAATTCCAACAAATTATAAAGCTGAGGTATTAACCTTCAATGGATCTGAAAAAATTGTACCTGGGCTTATGGCAATAGGAGAGGCTGCATGTGTTTCAGTACATGGAGCTAATAGATTAGGATCTAATTCATTGATTGATCTTGTAGTTTTTGGAAGAGCAGCGGCAAAAAGAGCTTCGGAATTAATAAAACCAGGAACTTCACATCAGGAAATTTCAAAAATAGAAACAGATAAATGCCTAGATAGATTTGAAAAATTAAGAAATGGAAATGGAACCAATAAAACCGCTGATTTAAGATTAGCTATGCAAAAAACAATGCAATCAAAATGTGCAGTATTTAGGAATGAAAAAACTTTGAAAGAAGGTGTTACAGAAATAAGAAAACCATTTAAAGGTATGGAATCAATATCAGTAAAAGATAAATCTTTAATCTTTAATACTGATTTAGTTGAAACTTTGGAATTTGATAACTTAATAAGACAGGCTATAGTTACTTTAGACTCCGCTTATGAAAGAAAAGAAAGTAGAGGAGCTCATGCAAGAGAAGACCATCCCAAAAGAGATGATAATAACTTTATGAAACATACATTGTCTTGGTGCGAAGGAAGTAAAACAAAAATTTCTTATAGAGATGTACATAGATCGACGTTGTCAAATGATGTGCAATATTTTCCTCCACAAGAAAGGGTCTATTAATGGTACAAATCAATTTACCTGAGAACTCAAAAATACAAAAAGGCAAATATTATAAAGATAAAACAGGTTCGAAAAATATTAGAAGGGTTAATATTTATAGATGGGATCCTTCAACTGATGAAAATCCAAGAATAGACACTTACGAAGTTGATATGGATAATTGTCCATCGAAAGTATTAGATTTATTAAATAAAATTAAAAACGAAATAGATTCATCAATTGCTTATCGAAGATCATGTTCCCACGGTGTTTGTGGATCATGTGCCATGAATATGGATGGAAAAAATGGTTTAGCATGTACAAAACCTCATAAAGAAATTAAAGGAGATATTAATATTTATCCTTTGCCACATTTAAAAGTACAAAAAGATTTAATTGGTGATTTAAGTGTTTTATATAAACAGTATCAATCTGTTGAACCTTGGTTAAAAAATTCAAAAAAAGATAAAAATAAAGAAAATTTACAATCTATAGAAGATAGATCTAAATTAGATGGTCTTTATGAATGTATAATGTGTGCTTGTTGTTCAACTGCCTGCCCAAGTTATTGGTGGAATGGAGATAAATATTTGGGACCTGCAGTTTTACTACAAGCTTATAGATGGATAATTGATAGTAGAGATGAAGATAGAAAAGAGAGATTAAAAAAGGTTGCAGATGAACTTAAACTTTATAGATGTCACACTATCATGAATTGTACTAATGCATGTCCAAAAGGCTTAAATCCTGCAAAAGCAATAGCTGAAATAAAAAAAATGTTGGTCACTGGTTAGATTAATAATTTAAAATTAAGATAAAACTGGAATAGTAAATTCAGGACCGGCGTTATCTTCGACCCAAGTTACTGTAGCTGTTTTAAGTTTAGTATAAAATCTTACACCATCTGGACCATGTATAGAATGATCTCCAAATAGTGATCGTTTCCATCCACCAAAACTATGGTAAGCTACCGGTACTGGAATTGGTACATTAACTCCAATCATTCCTATTTTCGCGTTTTCAGTAAAATGTTTAGCTATATTTCCACTTCTAGTGAAAACAGCTGCTCCATTTCCTAGTTCATGATCATTCACTAATGTTAAAGCTTCATCATATGTTTTTGTAGTAACAATACTTAAAACTGGTCCAAATATTTCTTCTTTATAAATTTTCATATTAGCTTTTACATCATCAAAAATTGTTGGACCAACAAAATAGCCATTTTCATATCCTTGAAGTTTAAAATTTCTTCCATCAGAAATTAATTTTGCACCTTCTTTTTCTCCTGAATCTATATATCCCAAAACTTTTTCATAATGAGCTTTATTGTTGAGAGGGCCAAAATCATTTTTTTCGTCAGTATAAGGACCAACATTTAGTTTTTCTGTTTTTTCTAATAAATTATTTTTAATTTTTTCTTTAGTTTTATCACCAACACAAACTGCTACTGAAATAGCCATACATCTTTCACCAGCTGATCCAAATGCAGATCCAATAATGGCATCAGTTGTTTTTTCAACATCTGCATCAGGCATTATTACCATATGATTTTTTGCTCCACCAAGCGCCTGTACTCTTTTGTTATTTTTTGTTCCATTATGGTATACGTACTCAGCAATAGGAGTAGATCCAACAAAACTAATTGCTTGAACATTTTTATCCTCGAGAATTGTATCTACTGCCTCTTTATCACCATTTACAACATTTAAAACTCCTGGGGGTATTCCCGCTTCTATTGCTAATTCAGCAAGTTTTAATGGGCAGCTCGGATCTTTTTCCGAAGGTTTAAGAACAAAAGTATTTCCGCATGCTATTGCTACAGGAAACATCCACATAGGAACCATAGCTGGAAAATTAAAAGGTGTTATACCAGCACAAACACCTAAAGGTTGACGTAATGTATGAGAATCAACATTTGTTCCAACACTTGTAGAGTGCTCTCCTTTTAAAGCACTAGTTATACCAGTTGCATATTCAATTACTTCTATACCTCTTTGTATAGAGCCTTTCGAGTCAGGAATAGTCTTTCCATGTTGTTTTGATACAAGTTCGGCTAGTTCATTCATATTTTTAATTATTAATTCTTTATATTTTGAAAGAATTCTAGATCTACTGATCGGTGTTGTTTTGGACCATTTAACAAATGCTTTAGAAGCACTTTCAATAGCTAATTTTACAGTATCTTTATTTGCCAACTCAACCTCAGCAATTTGCTGACCTATTGCAGGGTTAAAAATAGGCCCTGTTCTTGAACTAGAAGAACTGTAAATTTTTCCATCTATAAAATGACTTATTTTTTCCATTAATAAATTAATATTTTATGCAAATCTTACCAAGTTTTATTTTCTTTTCAATCTTTTATCGATCAACTAATATTTTAGAACTATTGAATAATCTAAATATTTGAATACAAGTTAGTTTAAGCTATGGACAAAAAAATTTCATTAATAGGAGCAGGTCAAATTGGAGGAACTTTAGCTCATTTGATAGGTATTAAAGAATTAGCAAACGAAGTAGTTTTGTTTGATGTAGCAAGTGGAATTGCAAAAGGAAAAGCACTAGACATTGCTCAATCTTCATCTGTTGATGGATTTAATGTAAATTTTTTTGGTACTGATAACTATTCTGATATAAAAAATTCTGATGTAGTAATTATTACTGCAGGAGTTCCGAGAAAACCAGGTATGAGTAGAGATGATTTACTAGGTATAAATTTAAAAATAATAAAACAAGTATCTGAGGGAATTCAAAAAAATTCACCAAATGCTTTTGTAATATGTATTACTAATCCTTTAGATGTAATGGTAATGGCATTACAAAAATATTCAGAATTACCAAAAAATAAAGTAGTTGGAATGGCGGGAGTTTTAGATAGTTCTAGATTTAAATTATTTTTATCAAAGGAATTAAATATTCCAGTAAAAGAAATTGAAGCTATGGTTATGGGAGGACATGGAGATACAATGGTACCTCTTCCAAGATTTACTAAAGTCTCAGGCAAACCGCTTTTAGATCTTGTAAAAGAAGGAAAGATTTCCAGTGAAAATTTGGATAGTATAAATCAAAGAACTAGAGATGGAGGAGCAGAAATAGTTAAATATTTAGAAAAAGGATCTGCTTTTTATGCGCCCGCTGCTTCTGGAGTAGAGATGGCAGCATCTTACTTAAGAGATTCCAAAAAATTGCTACCCTGCGCGGCATACTTAGATGGTCAATATGATATAATAGGTTTATATGCTGGAGTCCCAGTAATAATTGGCAAAAATGGTGTAGAAAAAATAGAAGAAATAGAACTCGATGATGAAGAAAAGTCTCAATTTAATAAATCAATAGATGCAGTAAGAAAATTATGGGATGCCGCATCTTCTATTGATCCGGAATTAAAAAAATAATGAATATACATGAGCATCAGGCTAAACAAATTTTAAAAAAATTTGGAGCAAAAGTTCCTAATGGTATATTTGGTTTAAGTACACAAGATTTAATTGAAAAAGCAAAAAAACTTAATACTGATAAATATGTTTTAAAAGCACAAATTCACGCAGGTGGAAGAGGAAAGGCTGGAGGAGTTAAAATACTTAACAATATAGAGGAATTAACAATTGAAGCTAATAAATTGTTTGGCAAAACACTTATAACAAATCAAACTGGTCCAAAAGGTAGAGAAGTTAAAAGACTTTATGTCGAAGAATCGTCAAATATAGAAAAAGAATTTTATTTATCTTGTTTAATAGATAGAGAAAGTTCAAAAATAGCTTTTATTTCAAGTGATCAAGGAGGTATGGATATAGAGGAAGTAGCAAAAAATAATCCTAAGAAAATTTTAACAACTAAAATTGAATTTGTTGAAGAAATTTTAGATCAAGATTGTTTAGAAATAATTAAAGTTTTCAAATTAAATGAAAATGCAAATAATCAAGCCAAAGCTTTGATTAAATCAATATATAAAATGTTTATTAAATCTGATGCAAATCTTGTTGAGATTAATCCTTTAATATTAACAAAAGAAAATAAAATAATTTGTTTAGATGCTAAAATAAATTTTGACGATAATGGATTGTATAGGCATCCTGAAATTAAGGAATTTAGAGATTTGAATGAAGAAGATCCTACAGAAATTGAAGCAAGCAAACATGGTTTATCTTACATAAAATTAGATGGTAATATTGGATGTATGGTAAATGGGGCTGGATTAGCTATGGCAACAATGGATATAATAAAATTATATGGAGAGGAACCAGCAAATTTTTTAGATGTTGGAGGAGGAGCATCTAAAGAAAAAGTTTCAGCGGCTTTTAAAATAATTCTATCTGATAAAAATGTTAAAGGCATTCTAATAAATATATTTGGAGGAATAATGAGATGTGATATTCTCGCCCAAGGTGTTGTTGATGCAGCTAGAGAAATTAAAATCAATATTCCCTTAGTAGTAAGACTCGCAGGAACAAATTTTGAAGAGGGAAAAAAAATTTTAGAAAATTCAAATTTAAAAATTATTTCTGCAACTAATCTTGCAGAAGCAGCAGAAAAAATTGTTAAAGCAATAAAATAAAATGTCAGTTCTAATTAATAAAAATACAAAAGTAATATGTCAGGGTTTTACGGGGACGCATGGAACTTTTCATTCAGAGCAAGCAATAAAATATGGAACTAATTTAGTTGGTGGAGTAACTCCAAATAAAGGTGGTCAGAAGCATCTAGATAGGCCAGTATTTAATACTGTTAAAGAAGCTAAAGAAGCAACAGATGCAAATGCTTCAATGATTTATGTTCCAGCTAAATTTGCATCTTCAGCAATAATGGAAGCCATAGATTCTGAAATTAATCTAATTGTATGTATAACTGAAGGAATTCCTGTTTTAGATATGTTGAAAGTAAAAAAACATTTGAAGAATTCGAAATCGAGATTAATTGGACCTAACTGTCCTGGAATTATTACACCAGAAGAATGCAAGATAGGAATTATGCCTGGTAGCATACATAAAAAAGGTACTGTAGGAATAGTCTCAAGGTCTGGAACATTAACTTATGAAGCAGTTGCACAAACATCGGATAATGGTTTAGGTCAATCTACATGTATTGGAATAGGTGGAGATCCAATAAATGGAACAAATTTTATAGATTGTTTGGATCTATTTTTAAATGACTCTGAAACTGAGTCTATATTAATTATTGGAGAAATTGGTGGCTCAGCAGAAGAAAAGGCATCTGAATTTATAAAAAATCATAAAATTAAAAAACCAATTGTAGGATTTATTGCAGGGGTGACTGCTCCTCCTGGCAGAAGGATGGGTCATGCAGGCGCGATAATATCTGGTGGTAAGGGAGGAGCTAAAGAAAAAATCAAAATTATGGAGGAAGCAGGGATTACTATAGCAAAATCACCATCTGAAATAGGAAAAACGCTTTTAAGCAAATTGTCACTTTAAAATTTACTTTTAAATATTATAATATTTTTTTAAATTAATGTCTTCATCAAAAAACTTAGAAATCGCAAAAACTTCTTTTTTGAGTAAATTAAATAGTTCGTTCATTGAAGATATGTATCTAAGATTTTTAGAAAATGATCCATCGTTACCAGTAAGTTGGCAAAGCTATTTTAAGAGTCTTGGGGATGAATTAGATATAGTTGTAAAAGAAATTGAAGGACCAACATGGAAAATAAATAAGCGAAAAATAAATATAAAAAAAATTAAAGAAAAAATTTTTTTAAATGAAGATAAAAAAGAAATTAGTCATGTTGAAAATAGTAAAGAGTTAGAAAATGTAAAATCTGATACAATTAGAGCTATTGCTTTAATAAGAGCTTATAGAATAAGAGGGCATCTCATAGCGGATCTTGATCCACTTGGAATGATGGAGAGGAAATATTTGCATGAACTGCATCCTTCAGACCATGGTTTCAAAAAAGAAGAATATGATAAAAAAATATATTTACATTCATATTTGGATAAAGGTTATGCATCAGTTAATGAAATTATATCATTTTTAAAAAAAATATATTGTTCAACTGTAGGGGTTGAATACATGCATATATCAGATCCAGTTGAAAAAAAATGGTTTAGAGATCGAATGGAATATAAAGAAAATCAAATAAATTTTACAACAAATGGAAAAAAAGCAATTTTGAATAAATTAATACAAGCAGAAGGTTTTGAAAAATTTCTGGCTTTAAAATTTGTTGGAACTAAAAGATTTGGTTTAGATGGTGCTGAGTCTTTAATACCAGCTCTTGAACAAATAATAAAAAGAGGTGGGCAACTTGGAGTAAAAGAAATTAAAATTGGTATGCCACATAGAGGAAGATTAAATGTATTAGCAAATGTTTTGCAAAAATCCTATAAGAAGATTTTTAATGAATTTGCTGGTGAGTTCAGTACCATGCCTTCAGATTCAGCTGGAGATGTTAAATATCATTTAGGAGCATCATCAAATAGAGTGTTTGATAATAATTCCGTACATATAAGTTTAACTGATAATCCTTCTCACTTAGAAGCAGTTGATCCAGTTGTGTTAGGACAAACTAGAGCAAAACAATATTTTCATGCAGATACTAAAAGAAATAAAGTTATTCCTATTCTAATTCATGGTGATGCAGCCTTTGCAGGTCAAGGTGTTGTTGCAGAATGCTTCGCAATGTCTGGACTTCCTGGTCATAATACTGGAGGAGCTATTCACATTATTGTTAACAATCAAATTGGATTTACTACTAGTCCAAGATTTGCAAGATCAAGCCCTTACCCTTCTGACTTAGGAAAAGTAGTTGAATCTCCAATATTACATTGTAATGGAGATGATCCTGAAGCTGTAGTTCATTGTGCAAAAATTGCAATAGAATTTAGACAGAAATTTAATAAGGATGTTGTAATAGATATTATTTGTTATCGTAGATTTGGGCATAATGAAGGAGACGAACCATCATTTACTCAACCATTAATGTATAAAAAAATTAGACAACATCCAACATCTGTAAATGTTTACGGAAAGGAATTAATTAATAAGAAAATTATTACAGAAGAAGAATTTGAACTAATGAAAAAGGATTTTAAAAATCTTCTTGATGAACAGTTTAAAACAGCAAAGAATTATAAACCTAAAATTGAGTGGTATGAAGGAACTTGGTCAAGATATAAGCCTGAAAAAGGTAAAGATAAAAAAGGAAAAAGTGGTGTAGATTTAGAAAAACTTAAAGAAATCTCAGAAAAAATTCATAACATTCCAAAAGATGTCAATATTCATAAAACAATTTCTAAAATTTTAGAATCAAGAAAATTATCAATTTTAAATAAAAAAAATATTGATTGGTCAACTGCAGAATCTCTAGCATTTGGTTCCTTGCTTGATGAAGGATATCCAGTTAGATTAGTAGGTCAAGATTCTGGTAGAGGTACTTTTAGTCAAAGACATTCAGTATTAAGAAATCAAAATACTAATTCACGATATATTCCATTAAATAATATATCAGAAAAACAAAAAAATTTTGAAATCGTTGATAGTTTACTTTCAGAATTAGCAGTTTTAGGATTTGAGTATGGATATAGTTTAGTATCTCCGGAAACTCTTACTATATGGGAAGCACAATTTGGTGATTTTGCAAATGGTGGCCAGGTAGTTATAGATCAGTTTATTTCTTCAGGTGAAAGAAAATGGTCTAGAGCAAGTGGACTTGTACTTTTGCTGCCACATGGTTATGAAGGTCAAGGACCGGAACATTCATCTGGAAGATTAGAAAGATTTCTTCAATTATGTGCACAGGATAATCTTCAAGTTATTAACTGTACTACTCCTGCAAACTATTTTCACGCTCTCAGAAGACAAATTCACAGAGACTTTAGAAAACCCTTAGTGATTATGACTCCTAAATCTTTACTTAGAAACAAATATTGCGTTTCAAATCTTGATGATTTTGGAAAGAAAAATTCATTTCATAGAGTATTAGTAGACCATGCACTACACTCAAAGTATGGATTTATAGAACTTGAAAAATCAAAAAAAATAAAAAAAGTAATTATCTGTTCAGGAAAAATATATTTTGATCTACTTGAATACAGAGAGAAACTTAAAAAAAATGATATTATATTAATTAGAATAGAACAGCTTTACCCATTTCCTGCTAAAACTTTAGTTAAAGTTTTAAAACCTTATGCTAAAAATGCCAAATTTTATTGGTGTCAAGAAGAGCCAAAAAATATGGGAGCTTGGTTTTCAGTGAGAGATTATATCCAATGGACATTGGACACTATTGGAGCTAATAATAATAAAATTTCTTATATTGGTAGAAATCCAGCGGCATCACCAGCGACTGGTTATGCTAAAAGGCATTTAGCTCAACAAAAAGAAATTATTGATATAGTATTTAAATAAATGAGTGAAAAAATAATAGTCCCAGAACTTGGCGAAAGTATAACGCAAGCAACTGTTGCAAAATGGTTAAAAAATAAGGGAGATAAAGTTTTTACAGATGAGCCCCTAGTTGAATTAGAAACTGATAAAGTTAATCTCGAAGTCCCTTCACCAATTAATGGAGTTTTATCAGATATAAATTCAAATGACGGAGACACTGTGGAAGTGGGTACTATTTTGGGATTAATTTCTGAGGTTGAAGTAAAAGCAGATACTGAAAAAAAACAAAAAAAAGAAAATATTGTTAGAGAAGAAAATAATAATTTAATAAATTCTGATATTGAAAGACAGCCTGAACCAAAAATTTTTTCTGAGGAGAGTTCAGATCAAGATCCATTAATTTTAACAAACGAAATTTCAAAAGATGAAACAGAAATTAAACATAAAGTATTATCTCCAGCAGTTAGAAAAATAGTTTCTGATAAAAGAATTAATATTGAAGATGTTGAAGGCTCGGGAAAAAACGGACAAATCTTAAAAGGAGATCTAATTAATTTAATGGATCTGAATCCAAAACCAAATGAAAGAAAAATAAAGTATGGTCAAGAAGAAAGAATTAAGATGACAAGATTAAGACAAACTATTGCTAAGAGATTAAAAGAAGCTCAGGAAAATGCGGCAATGTTAACTACTTTCAATGAAGTTGATATGTCAAATATTATTAAAATGAGAGAAGAAAATCAAAATGATTTCCAAGAAAGATTTGGAGTGAAGCTAGGATTTATGTCATTTTTTGTAAAAGCTTCTATACTTGGTTTAAAGTTATTTCCAGCAATTAATGCTGAAATTGAAGGAGAAGAAATTATTTATAAAAATTATTATAATATAAGTTTTGCTGTAGGGACAGATAGAGGTTTAGTTGTTCCAGTTTTAAAAAATGCGGATGAATCATCATTTGCCGATATAGAAAAAAATATAAAAAAACTTTCGGAAAAAGCAAAAGAAGGAAATTTAAACATTGAGGATCTTCAAGGAGGAACATTTACAATTAGTAATGGTGGTGTTTATGGCTCTATGCTATCAACACCTATTATTAATCCACCTCAATCAGGAATTTTAGGTATGCATAATATTGTGAAAAGAGCTGTAGTTTTAAATGATGAAATTAAAATAAGGCCATTGATGTACTTAGCTCTTTCATATGATCACCGAATAATAGATGGCAAAGACTCTGTTTCATTTCTAAAAACTATTAAAGAAAATTTAGAGGATCCAAGAAGATTATTTTTGGATATTTAAATGTCAGAAAAATTTGATGCAACAGTAATTGGTGGAGGACCAGGAGGCTATGTATGTGCAATAAGATTAGCACAACTTGGTTTAAAAACTGCTTGCATAGAATCAAGAGATACTTTGGGAGGCACATGCTTAAATATTGGGTGTATTCCTTCAAAAAGTCTTTTAAGTTTATCTGAAAATTATCATAAAATTAAAAATTTAGACAAAATAGGAATTGAAGTTAGTTCAGTAAAATTAAATCTTGAAAAAATGATGAAAAGTAAAGAAAAATCAGTTTCAAATTTGACAAAAGGAATAGAATTCTTATTTAAAAAAAATAAAATTTCTCACTTAAAAGGTACTGGAAGTTTTAAATCAAAAAATAAATTATCTGTAGTTGATAAAAATAATAAAGAAACAATAATTGAAACCAAATATATCATCATATGCACTGGATCTGAGTCAATATCTCTTCCAGAGGTTAAATTTGATGAAAAAAAAATTGTTTCTTCTACAGGAGCTTTATCACTTTCTTCTGTTCCAAAAAAAATGATAGTAGTTGGAGGTGGTTATATAGGGCTTGAATTAGGCTCTGTTTGGTCAAGACTTGGTTCTGAATTACATATTATTGAATTTTTAGATCATATTACTCCTGGGTTAGATAAAGAAATTTCAAAAGAGTTTATGAAAATATTAAAAAAACAAGGTTTAAATTTTCATTTAAATACTAAAGTTGAATCTATATCAAAATTAAAAGACAAACTAATAGTTAAAACGTCAAATAATGAAGGAAAAACAAATGAGATAAGTTCTGATGTTGTTTTAATTTCAATTGGAAGAAAGCCATATACAAAAAATTTAAATCTAGATAAAGTTGGAGTTCAAATTGATGAAAAAGAAAGGGTAAAAGTAAATAATAAATTTCAAACTAACATACCTAATATTTATGCTATAGGAGATGTTATAGAAGGACCAATGTTAGCACACAAAGCAGAGGAGGAGGGAATCGCTGTTGCAGAATTAATTGCAGGACAATCTGGTCATGTTAACTATGATTGTATTCCAAGTGTAATTTATACACACCCAGAGGTAGCTTCTATAGGAAAAACTGAAGAACAATTAAAAAAAAATAATCAAAAATACAAGATAGGAAAATTTTCTTTTTTAGCTAATTCAAGAGCAAAGGCTATAGATGAAACAGAAGGATTTGTGAAAATCTTAGCAGACGATAAAACTGATAAGGTTTTAGGAGTTCATATAATAGGGCCTCATGCCGGGGAAATGATTGCTGAAATGTCAATTGCTATGGAATTTGGAGCAAGCTCAGAGGATATAGCTAGAACATGTCACGCACATCCAACCTTTTCAGAGGCTATAAAAGAAGCTGCATTATCTGTGGATAAAAGAACAATTCACTCATAATATATTTTCATATAAAATATGAAAATACCTGTTTTAATACCAAATATTTTTGATCATCCTTTTACTTACGAAAGCGATCTTAATTTAAAAACAGGAGATTATGTAATAGTTCCTTTTGGAAAATATCAAACGACAGGACTTATTTGGAATCATTTTGAGATAGAAAAAAAGAAAAAATTTAAAATTAGAAAAGTTTTAAAAAAAAAAAATATAAATCCTTTAAAATTAAAAACTATAAAATTTTTGAATTGGTTTTCAGAATATAATTTAATTCCGAAAGGAATGTCATTAAAAATGCATTTGCTTAGTAGTGAAGCTATTGAAAATTTAAATGAAAGCGAATATGAATTTTATCGAAAAGTAAATCCAACAACTAAAATTAGTCTATCTGAAGAGCAGAAAAAAGCTATTAGAGAGTTATCTTTTAAAAATGATAAATTTAGAGTTCACTTAATACAAGGGACAACTGGTTCTGGCAAAACTATTGTTTATTTTAGCGATATAAAAGAAAAGATACTAAATGGATATCAAGGTTTAATTTTATTACCAGAAATAGGTCTTACCAGCGAATTTGAAAAAAAATTCCTAGATTATTTTGGGTTTAAACCAGCTATTTGGCATTCATCTGTTACAAAAAAAAATAAAAAAATTATTTGGAGTGGTTTAGCCTCAGGTAAAATAAAAGTTGTTATAGGTGCTCGTTCATCTTTGTTTCTTCCATTTAAAAAACTTGGAGTAATAGTTGTAGATGAAGAACATGACCAATCTTTTAAACAAGATGAAGGCGTTATTTATAATGCTAGGGATATGGCAATATCAAGAGCCTTTTTTGAAAATATCCCTATTAACCTTGTTACTGCGGTTCCTTCAATTGAAACATATGAAAATATAAAAAAAGGTAAGTATTCATTCTCCAGACTAATTAATAGATATCAAAATGCAAGTCTACCATCTCATGAAATTATTGATTTGAAAAAATATAAACTTTCAAAACAATCTTGGATTTCTTCCAAAACTTATGAAAAAGTAAAAAATCATTTACATAAAGGTGATCAAGTACTTTTTTTTTTAAACAGAAGAGGCTTTTCTCCTTATGTATTATGTAAAAATTGTTTTAAAGTTTATTCATGTCCTAATTGCTCAATTAATTTAGTTTATCATAGGAACAAAAAACTCCTTTTATGCCATTATTGTGGATTCAAAACAGATTTAAAAAGAGAATGTAAAAGAAATATTAGTTTAAGTTGTGATTTTATTTTTACTGGTCCAGGAGTTGAAAAAATTTATGAAGAAGTCAAAATATTGTTTCCTATGTATAAATCTTTAATATTTTCTAGTGATACAATGAATAAAAAAAATTCTCATCAACTATTAAAAAAAATTTTTAATAACGAAATTAAAATATTAATAGGAACACAATTAATATCCAAAGGATTTCATTTTCCAAAATTAAATTGTATTGTGGTATTGGATATTGATTTATCTTCGCAGGGTCATGATTTAAGAGGTAGTGAAAAAAATTTACAACTTTACCATCAACTATCTGGAAGAGCTGGGAGAACCGGAAATCCAGCAACAGTATATTTTCAGACTTATAATTTAAATCAAGAAATTATATCTCAAATAACCAATGATGATCCTTTTAAATTTTTAGATAAAGAATTATTTTTAAGGAAAAAGAATAATTTACCACCCTATGAAAGATTTATTGCTATAATTCTTAATTCTGAAAATGAAAAAAAATTAGAGGAAGAATCATTAAATTTAAAGAAATATCTCTCTAAAAAAATAGAAGGTAAGATTTTAGGACCTGTAAATGCTCCAATTTATAAAATAAAAAAACAATTTAGAAACAGACTTCTTATAAGATCAAAGAAAACATCAAACATTCAAAAATCACTTAACTTTGCATTAAAAAATTTTAATTTACATCCAGAAATAAAACTAACAGTTGATGTGGACCCAATTAGCTTTAATTAACCTGTAAAATTTGAGGTTTTTTGCCAATCTGTCTCTTGAAGACAGATTATTGTTATGCTAATTAAATTCAAATTTTTTTATTCTTCAAACAAACAAGGGATTTAAAATTGACTAATAATAGTTTCTCAGTTTCTTCTGTAAATAGCTACTCTCAAGCATTATATGAGTTAGGCTTAGAGAATAAAGTTTTAGATCAAATTGAAAAACAATCATTATCAGTAATCAATTTAATATCAAAAAGTAATGATTTTAAAAAATTAATTGAAGATCCAACTATAAAACTAAAAAATCAGTCAGAAGCAATTAATCAAATCTCTGAAAAATTTCAATTTAATGAATTGTTAAAAAATTTCTTTAATTTTTTAGTGCATAAAAGAAGATTATTTTTTATAGAAAAAATTTTAAAAGATTTTCTAGTAATTTGCTCCAATATGAGAGGAGAAATTTTAGCAAAAGTTACTACTGCAAAAAAATTAGAAGATATAGAAATAAGTAAAATTAAAAATGATTTAGCAAAAAATTTTGGATCTGATATAAAACTAACTTATAAATACAACCCAGACTTAATTGGAGGATTAATTATTCAAGTTGGGAGTGTAATGATTGACACTTCTATAAAAAATAAATTACAAGAGTTAGAAAAGAAAATGATAGAGGCCTAAATGGAAATAAATCCTTCAGAAGTAACAAAAATACTTAAAGAACAAATAAAAAAATTTGGTGATAAAGCTGAAGTTTCTGAAGTTGGACAAGTTTTATCTGTTGGCGATGGTATTGCTAGAATATATGGCTTGGATAATGTTCAGGCTGGAGAAATGGTAGAATTTTCAGATGGTTCTAAGGGTATGGCTTTAAATTTAGAAAGTGATAACGTTGGTGTAGTAATATTTGGAGATGATAAATCCGTTAAAGAAGGAGATACAGTTAAAAGAACTGGCTCAATTGTTGATACACCAGTAGGTAAAGAATTACTTGGCAGAGTGGTTGATGGATTAGGAAATCCAATAGATGGAAAAGGAGCATTAGATAAAACGGTTAAAAGAAGTAGAGTTGAAGTAAAAGCTCCTGGTATAATACCTCGTAAATCAGTAAGCGAACCAATGCAAACTGGTTTAAAATCTATTGACAGTTTAGTTCCAATAGGAAGAGGACAAAGAGAATTAATTATTGGTGACAGACAGACAGGAAAAACTGCAGTTGCCATTGATACAATCATAAACCAAAAGAAAATAAATGAATCTAATGATGAAAAACAAAAATTATATTGTGTTTATGTAGCAATTGGACAAAAAAGATCTACCGTTAGACAAATTGAAAAAACTTTAGAAGAGGCCGGCGCAATGGAGTATACTACAATTGTTGCTGCTACAGCATCAGATGCAGCTCCACTACAATTTTTAGCTCCTTATACAGGTTGTACAATGGGTGAATATTTTAGAGATAATGGCATGCATGCATTAATTATATATGACGATCTTTCAAAACAGGCAGTTGCTTATAGACAAATGTCTCTCTTATTAAGAAGACCTCCTGGAAGAGAAGCTTATCCAGGAGATGTTTTTTATTTACATAGTAGATTGCTTGAAAGAGCAGCAAAATTAAGCGAAGAACATGGTGGGGGATCTCTAACAGCTCTTCCAATAATCGAAACACAAGGTGGAGATGTTTCTGCATTTATACCTACTAATGTAATTTCAATTACTGACGGCCAAATTTTTCTAGAAACTGAATTGTTTAATCAGGGTATAAGACCAGCAATAAACGTAGGTTTATCTGTCTCTAGAGTTGGATCATCAGCACAAACAAAAGCAATGAAAAAAGTATCAGGATCTATGAAGCTTGAACTTGCCCAATATAGAGAAATGGCAGCATTTGCACAATTTGGTTCGGATTTAGATGCATCTACTCAAAAACTTCTGAATAGAGGATCAAAGTTAACTGAACTACTTAAACAAAAACAATACTCGCCAATGACAGTATCGGAACAAGTAATTTCAATATTTTGTGGAGTTAAAGGCCATTTAGATGATATTGAACAAAAAAATATTTCTAATTTTGAGAATAAAATTATTGAAAAATGTAAATCTGAAAAACTAGAAATTTTAGAATCAATAAAAAGCACAGGAAAACTTGAAGAAGATGCAGAAAAAGCTTTGACTGAAATCATAATTGAACTTAAAAAAAACTTTAAATAAAAAAATATGGCAAGTTTAGACGATTTAAAAAAAAGAATATCAAGCGTTAAATCTACTCAAAAGATTACTAAGGCAATGAAAATGGTTGCGGCATCTAAATTAAGGAGAGCACAAGAAAATGCAGAAAGAGGGAGACCCTATTCAGAGAAGATGAATAATATAATTCTTAATCTATCCAATAGTATTTCGGATAAAGAAAATTCTCCAAAATTACTTATTGGATCTGGTGAAGATAAGGTTCATTTATGTATAGTCATGACTTCAGATAGAGGATTATGTGGAGGTTTTAACTCGAATATAATTAAAAAAGCTAAATCATATTTTCAAAAAATCTTAGATAAAGGAAAAAGTTTAAAAATTATTACTGTAGGATCAAAGGGTTTTGATCAGCTTAAAAGAACATATAAAGACAATATAATTGAAAAAATTTCTTTTAAAGAGTCAAAAAATATTAATTATTTTGATGCTGATAAAGTAGGAAAAATAATTATTGATAAATTTGAAAAAAAAGAATTTGATATATGTACAATTTTTTATAACCAATTTAAAAATGTAATAACTCAAATACCACAAGAACAACAAATTATTCCTCTAAAAACTTCTGATACAACAAGCAATTCATCTGAAGATAACTATGAATTTGAACCTGAAGAAGATGAGATATTAAGTAATTTACTGCCAAAAAATATTTCTACTCAGATTTTTAAAGCAATGTTAGAGAATTCAGCTAGCGAACAAGGTTCAAGAATGAGTGCAATGGATAATGCAACTAGAAACGCAGGTGAAATGGTTGACAAGCTTACTATTCAGTATAATAGAAGCCGTCAGGCAGCAATAACTAAAGAACTAATTGAAATTATATCAGGGGCGGAAAGTTTATAATTATGAGAAAAGGAAAAATAACACAAATTATTGGAGCAGTAGTTGACGTTAAATTTGATGGAGATTTACCAGAAATATTAACTGCATTAGAGTGTGATAATAGCGGTAATAGACTGGTTTTAGAAGTCGCACAACATCTAGGGGAATCAAGTGTAAGAACAATTGCTATGGATGCAACAGAAGGTTTAAAAAGAGGAGATGAAGTATCAGATACGGGTGCACCTATTAAAGTTCCAGTTGGACCAGAAACTCTAGGCAGAATTATAAATGTAATTGGAGAACCCATAGATGAAAAAGGAGAAGTTAAAACTAAAGAAAATTGGCCTATTCATAGATCTGCACCAGAATTTAATGATCAGTCTACGGAAACTGAAATATTAGTAACTGGCATTAAGGTAGTTGACTTACTTGCGCCATATGCAAAGGGCGGTAAAATTGGTCTATTCGGTGGTGCTGGTGTGGGTAAAACAGTTCTTATTATGGAATTAATTAATAACGTGGCAAAAGCACATGGAGGATTTTCAGTTTTTGCAGGAGTTGGAGAAAGAACCAGAGAAGGAAATGATCTTTATCATGAAATGATTGAATCAGGTGTAATTAAATCAGAGGGCACAGGTTCAAAAGCAGCACTAGTTTATGGTCAAATGAATGAACCACCAGGAGCGAGGGCTAGAGTGGCATTATCAGGTTTAACAGTAGCCGAATATTTTAGAGATCAAGAAGGCCAAGATGTACTTTTTTTCGTAGATAATATTTTTAGATTTACTCAGGCTGGATCAGAAGTATCAGCATTGTTAGGCCGAATTCCTTCTGCGGTAGGATATCAACCTACTTTGGCAACGGATATGGGAAATCTTCAAGAACGAATTACAACAACAAATAAAGGATCTATTACATCTGTGCAAGCAATATATGTGCCAGCAGATGATTTAACAGATCCAGCTCCAGCAACATCATTTTCACACTTAGATGCAACTACAGTACTATCTCGACAGATAGCTGAAATTGGAATTTATCCAGCCGTGGATCCATTAGATTCTACATCTAGAATTTTAGACCCAAGAATTGTTGGAGATGAACACTACAGAGTTGCTAGAGAAGTACAAAAAGTTTTACAAACATATAAATCTTTACAAGACATAATTGCTATTTTAGGAATGGATGAATTATCAGAAGAAGATAAATTAATTGTTGCTAGAGCAAGAAAGATTCAAAGATTTTTATCCCAACCTTTTTTTGTTGCTGAGGTATTTACAGGATCTCCAGGGAAACTTGTAGATTTAGAATCTACTATCAAGGGATTTGATGCAATATGTAAAGGTGAATATGATCATTTACCAGAAGCAGCTTTTTATATGGTTGGAACAATAGAAGAAGCTATTGAAAAGGCAGAGAAAATGGCGAAAGAAGCTGCAGCTTAATGAGTGAAGGTTTTAACATTGAAATAGTAAATCCAGAAAGGTCTTTTCTTATAAAAGAAAATGTTTCAGAAGTGGTAGTTCCCGCATTTGAAGGAGAAATGGGATTTTTAAAAGATCATATTTCTATAATTTCATTTTTAAAACCTGGAATAATTAAGGTTTTTACTGGATCTGATGAAGAAAGTTTTTACGTTGAGGATGGAATAGTAGAATTTAAAGATAATTCTTTATCTATACTTACCAGCCATGTATTTAATATTAAAGATGCTGACAAAAACCAAATCAATTCTTCTATTGAAGATGCAGAAAAAGAATTAGCCAAAGATGAAATTGATGATCAAAAGAAGTTTTTATTGAATAATAAAGTTGAAGTTTTAAAATCTTTAAAATTTAATTAGTTTAATATTTTAGTTAATTCTCTTTTAAGATTTTTATATAAATTAATTTTAAAATTCACAGCAATTTTGGGTAATTCTTCGAAATTGATCCACTTCCAATCAAGAAATTCAGGTTTGTAAGTTTTTATATTAATTTCAGATTCATTTCCTATAAATCTCATTACAAACCATTTTTGTTTTTGACCTCTAAATTTTCCTTTCCAAATAATCCCTATTAAATAGTTAGGCAATAAATAAGTAAGTTTTTTATCAATTTCTTTTATCAGCTCTACGCTCTCTATACTTGTTTCCTCTTTTAATTCTCTTAAGGCAGCTTTATAATAACTTTCTCCTTCATCGATACCTCCTTGGGGCATCTGCCAAAAATTTTTTGGATTATCAATTCTTTTTCCAACAAAAACCTGGTTTTTATCATTTAAAACTATTATTCCAACTCCACTTCTTAATGGAAGATTATTAAGTTTTTTTTTCATTTTTTAACCGTTAAGAAGTTTAACAGCAAATTCTAATTGATTATCTGTTTCAGTATTAATTCTAAATTCATCAGAACTTTCATCAATTATAATATCTGGTGTAACTCCAACCTCAGAAATGGATTTTCCTGAAGGAAGATAGTATTTTGAAACAGTTAATCTTATCGCACCCTTATTTTTCAAAGGAATAATTGATTGTACTGATCCTTTTCCATATGTACTCTCACCAACTAGTATTGCTCTTTTATGATCTTGCAAAGCGCCAGCAACTATTTCTGATGCAGATGCTGAACCATAATTAATTAAAACAACTAATGTATCTCCATTAATTATATCTCCTTTTCTAGCAAACCATTTTCTATTTTCGGAGTACTTTCTACCTTTTGTTGAAACTATTTCCCCACTGTCTAAAAAAAAATCAGAAATTTTTGTTGCTTGATTTAATAAACCGCCTGGATTATTTCTTAAGTCTAAAATATATTTACTAATTTTATGATCTTGTTGTAATTTTTTAATTTTCCCTTTTAACTGCGAACCGCTATTTTCATTAAAAGCTGTCAACCTTATGTAGCCAACGCTATTTTCAATTATTTTTGATTTAACTGATTCAATTTTTATAATATCCCTTATTATTTTGAATATTATTGCCTTTTTTACTCCTCTTCTTCTTACAGTAATTTCAATTTCTGATCCTACTGGACCTCTCATCAAATCAACTGCTTCTGTAAGAGATTTACCCTGAACTTGGATACCATTAATTTTTACAATGTAGTCACCAGCTTTTACGCCTACCTTTGATGCTGGAGAGTTATCTATTGGTGATATTACTTTAACTACACCAGCTTCCATTCCAACTTCAATGCCCAATCCTCCAAATTCTCCACTGGTTTCAGTTTGCATATTTTCCAACATGTTTGGTGATAAATATGAGGAGTAAGGATCTAAAGACTGGAGAACCCCATTAATTGCTGAGTCCATTGCATCACTTTGATTAATTTCTTCAACGTATTCTTTATTTATTTTATCTAAAACCTCGCTGAATAAATCTATTTTTTTATAAATATCCTCTTCATTTGCTGAATAAGATATATTAATTAAAAATATTAAATTTAATAAAGCTAAAAAAACAATTAAAATCTTTTTCATATCATTATTTTTTCCTTTGGTATTAGCTCTGACCACATTTTTTCTAAATCATAAAACTGTCTTTTTTCTGGATTAAAAATATGTACTATTAAATCTATCCCATCTATAAGTTTCCAGTCACTACTTTCTTTTCCTTCAATTTTACAATTTAAAATACCATTATTTTTAAATTGTTCCAAAACTTGCTCAGAAAGTGCCTGTATGTGTCTTGAGGATGTTCCACTGGCTATTATCATATGATCTGCTATTGAAGATTTATCTTTCAAATCTATTGTAACGATATCTAAAGCTTTATTTGCGTCTAATGTATTTATTATTTTATTTTTAAGGTTGGAAATTTTATCCATTTAATTAATTTTAGAGTATCAAATTTTTCTTAATTGAGAAGATGAAATATTAACTTTTTTAAATTTAATAAATTCTAAACCTTTTTTATTATATCTTTTAAATCCTAAAGATTTTAGTGATTTTGCTTTATATCTATCTCTATCGAATACCAGGATCTTGCAAATTGATGAAATTATTTTGTAATTTTTCCATTTGTGAAAATTAATTAAATTATCAGCTCCCATAATAAAATATAAATCAGCAATTTTATTTTTTTTTTTTAGGAATCTGATTAGATTAACAGTTCTATTAGATCTTATTTTATCTTCATAGAACTTTATTTTTATATATGGATTTTTGGAATTTATTTTTTTCGCAAATTTTATTCTATTTTTTAAACTTAATGAAGTTTTAGATTTAAAAGGATTTTTTTTTGTTATAACCCAAATAATTTGATTTAATTTGTATTTTTTTTTAGCTTCTTTAGAAATTGCAATATGACCTTTGTGTGCTGGATCAAAAGTCCTACCTAAAATTCCAATTTTTTTTTTATTTTCTGATTTGGCCTTTTCCATAAATTTCATATTTATAGCTTACTAGTTGATATAGACCTACAGGACCCCTTGGAGGTAATTTGTTTGTTGATATTCCAACTTCTCCTCCAAATCCAAACTCACCACCATCGGCAAATTGTGTTGATGAATTATGAATAGCAATTGAACTTTTTACATTTTTTAAAAAATATTTTGCTGCTATTTTATTTTTTGTAATAATTGCATCAGTATGCATTGTTCCATACCTATTAATATGACTAACTGCATCTACAATGTCATTTACTAATTTTACAGAAATTTTTGCTGATAAAAATTCAGTTGACCAGGTTTTATAAGTTGCTTTTTTTATTTTTCCACTAAACAATTTTTTAATTTTTTGATCAGCATAAATAATACATCCTTTTTTAGTAAGTTCATTCAAAATTATATTTATATACTTCGATTTTTTTTTATGTATTAGTAATGTTTCGGTAGCTCCACAGATACTTGTATTTCTTAACTTGGCATTTACTATTATTTTTTTTGCCATGTTTAAATTCGCGTCTTTATCAATATAAGTATGACACATTCCTTCAAGATGACCTATAACTGGAACTGAAGACAGTTCTTGTACTTTTTTTACCAAATTTTTTCCACCCCTCGGTATTATAACATCAATATATTGACTCATTTTTGAAAGCATAAAATCAACTAATTTTCTACTTTTATTATCTACAAATTGCACAAAATTTTGATTTATTCTGTTTTTTTTTAAAGAAAGTCTGAATAAGTTAGCTAAAATTTTATTAGTGAAGTATGCTTCTGAACCTCCTCTAAGTATTACACAATTTCCAGATTTAAAGCATAAAGTTGAAACATCTGCTGTAACATTAGGTCTGCTTTCGTATATGACACCAATAACACCAATAGGTACCGTTATTTTTTTAATTCTTAGACCATTAGGCCTTTTCCATTGATCTAATTCAAAATTAACAGGATCTTTAAAGTTTAAAATAGTTTTAATCGATTTAATTATAGAGTTAATTTTATT
>CACFSO010000011.1 GCA_902568975.1 uncultured Pelagibacteraceae bacterium
TTTATTTTTAAGTAAAGAATTTTTTGCGTCCTCAGGTGTTTTTGAAGATTTAATAATTTTAATAACTTTATCAATGTTTTCTACGCTAACGGATAGTCCAATTAAAATATGTGCTCTACTTTCAGCTTTTTTTAATTCAAACTTTGTTTTTTTAATTACAACATCTTCTCTGAATTTAAGAAAACTTTCTATAAACTCCTTTAGATTGCAAGTTTTAGGTTTTTTATCTACAATAGCTAATGTATTAAAACCAAAAGAACTTTCTATAGAAGTAAATTTATATAATTGTCTTTTAACAGTTTCGGGCTCGATTGATCTTTTAAGATCAATTGCTACTCTTATTCCTTCTCTATTAGATTCGTCTCTTATGTCACTAATTCCCTCGATTTTTTTCTCTCTAACAAGCTCTGCAATTCTTTCATTTAAAGAAGATTTGTTTACTTGATAAGGTATTGATGTAATTACAAGTCTGTCTTTGCCATTTTTTAAATTTTCAACTTGAATTTCTCCTCTTACTTTGAATGACCCTCTACCTGATTTATATCCTTGTTTAATTATATCTTTGCCAATAATTATTCCTCCTGTGGGAAAGTCTGGTCCTGGTATATGTTTCATTAACTCATTAATTTTAATATCTTTATTATTAATTAGAGCGAGAGTTCCATTAATAACTTCACCAAGATTATGGGGAGGAATGCTTGTTGCCATACCAACTGCTATACCTCCTGCTCCATTTACAAGTAAGTTTGGATATTGTGAAGGTAAAACTTCAGGTTCTAATTCAGTTTCATCATAATTACTTCTAAAGGATACTGTATTTTTTTCTATGTCATCAATTAAAAATTCCGCAATTTTTGATAATCTGGTTTCAGTATATCTCATAGCGGCTGCAGGATCCCCATCTATGGAACCAAAGTTACCTTGTCCATCAATAAGAGGTACACTCATTGAAAAATCCTGAACCATTCTAACGAGAGCATCGTAGACAGCTTGATCTCCATGAGGATGATATTTACCAATAACGTCTCCAACAATTCTAGCTGACTTCCTAAAAGGTTTTGACCAATCATATCCACCTTTATGCATAGCATATATAATTCTTCTATGAACAGGTTTAAGACCATCTCTTATATCGGGAAGAGCTCTACTGACGATTACACTCATAGCATATGACAAATATGAAGAGCTCATCTCATCGTACATTGAGATTGGTTTAATATTTAAATTTTTACTTATTTCGTTAGTTTCCATAAAAACTAAAAAGGAATATCATCATCTAAGGTGTCTTGATTTATTTGATTACTTTCTTCTAAATTTGTTTTATTTTCCAAATTCGTTGATTTGTTTTGATTTGAACTAGAGAGAATTGTTATAGAAGAATTGTAACCTTGAACTACAACTTCAGTAGAATATTTATCTTGTCCTGTTTGTTCATCTTTCCACTTACGCGTTGTAAGCTGGCCTTCAACGTATAATTGAGTTCCCTTTTTGATATATTGTCGGATAACATTAACCAAGCCTTCATTAAAGACTACAATTCTGTGCCATTCAGTTTTTTCTTTTTTTTCGCCAGAATTTTTGTCTTTCCATGTTTGACTTGTAGCTAAGCTCAACCTAGCTACACTTTTACTATTAACCATTTGTTTAATTTCAGGGTCTGCGCCTAATCGACCAATTAATAGTACTTTATTTAAACTTCCTGCCATATTATTTTAAATTAATTAAAAGATTTATTAATATATATATATCACATTTTATTTTTAATATTAATTTAATTAATTTAATGCAACAAAAAATATGCTTAAAAAGATAGTTATTAAGGGCGCAAAAGAACACAATTTAAAAAATCTTTCTATTGAGATACCTAAGGATAAATTTGTTGTAATAACTGGCCTATCAGGTTCAGGAAAATCATCACTAGCATTTGATACAATATATGCAGAAGGCCAAAGAAGATATGTTGAAAGTTTATCTGCATACGCTCGACAATTTTTAGATAAAATGAAAAAACCAAATGTTGATCTGATTGAAGGATTAAGTCCAGCAATTTCTATAGAACAAAAAAATACTTCAAAAAATCCTAGATCGACGGTAGCTACTGTAACTGAAATTTATGATTATATGAGAGTCCTTTATGCTAGAGCAGGTATTCCATATTCACCATTCACTAACAAACCGATAAAGTCACAAACGATAAGTCAAATAGTTGATAAAATAAAAGAATTACCAAATAAATCTACTATTTATTTATATGCACCTGTAGTTAGAGGTCGTAAAGGAGAATACAAAAAAGAAATATTAAGTTACAAAAAAAGAGGATTTAGGAAATTAAAAATTGATAACACTTTATTTGACATAGATAAAGTTCCCGAACTAAATAAAAAAATTAAACATGAAATATCTATTTTAGTAGATAGAATAGTTATTAATTCGTCACTTGGTAATAGATTGGCTGAAAGTGTAGAGACAGCAATAAATCTTGCTAATGGTTTGTTGTTTGTTGAATATGAAAATGAAACTTTACCTAAACAATTTAGGAAACCAGAAAAAATAATTTTTTCAACAAAATTTGCATGCCCAGAAAGCGGATTCACTATTGAAGAAATTGAACCAAGATTATTTTCATTTAATAGTCCTTATGGAGCATGTGAAGAATGTGAAGGAATAGGAATTAAACTGAATGTAGATCCTAATTTAGTTGTTCCAAATCAAAAAAAATCTATTTCAGATGGAGCTATAGAGCCATGGTCTAAAACATCAACTTTGTATTATGCGCAAACCTTATCGTCATTAGCTAAACACTATAAATTTTCTTTAGATGATAAATGGTATAGGTTAACAAAAAAAATTAAAGACATAATTCTTTACGGTTCAGACGATGAAGTAATAAAATTTTCATATGATGATGGTTATGAAAAATATTCTTACAAAAAAACTTTCGAAGGTGTAATAAATAATTTAGAAAGAAGATTTTTAGAAACTGATAGCGAATGGAAAAGAGAAGAAATATCTCAATATCAATCTGATACAAAATGTGAAAGCTGCAATGGTCAAAGACTCAAAGAAGAAGCTCTATGCATTAAAATTAATAATTTAAACATAAGTGATGTAACAAAAAAATCTATATATGATGCTAAAGAATGGTTTAAATCTCTCGATGTAAATTTAGACAAAAAACAATTAAAAATAGCTGAACATATATTAAAGGAAATTAACGAAAGATTAGATTTTTTATTAAATGTTGGCCTTGATTATTTAACTTTATCTAGAGAGAGTGGAACTTTATCAGGCGGTGAATCTCAAAGAATAAGGTTAGCTTCTCAAATTGGATCTGGATTAACAGGTGTTTTGTATGTATTAGACGAACCATCTATAGGATTACATCAAAAAGATAATGTAAAATTAATTAACGCTTTAAAAAGACTTAGAGATCTTGGAAATACTATCATCGTTGTTGAACATGATACTGAAACTATGGAAAACGCTGATCACATTATAGATCTTGGTCCCGAAGCTGGTAGTAAAGGAGGTCAAGTTATTGTTCAAGGAGATTATAATAAAGTATTAAAATGTTCAGAAAGCATAACGGGAAATTATTTATCACATAAAAAGTTTATACCTTTACCAAAAAAAAGAAGGATGGCTAAAAATGGAAGGTTTTTAGAAATTAATGGTGCTACTGGAAATAATTTAAAAAATATTAATTTAAAAATACCTTTAGGCACTTTCACTTGTGTTACAGGAGTTTCTGGTAGCGGAAAATCTACTTTGATACTACAAACACTTTATAATGCATTAAACTTAATTTTAAATAATAATAAATCTAGAAAAATACCTAAGCCATTCAAAGGCTTTAAAGGAAATGAATTAATAGATAAGATAATTAATATTGATCAATCTCCCATTGGTAGAACTCCAAGATCTAATCCCGCAACATATACAGGAGCTTTTGGCCCTATACGAGATTGGTTTACAAATTTACCAGAGTCAAAAAGTAGAGGTTATAAACCTGGAAGATTTTCCTTCAATGTAAAAGGAGGAAGATGTGAAGCTTGTGAAGGAGATGGAGTAATTACTTACGAAATGCATTTTTTGCCTGATGTCTATATAACTTGCGATGAATGTAAGGGGTCACGATATAATAGAGAAACACTAGAAATTAAATTCAAAGATAAAAGTATAGCAGATGTTCTTAATATGACAGTCGATGAAGGTTGTGAATATTTTATAAATATTTCAAGTATAAGATCTAAACTCTTAACATTAAAGAAAGTTGGACTTGGTTATATCAAAATAGGACAACAAGCTACTACTTTATCTGGCGGTGAAGCACAAAGAATAAAATTAGCAAAGGAATTATCAAAAAGATCAACTGGTAGAACAATGTATATTCTAGATGAGCCTACTACAGGTTTGCATCAACATGATATTAAAAAACTTCTAGAAATACTTCATACATTTGTTTCTACAGGAAATACAGTTGTTGTTATAGAGCATAATTTAGATGTAATTAAGACCGCAGATCATATTATAGATATGGGACCTGAAGGAGGAATTAAAGGTGGATATATTATTGCAGAAGGAAATCCAGATAAAATATCAAATACAAAAGATAGTTATACAGGTGAATTTTTGAAACCACTGCTAGATAATAAATATAAAAAAACTGCTTAATAAATAAACTAATTTAGTATATAATTTAAATATGGGAAATATATTAACATCATTATCTAAAACTATTCATGCATCTATAGTTTTAGCTATCATCCTATTTATTATCCTATTTTTTGGGAACAATGGTTTTGATATAGATACAATTTTTTGGAGTTGGCTCTTTAGATATCTTCATGTAGTTGCTGGAATTATGTGGATTGGTTTATTATGGTATTTTAACTTTGTTCAAATTCCAAATATGGGAAAAATTCCTGATGATCAGAAACCAGCAATTGGAAAAGTTATTGCTCCTGCTGCTCTATTCTGGTTTAGATGGGCCGCATTTGCTACAATTGTAACTGGTCTTATAGTTGCATATTTGAATGGATATATTCATCAAGCAATGGTTCTTGGAATAGGAAGTGGAAGTGGCAAATATAGCGCTATAGGAATAGGAATGTGGTTAGGTATAATTATGGCTTTTAATGTGTGGTTTGTTATATGGCCAAATCAAAAAAGAGCTCTGGGAATTGTTGAATGTGAACCAGAGTTAAAAGCAAAATCTGCAAAAACTGCAATGCTATTTTCTAGAACAAATACTTTGTTGTCTCTTCCAATGCTTCTTTCTATGGTAGCTGCTCAGAATTTATATTAATTAGAGTCATCTTTTAATATAGTTCTTTGACTAACTTTCAAAAAAACAAGAATTGGATTAGCTATATAAATTGATGAGTAAGTTCCAAAAAAGACACCTAAAATCATAGCCAAAGAAAAACCTTTAAGTATTTGTCCACCAAAAAAATAAATTGAAAAAAGCGCCAATAACGTTGTGACGGAAGTTATTAAAGTTCGTGATAAAGTTTCATTTATAGAAATATTTGTAAGTTCAAATATTTTAATATCTGAATATTTTTTTAGATTTTCTCTTACTCTATCAAATATCACTACAGTATCATTCATGGAATATCCGACTATAGTAAGAATAGCTGCTACTATTGATAAATTAATTTCAAAACTGAACAAAGAAAAAATACCTAATGTAATTATAACATCATGAAAGAGAGCTATTATTGCTCCCAAACTAAATTGCCATTCAAATCTAACCCAAATATATATAAGCATAGCTGCCAAAGATAAACAAATAGCTATAATGCCTGATTGCAATAACTCAGAACTTACTTTAGGACCGACATTTTCAACTCTTCTAAAATCAACAGAATAAGTTAATTTTTTTTCTAATTTAGTTTTAATATCGTTAATAAAAGTAGGGTTGTTAGTATTTTTTTTATCAAACTTAACAATAAAATCTTTATTATTTCCAAATTTTTTAACTGTAACATCACCCAAATTTAAACTTCTGAAAGATTTTCTTAATTTTGAAATATCAATATTTTCATTTGTAGTTCTAATTTCAATTAAAGTTCCACCTTTAAAATCAACGCCAAAATTTAAACCTTTAAATATTAAAAAAAGAATAGAAATTATTATTAAAACTGAAGATAAAATATTAAAATTTTTATAAAATTTATTAAATTTTATATTATAATTCATTATATTAATTTCTCCTTATGCTTGTTTTTTGTTACATAAAGTGAAGTCAGTAAACGAGCAATGAAATAAACTGAAAATAATGTAGATAAAATTCCAATTCCCAAAGTGATTGAGAAACCTTTTACCGGTCCAGATCCCATAAAAAATAATATAGTGGCCGCTATTAGAGTAGTTATATTTGCATCTAATATAGTTGTTCTAGATTTAGTGTATCCAGAATCAAAAGCTATTATTGGATTTTTTTCTAATTTAGTTTCTTCACGTATTCTTTCAAAAATCAAAACATTAGCATCAACAGCCATACCAACTGTTAAAATTATACCAGCAATACCTGGTAATGTTAAAGTTGCTTCCAATAAGGTTAAAATACCTATTAATAAAAAAAGATTTATAATTAAAGTTGCATTGGCTATTAATCCAAATATTTTATATTTATAAAACATATAAAATATTACTAAGAAGAAACCAATAAATAGTGAAAAAATTCCAGCATTTATAGAATCTTGACCTAAATCTGGACCTACGGTCCTTTCTTCAATGATGTTAAGTGGAGCTGGTAAAGCACCTGATCTTAAAAGTAAAGCTAGATCAGTTGCAGATTGGAATGTAAATCCGCCACTAATTTGACCATTACCGCCTACAATAGGCTCTCTTACATTTGGAGCACTAATTATCTTTTCGTCTAAAACTATTGCTAGTCTTTTGCCTACTCCAGTTGTAGTTGCTTTAGCAAATTTCTTTGCTCCTACTCTATCTAATGTAAATGAAACTATAGTTTCATTCATTTGTGTATCCATTCGTGGTTGAGCATCAACTAAATTATCACCACTGATTACAATTCTTTTGCTTATAATTAATTGTTCTGATCCATCTTCAAAAGATACTTTTTCTGTACCAAATGTTTCTTCACTATTTTCTGTAACAAATCTAAAAGTTAAATTAGCTGTTTTTCCAAGTAAAGATTTTATTCTACCTGGATCTTTTAATCCTGGTAATTCAACCAATATTCTATCATTACCTCTTTTTAATATATTGGGCTCGTTAGTTCCAATTTCATCAACTCTTCTTCTTACAATTTCAAGAGCTTGATCTAAAGATGAATTCTTAATTTTAACTAATCCATAATTTGAAATACTTAAATTTATTTTATTTTTAAGTGTCTCTATATTAAATTGATGTGTTTTAAATTGCTGATAATATGGATTAATTATACTTTCATCTTTATCCAAATGTTCAATTGTAGTTTCTAATTGATTTTGATCAACCATGAAACTTATTAAATTATTTTCTAGAGAAATATTTCTTAAAATTATTTTTTTATCCTTAAAGTACTTCTTTAATTCAATAACTTTATTTTGAAGTGTTTCAATAATAACTGGTTTATTGTCAACTTCTAATAATAAATAAGACCCACCTTGTAAGTCTAAACCTAAATTTATATTTTTTGAAAAATATTTATCATCAAATTTAAAAAAATTAGATGAAGCAAAATATGATAGTAAAATCGAAAGTATTACAACTGAAATAATTTTTATTTTTGAAAAATATAACACTGTATCAAATGTTATTTTTTAGTTTCAATATTATTTAATAAGGCTTGAACCCCTGTTGATCTAACAAGTTCAACTTTAACATTGTCAGAGATTAAAACTTCAACTTTTTCATTATCTATAACTCTTTCTACAGTTCCAACAATTCCACCAGAAGTTATAATTTTGTCTCCCCTTTTTAAAGCTTCAACCATTTTTTTATGTTCTTTTACTTTTTTTTGCTGTGGTCTTATTAAAAAAAAATAAAATATAACAAATATAAGTATTAAAGGTATAAACTGGCCTATTCCTGCAGCATTTGACATTGGACTCCTTATATTTAGTGGTTATTTATACCATCTATAAAATTAAAACAACTCTTAATTGGTTGTGATTTTGTCTAAATTATTCATATATGGTTTTAATACATCTGGAATTGTTATGGATCCATCTGAATTTTGATAATTTTCTAATATAGCTATTAAGGTTCTTCCTATAGCAAGTCCACTGCCATTTAAAGTCCCAAGAAATAAAGTCTCATTGTTATCATTTTTATATCTTGCTCTCATTCTACGGGCTTGAAAAGATCCACAAGAAGAACAACTAGAAATTTCTCTATATTTATTTTCTGATGGCAGCCATACCTCAATATCATAAGTTTTTTCAGCACTAAATCCCATATCTCCAGAAGATAAGATTATTTTTCTATAAGGAAGTTTTAGTTGATCTAAAATCATAGAAGCGCAAGATGTCATTCTCTCAAGTTCATTAATGCATTGATTAAGTTCAACTATGCTTACTAATTCAACTTTATAAAATTGATGCTGTCTAATCATTCCTTTTGTATCTTTGCCATAACTGCCAGCTTCTTTTCTAAAACATGGAGTTGATGCTACTAATCTTATTGGCAGTTCTTTAGAATTTAGAATAGTATCTTTAACCATATTTGTTAGAATTACCTCAGCAGTAGGTATCAAAAATTTTCTATTATTTTTTTCATCAAATTTTATTTCGAACTGATCATTTTCAAATTTAGGTAATTGACCAGTACCAAACATCGTATCATCCGAAACTATCAAAGGCGGTGATATTTCTTTGTAACCGTTTTTTTTAGTATGTGTATCGATCATAAAATTAGATAAAGCTCTTTCTAAGTGAGCTAATTTATCTTTAACAAAAACAAATCTTGCTCCAGATGTTTTTGTCGCTAAATCAAAATCAAGCATTTTAAGATTTTCACCAATCTCATAATGACTTTTGGGTTTAAAGCTCATTTTTTTAATTTGACCAATTTTTTCAATCTCTTTATTAAATGTTTCATCGGGACCAATTGGTACGTCCTGATGAGGTAAATTAGGTAATGAAGATAAAATTTCATCAAGTTTTTTTTTGATTATAGCCTGATCATTGCTAATTGAATCAATTTCCATTGAGATATCTTTAGATCTAGCGAAAAGAGATTTATCTTGTGATCTAGATATATCCTTTTTTTCTTTTTCTAATTTTTCTTTTTTTTGAATTAAATCTCTATTACTTTTATCTAAAATTAAAATTTCATCTAGATCAGAATTAATATTTCTTGATTTAATAAGTTTTTTAAAGTTTTCAAAATTATTTCTTAAATCTTTTATATTATGCATCTTCTTTGCTTTGTTTACTTTCTATAATTTTTACAGAAAATATAGATAATTCATATAAAATTAATAAAGGTATAGCCAATCCTATTTGGGTTATTGGATCAGGTGGAGTCAAAATAGCTGCTGCAGCAAAAATTATAACAACAACATATTTTCTCCTGTCCTTAAGAAACTTTGAGTCTATAGCGCCGATTCTTGCTAGAAGACTTAATACTACTGGTAATTGAAAACTTATACCAAAAGCAAAAATTAATTTCATAACTAATGACAAGTATTCATTAACTTTTGCCTCGAGCTGTATAGGTAAATTTGTAGATAGTCCGCTGCTCTCAAAAGATAAAAAAAACTTAAAAGCCAAAGGCATAATTAAATAATACACGAGCATACCTCCCAACAAAAACAAAATTGGAGTTAAAATTAAATATGGCATTATTGCAGACTTCTCATTTTCATATAAACCTGGAGCTATAAATTTCCATATTTGCATTAATATAAATGGACTAGTAATAAAAAAAGCTGAGAAAAACGAAACTTTTAAGTATGTTAAAAAAGTTTCTTGTAAAGCTGTAAAAATCAATCTTCTTTCATTGTTATCATCTTTTACTGCTTGTGCATAAGGTTCAACTAAAAAACCATATATGTTTTCAGAAAAAAAATAAGAAATTATAAATAAAACAAACAAACAAATTAATGAATTAATTAACCTTTGTCTTAATTCAGTTAAGTGACTAATAAAATTACCTTCTTTATTACTCATTTATTTTCATTATTTGTTTTATTTTTATTTTCATCAATGTCAGGTTCAATATTTTCACTATCTAAAACAGAGACTTCTTCTTGAACATTTTTAATGTATCTTTTAATAGAACCTATCCAGGAACCCATCTTTTTTAACATAAATGGAAAATCTTTAGGCCCAATTACTATTATTGCTATAGAAACTATAATTAATATCTCAAACCAGCCAATTTGTGGCATTTGATTTAATCTTTATTATTTGTGTCTTGATTATTTGTATCTTGAGTAGTTTCAGATATGTTTTTAGTTGGAGTTTCGTCACTTACATCGGAAGCCATTCCTTTTTTAAAACTTTTTATTCCTTTTGCTACATCTCCCATTAAACTCGAAATTTTTCCTCTTCCAAAAAGTAAGACAACTAAAATTACTACGACAGCTATTTGCCAAAATCCAATACTCATAACAAAATTATAACCTCATTATTTGTTTTTTAAAAGAAACTTTTTTAAACTTTATCATCTTTTTCCAATGTACTGTTAAGCATTTCATCAATATTTGAGTAAATATTTTCTTTTTTATCTTCCTTCATTTCTTTATAAAATTTACCTGTGCCAAAAATAGTAGAATCAACACTTGAAGTATCTATTAGGCCAGCGGAACTTAATTCATCAATTGTCGGCAAATCGGATAATTTCTGTATATTAAAATGACTTAAAAAATCATTTGTTGTTCCATATTGTATAGGTTTGCCAGGAACGTTTTTTCTACCCATTGGCTTAACCCAATTTAACTCCATTAAAATTTCAAGAGTATTTGTACCAAAAGCAACACCTCTAATTTCTTCAATTTCAGCCCTGGTAACTGGTTGATGATATACAATTATAGATAATGTTTCTATTGCTGCTTTAGAAAGTTTTTTTTCAACAGTTTTAGTTTCTGACATTAATCTAGATAAATTAGATGCTGTCCTAAAAGACCATCTATCAGATATACAAACTAGATTTATACCTCTGTTTGCATATATATTTTTTAGTTTTTCAAGTATTTTTTTAACGTCAGTTTTTTTTGATATTTTGTTTTCAATCGTATCTACATCTAAAGGTTCAGCAGCAGCAAAAAGAATTGCTTCAACTTCTCTCTCGATATCATTTACATTTGATGGAAAATTAACAATATTATTTTTATTTGATTTTTTCATTTATTTGTCCTTAATAAATATATCTTCAAATAACTTATTTTGTTTAATAGATATAATTCCTTCTTTGGCCAGCTCCAATGATCCAGAAAAAATGCCAGATACACCAGATTTTCTTAAACTATTTTTTTTATTAAATTTTTCTGGGAGTATATCTTTAATATTTTTCCATTCAGATAGATTTCCAATAAACTCTTTTATTCTTTTAATTCCTTCTTCTGTTGTTAAAACTGGTAATTTAGGAATATTCATTCTTTGGAAATCCTTAGACATTATAATTGATGAATAAGCTTTTAGAATTTCAAATAAATTTACTTTATATTTTGAGCTATAAATAGATCTTATATTTCCCTTCATTCCTCTTAAAAAAATATCTTTTCCTAATCTATTTCTTTTTAACATTTGATCTGAAAGGAGTCTTATCAATTCCAATTTTTTTAATTGCAACTTAAGTTGTTCAGCAACTTCGGAGGCTTTAAATTCTTCTTCTTCTGAATCAGGTAATAAAAGTTTTGACTTCAAATAAGTTAACCATGAAGCCATTAATAAATATTCTGATGCTAATTCTAAGTTTATATCTTTAGAACTAATTATAAACTCGTGAAATTGATCTGCTAATTTTGTCACTGAAATTTGCTCTAAATCAACCTTTTGTGTCTTCGCCAAATCTAATAAAACTTCAAGAGGTCCTTGATAAGTATTTAGGTCAACATTAAATATTAAAGAATCGTTCATATGCAAAGCTCATATTAACTTATAATATCCTTAAATTGTGATGTTTTTTTAGAAATGAATTTATTAATAAATGGGGAATTTTTTGCAACTAAAACCATTTCTTTATAATCGCCATTGCAATGTAGAACTAAATTACAACCTGCTACAAATGCTCTTCTAGTATTTTCTGATATTGATTTATTTAAAGCTTTCATAGAAATATCATCACTAATAATAATATTTTTAAAACCAATTTTTTTTCTAATTAAATTGATTACTTTCTTAGAATGAGTGACAGAATTATGTGGATCTATTTTTGTAAAAACAACATGGGCAGTCATTGCAAAAAGGCTTTTTTTATTTTTAAAAGGAAAAAAATCTCTTTTAATTAAGTAATTTAAAGATTTATTTATAAATGGTGTTTTTTTGTGACTATCTACTTTGGATAATCCGTGACCTGGTATGTGTTTAATTATCGTGGCAATCCTATATTTATTATATAAATTTATACAAATATCACCAATTTTAGAAACTTTTCTAGGATCAGACGAAAAAGATCTATCTCCAATTATTTTATGATAATTTAATCTTTTAATGTCAAGAACGGGCACAGTATTTATATTAATACCAAGTATATCTAATAAATAACAAATTTGTTTAACATAAATTTCATAATATAAATAAAATTTTTTTTTATTTGTTTTGTATAAATTTCCAAAATACTCAGAGGTAAAAATCGAATTATCAATTAAAGTTCTTAATCGAGAAACTCTACCACCTTCTTCATCTATTAAAATCGGATACTTATCATCTTTAAATATTTTTTTAATATTATTAACAAGTTTTGATACCTGTTTGATAGAAATTATATTTCTAGAAAACAAAATAATACCCCATGGTTTATATTTTTTTAAAAAAGATTTTTCTTTATAAGTTAGATTTTTACCTTTAATTCCACAAATAAAAGCTCTTCTTTTTTTAACCATTATTATCCAAAAGTTTCCAAAAAAAATATTTTTTTTTATTTTCTTTAGGATTATTTTCTACATATTCAACTATGTTTTCTGTATTATTTTCAAGGGTTAAAATTTCGTTTTCATTCGTGTTTACCATTGATTCAATATTTAAAATTAACCTAGATATTTTTTTTATGTTTTTTTCTGAAAAATAATATTTTGTAGAATAAAATAAAAAAAATAAAATAAAAAAAACGTAAAAAAGATATTTTAATTCTTTTATCATTACATTTTTTCTGGTGTATCAACACCTAATATATTCATCCCTGACTTAATTACCAAAGATACAGATTTTAATAATATTAACTTATCTTGAGTAACTTTATTTGTATCATCTATAAATCTTTTCGATTTATCTTCTTTTCCTAAATTCCAATAAGAATGAAACTCTGAAGATAATTCGTATAAGTATGTTGGAATTCTATGTGGTTCAAGTTTTTTTGATGATATTTCAATACACTTTGGCCACTCAGAAATTTTTTTTATTAATTTAATTTCATCATTGCTATAATTATAAGTAAAATCTTGAAAATTAAATTTATCGTTTAAATTTTTATTTATATTTCGAAATACAGAAGAAATTCTAGCATAACAATATTGAACATAATATAGTGGATTGTCTTTGGATTTATCTTTAACTTTCGTAAAATCAAAATCTAATTCAACATCACTACTTCTATTTAACATAATAAATCTGGTTGCATCTTTTCCAACTTCTTTGATCAAATCTTCTATAGTTATGTAATCACCTTTTCTTTTAGACATTTTAAAAGGTTTTCCATCTTTTATTAATTTTACTAATTGACTAACTTTACAAATTAATTTTTTTTTTTTCGAAAGTGCCTCAACAATTGAAGTAATTCTTTTTATATAACCAGCATGATCAGCACCTAAAATGTTTATAAGGATATCAAAATTTCTATTTAATTTATTTTCATGATAAGCAACATCAGCGGCAAAATAAGTCCATGAATTATCTGCTTTTTGTAAAGCTCGATCTTTATCATCACCAAACTCAGTTGATTTAAATAAAAGTTGCTCTCTTTCTATCCAATTTGAGTCATCTTCTTTTTCTGGAGCTTTTATTTTACCAAAATAAACAAAATCACTTTTTTTTAATTTTTTAACAACATTTTCAACTTCTTTATTTAGGACTAATTTTTTTTCACTAACAAAATTATCATGCTCAACTCCTAAATTTTTTAGATTTAATTTAATCAAATTTAAAGATTCATTTACAGAAAGTTCTGTTAATATTTCACATATATTGTCAAAATTATCAAAATTAAGATCATGATTTTTTTTTATTATTTTTTTGGCTATATCAACTAGATAGATTCCTGGATATAAATCCTTATCAGTTTTAGGAAATTCTTCTTTAAATAAAATTTCTCTTATTCTGTAATATATGGATTTTGTAAAATGAGAAATTTGACCACCGAAATCATTTACATAATATTCTTTTTTTACAATATTTTTATTAAACAATAAAAGATTTGCTAAAACATCTCCTAAAATAGCACCTCTGCAATGACCAACATGAAGAGGTCCAGTAGGATTTGCGGATACAAATTCTAACAAATAACTTTTCTTTTCTTGATTTAAATTGCTACCATAAGTTTTATCATTATTAACAACATCAATTAAAAATTCAGACCAAAAATTTTCTTTAAATTTAATATTAATAAATCCAGGTTTTTCTAATGTAATTTTTTCTATATATTTATCTTTGTTGAGTTCTTCTGTAATTAATTTTGCAATTTCAATAGGATTTTTTTTGTTTGGTTTTGATAGAACCATGCATACATTTGAAGAAATATCTCCATCGTAATTAATTGGAGGAATATCAATATTGATGCTATTAAAATTATCTGGAAGTTCTAAAAAACCTTTTTTATTAAGAGACTTAATTAAATTAATTATACGTTCTCTATAATTTTGAAAAATATTCATTTAATAATTTTATATAAATTAATAGCGTATCTATCTGTCATTCCTGAAATGTAATCAGCTATTGCTCTATATTTACCTTTTTTTAATTGAACATTATTTAAATATTTTTTTGGTTGTTTAGATATTTTCTCAAAAAGTTTTTTTATAATTATTTTTCCTTTATTGTTTTTTAACAATACATATTTATTATTATACATTTTTATTTTTAAAAATTGTTTAATTTCATTTTCAATATCCTCAAATTTTTGGGAAAATGAAACTATATTTTTTTTTGATTTATAAACATCATTGCAATTTTTTATTTTTAAAGAATTAATATTTTCAATTGTTGTTTTTATTAAATCTTTAACCATCAAATTAATTGAGTCTCTAATCACTTGATATATCAAAATTTCTTCATTTTTGCTGTTAATAATTTTTTTATGAGATTTAATTATATCTTTAAAAAAACTAATTTCTTTTATATCGTTTATTGTAAATAGCTTTGCTCTTATACCATCCTGAATATCATGATTATTATAAGCTATATCATCAGATAAAGCTGCTATTTGAGCTTCTAAAGATGGATAGTAAAAATTATTAAATCTATTTTTCAAATTTTTTAAACCTAAAATTTTATCTATTTTTAAATAATTTACAAATGGACCATTGTGTTTTAATAGACCATCTAAAGTTTCAACCGTTAAGTTTAAACCATTAAATTTAAAATATTTATTTTCTATAAACATTACTATTCTTAAAGTTTGTAAATTATGATCAAAACCACCATGATTAATCATACATTCATTTAAGGAATCTTCACCTGCGTGGCCAAAAGGTGTGTGTCCCAAATCATGAGCTAAGCTTAAAGTTTCAGCCAAATCATCATTTAAACTCATATATCTAGTAATTGATCTTGCAATTTGAGCGACTTCTAAAGAGTGAGTAATTCTTGTTCTATAATGATCTCCCTCTGTATTAACAAAAACCTGGGTTTTGTGTTTTAATCTTCTAAAAGCTGCACTATGAATAATTCTATCTCTATCTCTCTGAAATGGGGACCTATATTTACTGTAAGACTCTGTCACAAGTCTTCCTTTGCTTTTAAATTGTCCCAATTGTTTATAGTTTTTCATACTTTAAACTTCTCAAATAAATATTATATTAGTAATAACAGTGTTTGTTTATGATTAAAGAAATTAAATTTACTGATAATGCACTAAAGCAAATAAACTATTTATTGTCAAACAAGGCAAAAGGTTCTTTTTTTAGAATCGCAATTAAAGGTGGCGGATGTTCAGGTTTTCAATATGATTTTTCTTTTGATAAAGCAGCTCAAGTTGATGACTTAAAATATGAAAACATTTTAATAGATAAGTCTTCAGCAGACTTACTGAAGGGGTCTGAAGTTGATTATGTAAAAGAATTAATTGGAAATTCTTTTAAAATTAACAATCCTCAAACAAAATCTTCTTGTGGTTGTGGTGTATCTTTTTCTCTTTAATGTTAATTAGTTCGTGGAATGTAAATTCAGTTAGAGCAAGAATATTAAATATAACTGAATATCTTAAAAAATTTTCTCCCGATATCTTAATGATTCAGGAAATTAAAACTGAAGATAAAAATTATCCTTATGAAAAAATAAAATCTTTAAATTATAATAGCTATGTATTTGGGCAAAAAGCATATAATGGTGTAGCAATTTTATCTAAAGAAAAAATTTCAGATTTAAAAAATGATATTATTAATGATAAGAAAAAACAATCTAGAATAATAAAAGCTGAATTTAATTTTAAAAAAAAAAATATACAGTTAATAAATATCTATACACCTAATGGTAATCCTGTAGATACAGAAAAATATGATTATAAATTATATTGGCTCGATAGTTTTATAAAACACCTAAAACTTCTTTCAAAAAAAAATGGAAATATAATTATTGGAGGTGATTTTAACATAATACCTAGTGCTGAAGATGTTCATGATCCAAAAGGTTATGAAAATGATGCTTTGTATAGATTAGAAGTAAGAAAAAAATTACGAGAAATTATAAATATAGGTTTTAACGATAGTTATCGTTACATTCATCCTGATAAAGAGGGTTATACATTTTGGGATTATACAAGTGGTGCTTGGCAAAAAAATAATGGAATGAGAATTGATCATTTTTTAGTTTCAAATTCTTTAATTAACAATGTTAAAGATGTTAAAATAAATAAGTTTCCACGTGGTAGACAAAAACCTTCAGATCACACTCCTATTGAAATTGAATTAGCTTAAAGATTTAATTTTATTTACTAATTCTTCGTTTATATTTCTTGGACCCTTATCAAGTCTATTTTTGTGTCTTCTCTCACCTGGTAGTCTGACACCGTGCATAGATTTCATTTTATCAAAAAATTCATTGGAATGTTTGTCCCAATCATTTTCGGATAATTTATCAGGAGAAATAGCTAATATAAATTCGCCTCCACTTGGTGGCCCACCGTCATTATTATCTTGGGCTGCTGTCTCGTAGCTAAAATTATCTCCAACTAATGATCCCGCTAATAATTCGACCATCATAGCTATAGCTGATCCTTTATAACCCCCAAAGGGTAGTAGAACTCCTCCGTCAGCTATTTCACCTGGATCGGTAGTTTCTTTTCCATCTTTACTTAAACCTGTTCCTAAAGGAACTTTATACCCTTCTCTTTTTGCAACTTGAACCTCGCCCATTGCCATAGATGCTGTAGCCATATCATAAACAACTGGAGTTTTTCCTTTTCTAGGCCAAGCAAATGAAATTGGGTTTGTGCCAAACAAAGCTTTAATTGCTCCCGCTGGTGCTACAGCAGGTTTATAAGAAGTGCAAGCAAAAGCAACAAGACCTTGTTCTGCTATTGTCTCTGTTTCAGGCCACATGGCAGCCATATGATGAGAATTTGTGATTGCTAAAACAGCAACTCCATTTGCTTTTGCTGCATTAACTAATTCCGGAATACTTTTGTTTAAAACCATAGGTGCTAAACAATTATTACCTAAAACTTTAATTACACTTGAAGATATTTTTTTAATTTCTGGTCTTGCTTTACCATTTATTTTACCACTTTTAAGACCTGTAACATAAGCAGGTAATCTAAACAAACCATGAGAAAGAGAACCATCTCTTTCTGCTTTCATTATTAGATCAGCAAGAATAGATGCAGTTTCATCATCACATCCATTAGCTAGAAGTGTTTTTTTTGCTAAATCAAAAATCTCGTTTAAGGTTAAAGAAACAGTAGCCATATATAATATTAAATATTATTTATAGCTAAAGTTCAATTTTTTAATTAACAGCCTTTGAAAGATTTAGACATATTTTTGATTAAATCAAAATATAAGTCTTTACCAGGATTAAGAGTTGCTCCTAACGGATCTAATACTCCAGTTTTAATATCCATATCTTTTGCAACAGCATTAATAATATCAGGGTTAAATTGAGGTTCAGAAAATATACAGCTTACTTTATCATGCTCAATTATTTCTCTGATTTCAGCTAATTGCTCTGCGCCAGGCATAACGTCTGTATTAACTGTAAATGCTCCTAAAACATTTACATTAAATCTTTCCTCAAAATACTGATAAGCATCATGAAAAACAATAGATGATGTGCTTTGACTTAATTCAGTCATTACTTCCATTGTAAGTTTATCGATATCTTTAAGAGCTTTGTCTAAATTACTTTTATAAGTAGAAGTATTTTTTGCATCATTTTCTATTAAATGCTCAACCATTTCGTTTAAAATTATTTTTGCATTAATTGGATCCAACCAAATGTGTGGATCAAATTCGCCATGGTGATGTCCTTCGTGATCGTCATGATCATCGTGATCATCTTTTTTCTTATGTCCGTGATCGTCATGATCATCGTGATCATCTTTTTTCTTATGTCCGTGATCGTCATGATCATCGTGATCATCTTTTTTCTTATGTCCATCTTCACCATGTCCGTGGTCATCGTGATCGTCAAAAATATTTCTTTCTCTAAATTTTAGTTTGTTTAAATCATGAGCTTCCATCAACTCAATTTTTTCAGCTTTTTTTGCAATTGAACTTAATGGTTTTTCTAAGAAATTTTCTAAATCTTCACCTACCCAAAATATAATATCTGCTTCTTGTAATATTTTTGCATGAGATGGTTTTAAAGCAAAACCATGGGGAGATGCGTATCCATCGACTATTAATGATGGTTTGCTAACACCATCCATCAGGTAGCTTACTAATGAATGTATTGGTTTAATTGATGCTACAACTTTTATTTCAGCATTTGCTGATGTAAAAAAGCTTAAAAAAGATAGTATTGTTATAATTATAGATGTTTTTTTTAAATTTTTCATAGTTATAAATTAATTATTTGTTATATTATAACATTATGTAATAATATAACATTAATAAGTCAAGTGAATATTAATGAGTAAAGAAAATAATATATTAGTAAAATTAAACGAAGTTGGAATTCGTCAAAATGATAAATGGCTTGTCAAAGGTGTTTCATTAGTAGTTGAAAAAGGAAAAATTGTTACCCTAATAGGTCCTAATGGATCTGGTAAGAGTACAACTGCTAAAATAGCTTTAGGCATCTATAAAAAAATAGCAGGCCAAGTTGAAAAATATACAAACAATGTGGGATATGTACCCCAAAAGATCTCAATAGATTGGACTCTACCCCTAAGAGTTAATGATTTTATGCTTTTAACTGAAAATCTTAAAGATGAAGCTGTAAATGAAGCTTTATCATTAACAGGAGTTATTCATCTTAAAAATAAAAATTTAGGAAACTTGTCTGGAGGAGAATTTCAAAGAGTTTTACTTGCAAGAGCTATTTCAAGGAAACCAGATTTATTAGTCCTTGATGAGCCTGTTCAGGGAGTAGATTTTACAGGTGAGATTGCTCTGTATGAATTAATTAAAAAAATTTCGGATACTTTAAACTGTGGAATATTATTAATATCTCATGATCTGCATACGGTTATGAGTGCTACAGACCATGTTGTTTGTTTAAATGGACATGTTTGTTGTTCAGGTACACCAAGTGATGTAGCAAAAAATAATGAATATAAAGCACTTTTTGGAGAGCAAGCTTCTCAAACACTTTCTATTTATGAACATAAACATAATCATGTTCATTCTAATGATGGAGAAGTAAAAAAAAATTAGATGTTTGATGATTTCTTTATAAGAGCTTTGGTTGCAGGTATAGGTGTTGCATTTGTTACAGGACCTCTTGGTTGCTTTGTCATTTGGAGAAGATTATCCTATTTCGGAGACACACTTGCTCACTCTGCTTTACTTGGTGTTACGTTGGCTTATTCACTTGAATTTAATATTGCATTTTCTGTATTTATAATTTCATCCTTGATAGCTCTAATTTTAATACAACTTCAAAAAAAAACTAATTTGCCTGGGGATGCTTTACTAGGACTTTTAGCTCATTCTTCACTTGCAGTTGGTCTTGTGGTAATTGGATTTTTGACTTTTATAAGATTTGACATCATGGGATTATTATTTGGCGATATATTAGCCGTAGCAGTTAACGATATACTTATAATATGGATTGGCGGTGCATTGATTTTACTGGTACTAAAATTAATTTGGAAACCTTTATTTGCATCGACAGTAAATTATGAATTAGCAGAAGCTGAAGGACTAAATCCAGATAGAGCAAAGGCAATATTCACCGTTCTAATGGCTGCAATTATTGCAATATCAATAAAAATGGTAGGATTACTATTAATTACAGGAATGTTAATTATACCAGCAGCAATGGCTAGAAATATATCAGACAGTCCTCAAAAAATGGTTATATTTTCTATAATAGGGGGTTTATTATCAGTAATTATTGGTCTATTTTCATCGTTGGAGTTTAACACTTCATCAGGACCATCTATAATAACAGCTGCATTAGTTTTGTTTATACTTTCGTTATTAAAAATTAAGCAAACCGTTCAATTGAAAAACTAATGGTAAATTGATAAAAATAATATGATGCAAAAGCAAGAACATTTAACAAAAAATCAACAAATAGTTTTAGATTTTATAGAAAAATCATCTGAACCTTTAAAAGCATATTCAATTTTATTTAGTGTCAAAAAACAAGGTATTAAAGCTCCATTGCAAGTATATAGAGCTTTAGATAGACTTGTTGAGATAGGAAAAATTCATAAAATTGAGAGTAGAAATGCATTTGTAGCTTGCAAAAATTCAAATTGTCAAGTTTCTAAAGCAACAGCTTTCTCAATTTGTGAAAGTTGTGAAGATGTAACAGAAGTTAGTAACTTAAAACTGTCTAAATATCTTAGTAATTTTGCAGATAAATCGGGAATGAAATATAATAAATATAATTTAGAATTTTTTGGTTTATGTAAAAAATGCAAAAAATAGATTATTTGATTAAAAATAAATAATTTTAATAAATCTTTAATAAATTCAAATTAATAAAAGGTTAGGAGATCTTATATGTTTATAAAAAAATATCTAAAATGGATAAGTACATTTTTAGTATTAACTGGAATTTTACTAACTAATCTAAATTATTATCCAATTAATATCTATTTTCATGGTTTAGGAGTTGTAGGTTGGACTGTTGCAGGTTTTTTATCCAAAGATAAAGCAATATTAACAAACTTTGGACTTCAAATACCACTTTTTGCAATTGGAATTTATAAGGTGATATTTTAATGAAAAATATATTATTTGTTTGCACAGGCAACTCACATAGAAGCATAATTGCAGAATCTATAATTAATAATAATCACAGTGATAAATTTAAAGCTTATAGTGCTGGAAGCAATCCTTCAGGAACAGTAGATAAAGATGTATTGAAGTTTTTAGAAGAAAAAAATTATGATCTTAAAAGTTTATCATCAAAAAATTTTGATATTTTTATTAATAGTAAAATTAAAATGGATTATGTAATTACTGTTTGCAACAGTGCAAATAATGAAGTCTGCCCTATTTGGCCTCGAAAAGATCAAATTATTCATTGGGATATTGAGGATCCAATGACTAAACTCTTAAATTCTAACGATGAAGAAAAAAAAATTATCATTTCAAATACATTTAACGTTATTAACGAAAAAATTATTAATTTGATAAAAAATGAAGAATAATAATAAAATTTTCTTAGGTGAGTTTATAGCTAGCTGCTTCTTAGTAATGGTTATTGTTGGTTCTGGAATAATGGCTGAAAATTTAACTAATGATAATGCTGTTAGATTATTAGCAAATACAATTGCTACTGGAGCAGGTTTATTTGTTTTAATAGCATCTTTTGCTAATATTTCTGGTGCTCACCTCAACCCCTTTGTTAGTTTATCAATGTATTTAACTAAAAAAATTAAAGGAAAAGAATTATTAACTTATGTTCCTGCACAAATACTTGGTTGCCTTCTAGGGGTTATGTTAGCCAACGTTTTTTTTGAACACAGTATTATTGAATTATCTACAAAAAATAGAGATGGTTTTCATATATTTTTATCAGAAATAGTAGCAACATTTGGTCTTATTTTTATTATTTTTGCTACATTAAAAGATGGAAAAAAAACAGTTGCTGCTTGTGTTGCAACTTATATTACAGCTGGTTATTGGTTTACTTCATCAACATCTTTTGCAAATCCAGCTGTTGCAATTGCTAGAACATTTACAGAGTCTTTTACTGGTATTAGTTATTTAAATACTCCTTATTATATTTTAGCTGAGCTTATTGGAATGTTAATTGCTGTACTTATTGTTAAAAAGTTATTTTTAGAAAAAAATTAGTTTAAACTAAAGAGTAACCTGAAGATCTAACTGTTCTGATTAATTCTTTTTTGTCTTTAATATTTATCGATTGTCTTAATCTTCTTATATGAACATCTATAGTTCTACTTTCGACATTAACATTATTGGGCCAAACAGTTTCTAATATTTGATCTCTTGAATAAACTCTTTTGGGATTTGTTAAAAAAAATTCTAATAATCTAAACTCTGTTGGGCCAAGTTGAATTTCTTTTTCATCTCTAAAGACTCTTTTTTCTATTCTATCTAATTTTAAATCTTCAAATATCAAATCATTGGCAACTATATTTGGATCAGATCTTCTCAGAACAGCTTTTATTCGAGCAGATAGTTCATTAAAACTAAATGGTTTTGTAATATAGTCATCTACACCACTTTCAAGACCTTTAATTTTATCTTCTTCTTCACCTTTTGCTGTTAGCATAATAATTGGTAAGTTCTTAAAATTGTTATCTTTTCGAATATTTTTGCAAACATCAATGCCTGATAAATCTGGCAACATCCAATCTAGTAAGAGTAAATTAGGCTCAAATTTTTTTAATCCCTTCAAACCTTCATTCCCATTTAATGATGAAGCAACAATAAAACCTTCTTTTTCTAAATTTAGTTGGACTAATTGAATTATTGAAGCTTCATCTTCAATAATAAAAATTTTACCTTTCATCTATTTATTCGTGGATTACTTTGCCCTTTGGTCTACTACCCTTTAGATATTCACCTTTTACTAAATAACAAACTGTTTCAGCTATATTAGTTATATGATCTCCTGCTCTTTCTAGGTTTTTTGTGGCAAAGATTAAATGAGTAGAGAAATCTAAATTCTTTTTATCTTTAGATAAAAAATCTATTACACTTTCCATTGCAATATAAGTTAAGTCATCAACTTGTTCATCTTTTTCCCAAACTTCTTTAGCTTTATCAAAGTTTTTGTTTACATAGCTATCAAGAACATCGTTTAGTTGTTTCATAACAAGTTCTCCCAGTCTTTTTAAATTTCCTAATAATTCATCTGGCAAATCTAGGGGTAAAGGCTTAACTTTTTTTGCATTACTTTTTGATAGATCCCCTATTCTTTCTAAGTCTTGAGAAATTTTTAATGAACTTATGGTCTCTCTTAAATCAATTGCCATAGGTGCCCTTTTAACTAGTAAATTCATTATTTGAGTATCTATTTTAGATCTAAATTTATTAATTTCTTCATCACTTTTAATGATTTTGTCAATTGAGTCCTTATCAACTTTAATTACTGCATCCATAGCATCACTCAATTGAGACTCGGTTAAACTTCCCATTTTAATTAATGAGTCTTTAAGAAATTGTAGCTCTTCTTCGTATGACTTTACTGTATGTTCATTGCTCATAATTTATCCAAATCTACCTGTAATATAGTCTTGTGTCATTTTATTGTCAGGATTTTTAAAAACTTTCTCAGTTTTTCCAACTTCTATTAACTTTCCTAGGTGAAAAAACCCTGTTTTTTGTGAAACACGAACAGCCTGAGCCATCGAGTGTGTCACTATAACAATAGTATATGTTTTTTTTAATTCATCAATTAATTCCTCAATTTTTGCAGTAGCTATTGGATCTAAAGCAGAACAAGGTTCATCCATTAAAATTACTTCAGGATTAACAGATATAGCTCTAGCTATACAAAGTCTTTGTTGTTGACCACCAGATAAACTTGTGCCGGGTTCATCTAATCTATCTTTTACTTCTTCCCATAATGCAGATTTTCTCAAACTGTTTTCAACAATTTCGTCTAATTCACTTTTGGTTTCACCTTTGCCATGAATTTTAGGGCCATAAGAAATATTATCATATATGCTTTTCGGAAATGGATTTGGTTTTTGAAAAACCATTCCAACTTTTTCTCTTAATGCAACAACATCTAAATTTTTGTCATTAATGTCCATACCATCCATTTCAATATTTCCTGTAACTTTACAAATATCGATAACATCATTCATTCTATTTATGCATCTTATAAAAGTAGACTTTCCACAACCAGATGGTCCAATTAATGCAGTAACTTCTTTTTCATTTAAATCTAAATTGACATCAAACAATGCTTGTTTATCACCATAAAAGACATCCAAATTTTTTGATTTTATTTTGATATTACTCATTTAGTTCCATCGTTTTTCAAATTTTTGTCTTAAATATACTGCAACAAAATTCATTACAATTAAAAAGGTTAAGAGCATCATAATAGTTGCTGAAGTTTTTTCAACAAAGCCTCTTTCTGCAGACTCAGACCATAAATAAACTTGAACTGGTAATGAAGAAGATGGATCAACTGGACTTGAAGGAATATCAACAACAAATGCAACCATTCCAATTAATATGAGTGGTGCTGTTTCACCTAATGCTTGAGCTAATCCAATTATAGTTCCTGATAAAGTGCCAGGTAGTGCTAACGGCACTACATGATGAAAAACAGATTGAAATTTAGATGCACCAACTGCTAGAGCGCCCTCTCTTATTGAAGGTGGAACAGCTTTTAATGAAGCTCTACATGGAATAATAATCCTTGGTAAAGTCATTAGCGCTAAAGTTATTCCAGCAACTAATGGTGTTGATCTCGGTAATTGGATAGTTGCAAGCAAAATTTGTAAAGCAAGCAAACCGTAAACAATAGATGGCACTGCTGCTAAATTATTTATATTAATTTCAATAAAATCTGTAATTTTATTTTTTGGAGCGAACTCTTCCAAGTAAATCGACGCTAGAACAGCCACTGGAAAAGCTAATAATAAACAAATTAAAATACTATAAAATGATCCAACTAAAGCTCCACCTATACCTGCTAGTTCTGGATCTCTAGAGTCACCATTGTTAAAGAAATAATTGTTAAAATTTTTACTTATCTTTTTATTTTCAACAAAATAATCATAAATAACTAATTGAAAGTCAGAAATTCTTCTTCTTTCTTCGGGTAAATCTCTTGGATAATTACCTTTATGTAATTGATCAATGTCATCAGAGGCTGTTAGATCTAATGTAATTGTTTTACCTATTAAGTTATTATCATTTAAAAAAGCTTTTTTAATCTCAATTTCAGCATCGCCACTAAATAATTTTAAAAGCTGATCTTCTTGTTCTCTGTCTTTTGCTGGATAAGCCTTTATGAGATTTTCTATCATTATATCGTAAAAATCAGCTTCCATTATTTCTTCTTGGGATGCACCATTTTGAATTTCTAGTAATTCCTGATCAAAGAAAACTTCAGTGGTAATTACTGTTTTTTTAAAAGCTGAACTTCCTTTTGAGAAAATATTTTGAACTAGAATAACAACAAACAACAAGGCAACAAAAATAGATGTTAATCCGTAAAATCTAAATCTTTTTTCTGCTCGGTGTCTTTTTTTTAGTCTTTCTTCTTTAGTCATACTTTTCTCTATATTTTTTGACTGCTCTTTGAGCGATATAATTCAATATTAATGTTGCTATAAATAATGTAAGTCCTAAAGCAAAAGCAGATTGAGTTTTCGGACTATCAAATTCTTGGTCACCAACAAGTATCATTACAATTTGAGTTGTGATTGTTGTAGTAGACTCTAAAGGATTAATTGTAAGATTTGCAGCAAGTCCAGCTGCCATGACAACTATCATTGTTTCACCTATCGCTCTTGATACTGCTAATAGAACTGATCCTATTATCCCTGGAAGAGCCGCAGGTATCACGACTTGTTTAATTGTTTCTGATTTAGTGGCTCCTACAGCATATGAACCGTCTCTTAATGATTGTGGTACAGAATTAATTACGTCATCAGATAAAGATGAAACATAAGGAATAATCATTATTCCCATAATTAATCCTGCAGCTAAAGCACTTTCAGATGAAACAGTTAATCCTAAATTTTCACCTACTTGTCTAAAAAAAGGTCCAACAGTTAATGCAGCAAAAAAACCATAAACTACAGTTGGTATTCCTGCTAAAATTTCAATAATTGGTTTTGAAATTCTTCTTACTTTAATTGAAGCATATTCAGCCATGTAAATTCCTGAAAATAGACCAATAGGAACAGCTACCAACATTGCAATAAAAGCTATGAAAGATGTTCCTGCAATTAATGGAATAAAGCCAAAAGCATCTTTTAATTCTTCAAATTCAGCTGCAGTTATTGAGGAGGCATCTCTTACAAAGGCTCTTTGAGGACTCCAATTTGTACCAAATAAATAATCAAAAACATTAATGACTGAAAAAAACTTTATACTTTCAAAAAGTAGTGAAAATATTATTCCAAGAGTAGTTAAAATTGCTATTAAGGAAGATACAAACAATAAACCTTTTAATATAACTTCCACATCGTCTCTAGCTTTATTGTTATTCTTTATTTTTTTTAAAGAGTAAATAACTGAGGCTATAATTATACCAAAAATTAAAACTACTTTTGAATTTGTAAAAAGATTTATAAATTTTGCATACGCAAGAGCACTTTCTTTCAATATACTGTCTATATCCCCAAAATAAGTACCTAAATGAATAGCTTTAATTTTTTCATATATTAAATTTGCTTCATTTTTATCACTAAAAATTGCACCTTGATTTGCAGCTGTTTCAATAATTATAGATTTAATGATTACAGGTTCAAATAATGACCAAACCAATAAAAATACTAATGCTGGTATTGAACACCATAAAACAAGATAGTATCCATAAAATTTTGGTAAAGCATTTAGTCTTATATTTTTCTCAATTGAAATACTTTTAGTTTTTGACCTTCCATAAAAGAACAAAGATAAAGAAAATATTGTTATTAAAAATAAAAGAACGAAGTTCATTCGTCCAGATTGATATATTTCTTTTGTTACAGAAATATTACAATTTAAATCTTAGATTGAATTAAAAAAAAAGGCCAGTAAATACTGGCCTTTTTTTGGGGATAAATGAAACTTATTTTATCTTGATTGTATTCATATCTACTGCAGCTGTTCTAGTAACTTTGTATTTATCAGCAGCTAATGGAACTAATCCTATTTCTGCTAAGTAACCTCTGCTACCCATAGATTTTTTAGAAGTAAATTCTTTCATATATTCTTGAATACCAGGTATTACTCCAATATGTGCTTTCTTCACATAAAAGAATAATGGTCTTGCTATTGGATAAGAATAATCTTGAATACCTTCTAGAGATGGTTGTACACCATTAATTGAAGATGCTTTGATTTTATCCTTGTTGGCAACTAAGTAACTATAACCAAAAAAACCAAATGCATTAGGATTAGAAGAAAGTTTTTGTACAATTAAAGTGTCATTTTCACCAGCTTCAACTGCATAACCATCTTCTCTCATTTTAGCACATTCTTTTTTAGCTTTTTTACCTGCAGCATCGTAAAGAGATTTTGCTGTTTTTGAACATCCTTTACTCATAACCAAAGAATTCCATGCATCTCTAGTTCCTGATGTTGGTGGAGCAATCAAAATCTCAATTTTTTTGCCTGGCAAGCTAGAGTCAATATCACTCCATTTTTTGTAAGGATTTTCAACAAGTTTACCATCGACATCTACTTTAGCTGCTAATGCTCTCCAAAGTTGTTCTTTTGTAAAATCTGCATCTGGAGCATTCACTGAGTGTGCAAATGAAATACCATCATTACCAACTACTATTTCAATAATTTCGGCAACTCCATTTTTCTCACATAGAGCTTTTTCTTTTGTTTTAATTGCTCTTGATGCATTTGTTATATCAGGATGATTTGCTCCTACACCTGCGCAGAACAATTTCATTCCTCCACCAGTTCCTGTACTTTCGATTACTGGTGTCTTGAATTTTCCACTTTTACCAAACTTTTCAGCTACAACTGTAGCATATGGGTAAACAGTAGAAGAACCTACGATTTTTATTTGATCTCTTGCGTAACTAGTTGTTGTAAAACTAAGTACTAAAAGAAAACTTAATAAAATTTTAATTAATCTATTCATATTTCTCCTTTTTTAGATTCGTTATGCATCAATAATTAAATCTGAATCTTAAATATTTTATTAAAGGAAAGTTAAACTTTTGTTACAAAGACTAACTTTTTAGTTGAATCAAATTGAATTGAATTTCAGATCTATTGTAGTCCCTTGATTTTCTTCACTATTAATAATCATTTCACCTCTATGTTGAGAAACAAGGTGTTTAACAATTGCAAGACCTAAGCCTGTTCCACCAACACTACGACTTTTGCTAGGATCAACAGTGAAAAATCTTTCAGTGATTCTATGTATAAATTCTTTAGGAATTCCTACCCCTTGATCTGATATCGAGACAATATTTAAATCACCCTCTTTTTTTGTAGCAATTTTAATTTCTTTACCCTTCTCACTATATTTAATTGAATTATCAATGAGATTAGTAAAAATTTCTATTAATTTATCTCGATCACCAATGATTTTAAAATTCTCAGTTTTTTGTAAATTTAAATTTATATTGTTTTTTTTAACAATATTTTCATAAGTCTTCATTACATAGTTAAGTACTTCAATTAAATCTATTTCATGGGTTGGTCTTATATGTTCTTGCAACTCAATCTTTGAAAGAGATAATAAATCTCTGATTAAATTTTCCATTCTTTCAGATTGGGAGGTCATTACTGGTAATAAATTAGTAACTTCAGAGTTCTTTTTTAAATCTGCATTATTTTCAAATGTCTCAAGTCCCATTTTAATAGATTGCAGTGGAGTTCTTAGTTCATGGGAAACATTTGCAACAAAGTCTGATTTTAGTTGTTGAAATTTATGAAATTCAGTTAAATCTCTCATAAAAAGTAAGCAAGATGGCTCATCAAAGAATAAATTACTATTATCTTGGTAAATTGTTACATTCATTCTAAGAACTGAAGGGTTTCGTATCTCTATTTCAAGATCATTAGAATTTTCTCCATTGAAAGCTTTCTCAATTGAACTTAACAAGTCAGGATTTCTTAAAAAACCACTTATATTTTCATTCAACTTTGTTTGAAATCTTTTACTGGCTGAACTATTGCTAAATATTATTTCCTTAGATTTGTTTAAAATTATAATTCCTTCTGGAATGTAATTTAAAAGATTATAAATAGTTTCTCTATATTTTTTACTTTCATCTTCATCTAACTTTCTATCTTCAATTTTAACTTCAGTATTAATACCTAAGACTCTTTCTTTTTTTAAAAGAAAAAATAACAAAATAGCTATTATGATTAACAAAACAAATGTTA
>CACFSO010000012.1 GCA_902568975.1 uncultured Pelagibacteraceae bacterium
TCCCCATGTTTACTCTGATACTGTTTTCTTTCTTGGAAATTTTTCAAAAAATTTTCTAATTACACAAAAATATTACTTTGGCATTGGAGCTTCTATAGCATCTTTTTTATTTTTTTTTGTATTAGGATATCTATCAAAATTTCTATCGAATTATTTGAGAAGCCAAAAGGCATGGAGAATTATTAATTTATTCATAGTAATTTTTATGAGCGTTCTGGCTATATTTGTATTAATTGATATTTTAAGCTTCTTGTAAGATTTATTTTAAAAGGAATTGTGTGGCAAGTTGTTACACTTCATCATCTTGATAATTTATTTTGAATAATTACATAGTTGATATGAATTATTCAAATAAACATTTTATATAAACAATGAAATATCTAATTACATTTGCATTTTTGTTTTATTCATTCACAGCTCATGCTGCTGATGTTACTATTGAAATGCTTAATAAATCTGGAAAAGAAATTATGGTTTATTCAAAAAAAATCGTAAGAGTAGATGTTGGAGATACTGTTTTTTGGAAAGCTACCGACAAAGGTCACAATGTGGAATTTATTAAAGGTGGAGTTCCAGAAGGAGTTTCAAAATTTAGGTCAAAATTTAATAAAGATACAGAATATAAGTTTACTATACCTGGTATATATGCTTACTGGTGTACACCGCATAAAAGCATGGGAATGATTGGATTTGTTGTAGTAGGAGATGACAAATCAAATTTAGAGGCAATTAAAAAAATAAGATTTTCAGCTAAATCAAAAAAAATTGCTCCAGATTTAATTAATTCTTTATAATTTTATCTTTATTAAATGTATTTTCAAATATTGTGATTGATGTATTTGAAGAAGGTAATTTTCCAAGAAAATTTTTTTTTGTATGTAATAAAAAAAAATAAATTAATTTCAACCTTGAATTGAAACTAGTACTGAACTCTGAAATAATCTTAAATTGTTAAGGTTGTGTTTAATAATAGTTATCAATATATTATTTTTTTTTAAATTTAAAGAGGGGGATCTAATGTACAAAAAATTTAAATTTATATTTGCATTTGTTCTTGCAGCTCTATTCTTAAATAGTAGTGCGATGGCAGGTGCATACAAAGGTCCAGATCTAAGTGGACAAAAAGTCGTAATATCTGGACCGTGGTTAGCTCCACAAGATGAACAATTCAGAAAAGTTATAAAAGCTTTTACTGATGCTACTGGAGCTACAGTTGAATATGGGGGATCTGACAGTTTTGAACAACAAATAATAATTGATGTTAAAGCTGGAAGCCCACCTAATTTAGCAATATTTCCACAACCTGGTTTAGCTGCTAACGTCGCTGCTCTTGGAGGATTAACTCCTCTTGGAAACGATATGAAGAAATGGGTATTAAAAAATTATGCAGCTGGTCAATCTTGGGTAGATTTAGGAACTTATCCTGACAAAAATGGTAAAAAAGATTTTTTTGGTTTTTTTTACAGAGTAAACGTCAAAAGTTTAGTTTGGTATTCACCAGATAACTTTTCAGACAATGGATACAAAGTTCCAAAAACAATGGAAGAACTAATAGCATTAACTAAAAAAATGGCTGATGACGGTAATACACCTTGGTGTATTGGTTTAGGATCAGGTGATGCAACAGGATGGCCCGCAACTGACTGGATGGAAGATATTATGTTAAGAACACACAAACCTTCTGTTTACGATATGTGGGTTACTAATGAAATGCCATTCAATGACAAAAGAGTTATTGAAGCAATGGACTTTTTTGGATCATTCGCAAAAAATGACAAGTATGTTGCTGGTGGATCTAAAGCAGTTGCTACAACTGATTTTAGAGACTCTCCAAAAGGTTTATTTAGTTCGCCACCAAAATGTATGATGCATAGACAAGCAAGTTTTATACCTGCTTTCTTTCCTGAAGGTGTAAAAGCTGGACAAGATTATGATTTCTTTTACTTTCCAGCATATTCTACAAAAGATTTAGGAAATCCTGTATTAGGTGGAGGAACATTGTTTGCAATTACTAAAGATAGTAAAGCTACAAGAGAGTTCTTGAACTATCTAGGACATCCTCAATCTAATGAGATATGGATGGAAATAGAAGGTTCAGGTTTTTTAAATCCAAACAAACTTATTGATTTGAGTAAACACTCAAGTGATACGTTTAGAGGTTTAAACCAAATTCTTCTTAACGCTACTACATTTAGATTCGATGGTTCTGACTTAATGCCTGGTGCAATTGGAGCAGGATCATTCTGGACTGGTATGGTAGACTACACTAGTGGAAAATCTGCAAAAGAAGTAGCAGATAAAATTCAAGCTAGTTGGGATGCAATAAAATAAAAAATTAAATTCAGGCGAACTAAAATCAATTAGTTCGCCTGTTTATTATTTCCTTATATTTTGTGACCGTAACTTCACTTTTCATATATGTATTTTTTGGTGTATTTGTTTGTTTTTCATATTTTCATTTATCAAACCTTGCATTAGATTTTATTGAAAAAAAAAAATCTAAAAAATTTTCACAAAAATCAGTTTTAAGACCTTATATTTTTATTGCTCCTGCAGTTATAGTTTTAGTCGTATTTATTTTATATCCAGTTCTTGAGACAGTAAGATTAAGTTTTTTTAATAAAACAGGTTTTGAATTTGTAGGATTAAAAAATTATTTTTGGGCAACTAAAGATCCTGAATTTAAAAGAGCTATACTAAACAATCTTGGATGGTTATTGGTTGTACCGACATTAAGTGCTTTTTTTGGTTTAGTCATTGCTTATTTGGCTGACAGGTTGTGGTGGGGAACAATTGCAAAATCAATAATTTTTATGCCAATGGCAATCTCTTTTGTTGGAGCTGGGGTTATATGGAAATTTGTTTATGACTATAGAGGTCCTGGAGATGATCAAATCGGTTTTTTAAATGCAGTTGTTGTTTCTTTAGGTTTTGAACCACAGGCATGGATGACAATTCCTATATGGAACAATTTATTTTTAATGGTAATTATGATTTGGATTCAAACCGGCCTAGCTATGGTAATTTTTAGCGCAGCTTTAAGAGGTATTCCAAAAGAAATGTTAGAAGCTGCAAGAATTGATGGTGCAAGCGAGTTAAAAATTTTTACATCAATAATAATTCCTTATTTAGAAAAGACAATTTTAGTAATCTGGACAATTATTACTATTTTAGTGTTAAAAATTTTCGACATTATTTTAGCAATGACTAATGGGCAATGGAATACAGAGGTGCTAGCAAATTTAATGTATGACTGGATGTTTAGAGGTGGAGGAGACTCTGGACGAGGAAGTCTAATGGCAATTGTTATTATGGTTGCTGTAATACCAATAATGATTTGGAACATTCATAGACACAAAGAGGAAGAGAAAACATAATGAAAAAAAATGTTTTAACTTCAATTATAACTAATTTATTGCTTATAACTTTTGTAATTGTATGGATTATACCTACAGCTGGTCTATTTGTAAGTTCGTTTAGAGATAAAGATCTATTAGCCACAAGTGGATGGTGGACCACATTTAAAACAAACAAAGTAAACGAGATTTATAGGACAAAAACTTCTGAGTATCAAATTGAAGAAAATGGAATGTTTTTTATAAAAGACAATCTTTTAGATAAAAATTCTGGAAAAAAAATAGTTAGCTATGGGATTACATCTAAAGAAATGAATAAGTTTAAGGTAAATGAAATAGCAATACTTAAAGATCAAAGCAAAATTGAAATAAAAGAAAATGGTGAATATTTATGGAAATCAGAAAAATCGTTTGAACATAAAAGGGGAAAAAGAATTTTTATTACCGCTCTAAGTCCTCCAAAATTTACATTAGATAATTATAAGGAAGTTTTATTTAAAGAAGGTGTAGGGCAAGCATTTTTAAATACTCTTACTGTTGCGATACCTTCAACTATAATTCCTTTAATCATATGTTCTTTTTTTGCTTATGCTTTATCTTGGATGAAATTTTGGGGCAGAGATACTTTGTTTGCAATAATTGTAGCTTCTTTAGTCGTGCCTTTGCAGATGTGTCTTATCCCACTACTTAGTATCTATAATGATATAGGGGCATTGTTTAATATTGGTGCTAAATCTTATCCTGGGGTTTGGATGGCCCACACAGGATTTGGATTAGCCTCAACTACTTTTTTATTAAGGAATTTTATAAAATCCTTGCCACATGAAATGATAGAAGCGGCTAGAGTAGATGGAGCAACTCATTATGATATATTTTTAAGAATTATTCTTCCTTTATCAGTACCTGCTTTTGCCTCAGTATTTATTCTTCAATTTCTTTGGGTATGGAATGATTTGTTAGTAGGTTTGATCTTTTTAGATCAAGTTCCTAGTGAAATAATATTAACAGCAAAACTAAGAGAACTTTTGGGGTCAAGGGGAGAAAACTGGGAAATATTGACTACAGGAGCTTTTGTTTCTATGATTATTCCATTAACAATTTTCTTTGCTTTACAAAGATATTTTATTAGAGGTTTAGTTGCTGGATCAGTGAAAGGATAAAAAAAATGTATAAAATAGTTTTAATTGGAGCAGGGAGTACACAATTTGGCTTAGGTACTGTTGGCGATATATTTAAATCTAAAATTCTTGAAGGATCAACTATTACCCTTCATGATATAAATCCAGAAGCATTAAAAAATTCTAAAGATATTGCAGATAAGTATAAAAATGAACTTAATGTAAATTGTAATATCGAAGCAACTACCAATCTTCAAGAAGCGTTAAAAAATGCTAATTTTTGCATAATATCTATTGAAGTTGGGGATAGATTTAAATTATGGGAAGAAGATTGGAAAATTCCTATAGAACATGGATCTAAACAAGTAATGGCAGAAAATGGTGGACCAGGAGGCTTATTTCACAGTTTAAGAATTGCACCTGAAATAGTAAAAATTTGTGATGAAATTGCAAAAATTTGTCCGGATGCTTTTGTTTTTAACTATTCAAATCCAATGCAAAGAGTTTGTCATGCGGTAACAACAAAACATCCAGATTTAAAATTTACAGGCTTGTGTCATGAAATAGCGTCTATGGAGAGACAATTACCTACGCTAATGGAAACAGATTATTCCAACATAGAAATAAAAGCAGGTGGATTAAATCATTTTAGTATTTTAGTAGATGTAAAATATAAAGATTCTCAAAAAGATGGTTATCCTGTAATACGTAAAAAATTTAAAGATTATTATTCAAAATTAATTAATGAACATGAGGGTTTTTCATCTGATCCAGGGGCAGAAAGAGGTTTATTTTTTGAATTATATAAAATGTACGGTTATCTTCCGATTACAACTGATAGCCATCTAGGTGAGTATATTCAATGGGCACACTGTGTTGTAGATCAAGAAGCAATAAATGATTTCTACAATAATTATAAAAAAAAATGTTTATCATTTTACGATAACGTTTCATACTCAACATTTTTTGATAAAAAAAATAACGAAATGAATGAAAGAATAATTCCTATTATTGAAGCGATAATAGAAGATAGTAATGTTGAAGAAGAGGCTGTAAATGTTCCGAATAAAAATTTTATAGAACATGTGCCTAATAATATAGTGGTTGAAGTTCCGGGAATATTAAATAAAAATGGTGTGAGTGGAGTTCGTTTGGAAAATTATCCTTCGACTTTTGGCACTTTACTTAATAATCAAGCTGGAACGATTGAATTAACCACAGATGCTGTTTTAAATAAATCAAAACAAAGTGCTTATCTTGCACTTTTGGCGGATCCAGTAGTTGATAATTCCATTGAAGCACAAAAATTGCTAGATGCAATGATAGATCATCAAGATAAATACCTTGGTTATTTAAAATAATACTTGAGGATAGAGTGGCTGATATAAAAATAGATAAAATAAATAAGTATTTTGGAAACGTACATGTTATTAAAGATGTTTCTCTTGAAATTAAAAGTCAGTCATTTACAGTTTTAGTTGGACCTAGTGGGTGTGGTAAATCTACCATGCTTAGAATGATAGCCGGGCTTGAAGAAATAAATTCAGGAACAATTTCAATTGATGATAAGGAGGTAAACAATCTTCCACCCAAAGAACGTAATATAGCAATGGTATTTCAATCATATGCTTTGTATCCTCATATGACTGTTTTTGACAACATGGCCTTTGGATTAAAATTAGAAAAAAGATCTAATGATGAGATAAATGATAGAGTTCAAGAGGCTGCACGTATTCTTCAAATTCAAGATTACCTTAAGAGAAAACCCAAACAACTATCTGGTGGACAACGTCAAAGAGTTGCAATTGGGAGGGCAATTACTCGTAAACCTAAAGTTTTTCTTTTTGATGAACCATTATCAAATCTTGATGCTGCTTTACGTGTACAAATGCGTGTTGAATTGGCAAAATTACACGATCAATTAAATGCTACTATGATTTATGTTACCCATGATCAAACTGAAGCAATGACTTTAGCCAATGATATAGTTGTATTAGATGAAGGTGTAGTTTCTCAAAAAGGATCGCCAATGGAATTATACAACAATCCTAAAAATCTCTTTGTAGGAGGTTTTATTGGATCTCCAAAAATGAATTTTATTAAAAGCAAAATATTAAGTAAAAGTTCTAACAAAACAGAAGTAGATATTCCAGATTTGGGAAAAATAAATATTCCAAAAACTTCCGAGTCTTCTTATGAAGGTGATTTTGTGCAAATAGGTATTAGACCTGAACACCTACTTGTGAACAAAGATGGAGATGCAAATTGGGAAAGCAAAGTTTTAGTAGTTGAAAAACTTGGTTCTGGTACTTTTTTATATTTTGAAAAAAATGGAGAAATGCTTGTTGTTCAAACTGATGGAGATTCAAAAATAAAAGTTGGTGATAATGTAAAAATTGGTTTTGATGTAACTCGTTGCCATATTTTTGATAAATCTAATAAAGCATTCAAATAATAGAATTAGGATTTAGTAATGATAATAGTTTCTGGTGAAAATCTTATTGATGTTTTTCAAACTAAAAATAAAATAAATTATAAAATGCTTGTAGGTGGAGCTGGATTTAACACAGCTTTAGCCCTAGGTAGGTTAAAATCTAATATTTATTATTTATCAAATATTTCTAAAGATTATTTTGGCAACAATATATTTAAACAATTAAAAAAAAATAATATTAAAACCAATTTAGTAGATAGATCTGATTTTTTAACCGCTTTAGCATTAGTTAGCAATCAAAAAAAACCTCAATTTAGTTTTTACTCCACTAATTCAGCATTTAGATATACTTATAAAAAACAAGTATCTAAAAAATATTTGAAAAAAATTAATTTAGCATATTTTACTTGTTTATCTTTATATCTTGAGCCAGTAGCTTCTCAATCATTGAAATTAATGAAGGACTTAAAAGGAAAATCTATTATTTTCGTAGATCCAAATATAAGAAAAAAAATTATTTTAAATAAAAATAATTTTATAAATCTTTTTAAAAAATATATGAGATTTGCAAATATAATAAAACTATCTGATGAAGACCTAAAATATTTATCTAATAACAGAAATGAAAAAAAAACAATTTTAAAATGGATTAAAATCTATGATCTTTCTGGAGTAATTTTAACTAAAGGCAAAAATGGAGCAACTCTTTATACTAAGAATTTTTGTATTAACGAAAAGGGGATAAAAACAAAAATTGTAGATACAGTTGGTGCTGGTGATACATTTAGTGCAGGAATAATCTCTTATTTTGAAAAAAAAAAATTATTAAATCTTAAAAAAATTAATAATATTTCAATAAAAGATTGGTCCACAGCATTACGTTTTGCAAATAAAATAGCATCAATTAATTGTTCAAGAGCAGGCTGCAATCCTCCAAAGATTAATTTGGTATAAAATTATTCTCAATTAATTTTTTAAAAAAATAATATGAATTTTTTGGAGTTCTTTTTAAAGTTTTAAAATCCACATAAACAATTCCAAATCTTTTTTCATATCCCAAAGCCCATTCAAAATTATCTAAAAAAGACCAAGCAAAATAGCTCTTCACTTTAGCTCCATTATCAATTGCTCTTTTTACTGCACTAAGATATTTACGAAAATAATTAATTCTATCTGTGTCTTGAACTTCCCCGTTTGCATCAATTTTATCAGGATATGCACATCCATTTTCAGTTAAATAAATATCTGGATTTCCATAATGGGTTTTTAATTCCATTATTTGATTATAGTAAGCATCTGGCACAACTTCCCAACCCATTAAGGTTAATTTCGCATCTTTCTCTATCCCAAATGGCAATTCATCATTGAATGCTCCTCTTGCACCTAATAAATTATTTTTATCAGACTTAACTCTTATGTGTTGATAATGATTTAATCCTATAAAATCATTGTTTTGATATATTGTTTTCATATCGTCTGTTCGAATATAATTATTAAGTTCTTGAAATAATTTTTCTGGATATTTTCCTAAATACATCGGATCAGCAAAAGATCTATTCCAATAAGTATCAAAAACTTTTGTTGCTTCTAAATCTTCTTTATTTGTAGATGAAGGAATACAAGGAGCCATATTAAGTGTACATCCTACTTTAATATTTGATGAAGCAGATCTAATTGCCTGTACAGATTGTCCATGTGAAAGATTTATATGATGTATGGTGGGTAAATATTTATTTTTATCTTTATATCCCGGTGCCATGTATCCATCTAAATAACCATGAATCGAAAATACTGCTGGCTCATTAAATGTTATAAAATATTCACATCTATCGCTAAACTTTTTGGCAATTACTTCTGAATAATCTGCAAATATTTTAGTTATATCCCTATTGGCCCAACCACCTTTATCTTGAAGCGCTTGAGGCAAGTCCCAATGATAAAGTGTTATGAAAGGTTTTATGTTATTAGCAAGCAATTCATCAATTAATTTTGAATAAAAATCTATTCCTTTTTGATTTACTTTACCTTTTCCATTTGGAAATATTCTAGTCCAAGCAATTGAAAATCTATATGCATTTAATTTTATATCATTCATCAGAGATATATCTTCTTTATATCTGTGATAATGATCTGTAGCTACATCTCCATTTTCATTATTTTTAATTTTACCCGGTGTATGAGAAAATGTATCCCATATACTTTTTCCTTTTTCATCTTCATTTGCCGCTCCTTCAATTTGATAACTTGCTGTGGCAGCACCCCATAAAAAATTTTTTGGAAAAATTTCAGCCATTAATTTATAGATTTAATTATTTATTTGAAAAACCATATTTTCGAAGTCTGACGTCGCCAGTTCTAGCATGAGCTTCCATTCCCTCATATCTTGATAATCTAGCTGCAGCAGCACCAACTAGTTTCGTCGACTCTTTAGTCATTCTTTGAAAACTTAAAGTTTTAATGAATTTTCCTACAAATAAACCACCCGTATATTTAGCAGCCCCCTTAGTTGGCAGAATATGATTAGTACCAGAGCACTTATCTCCATAAGCCACAGTTGTTTCTTCACCAAGAAATAAAGATCCGTAATTTTTTAATCTTTTTAACCACCAATCCAATTTTTCTGTTTGGACTTCTAAATGTTCAGGCGCATAATCATCACTAATTTTTGCCATTTCTTCATTGTTTTCACATAAAATAACTTCACCGTAATCTCTCCATGCGGCTTCTGCATTTGATTTCGGAAATTCAGGCAAATCATTAATAAGTTCAGGAACTCTTTTCATTACTTTATCTGCTAAATTTTTATCTGTAGTAAATAACCAAGCTGGAGAATTATAACCATGTTCAGCTTGACCAACTAAATCATATGCTACGATTTCTGGATCGGCAGTTTTGTCAGCAATAACTGCAATTTCTGTAGGACCTGCAAATAAATCTATACCAACTTTTCCAAAAAGTATTCTTTTTGCTTCCGCTACATATTGATTACCTGGACCAATTAAAATATCTGCAGGAGCATTTCCAAAAAAACCAAATGCCATAGCCGCTATTGCCTGAACCCCACCTAAGTTTAATATTATATCAGCTCCACAAAGCTCAGCCGTATATATAATTTTTGGATGTGCACCTACACCTGCTTTAGGAGAGCTACAGCAAATAATATTTTTAACACCTGCAACTTTTGCAGTAGTTATACTCATTACTGCAGAGGCAATATGTGCGTATCTTCCTGCAGGCACATAACAACCTGCTGTATTAACAGGAACCAATGTTTGACCTGCATATAATCCTTTTGATAATTCTACCTCAAAGTTTTGTCCATAATTTTTAAGTTGTGCTTCTGCAAATTTTTTCACTCTGTCATAAGAAAATTTTATGTCATCTTTAGTTTTTTGATCGATGCTTTTTTTAATTTCCTCAATTTTTTCCTTTGTGACTATTATTTCTCCTTCATATTTATCAAATTTTTTAGTTAATTCTTTACAACCTTCTTCTTTAGATTTCTCTAATTCATTTAAAATATTTTGGACAGTTTCTCTTGTTTTAGATTCATCGCTAGATGATGTTTTAACCGCCTTTTTTAAAAATTGAACACTCATTTGATTAATTTTACCTTTTTATTAAATTATTTCAATCCAATGCAACAACTGCTGCAGCTATAGAAGCTAATCTGGCTGGAGCATCATCGGCTCTACTTGTTATTACTACGGGAACTTTTCCTCCAACCACAACACCTGCAGCACAAGCTCCCATGAAATAAATCATCATTTTTACAAGCGCATTACCCGCTTCAACACTAGGAACTAACAATACATCGGCTTGGCCAGCTACAATATTTTTTATTCCTTTAATTGCAGCCGATTTTTTTGAAACACTATTATCAAAAGCCAGTGGTCCAAAAACATCTGCATTTAAATTTTCTTTTAATGCTTCTTTAGTTATTTCTTTTGCATCTAAAGAACTTTGTACACTTTCCAAAACCTCTTCAGTAGCTGATAAAACAGCTACTTTTGGTTTTTCTATTCCAATCCTATTAGAAAAATTAATTACATTTCTCAATATATGCATTTTTGTTTTTACATTAGGAGCAACGTTTAAAGCGCCATCTGTAATTATTAAAGGTTTATCACTTTTATCTAATGTCATATGCCATATGTGACTTAATCTTGTTTTTTCTAATAAATTATAATCTCTTTTTAATACTTCTTTCATAATTACATCAGTATGAATATGACCTTTTACAATTATTTGTATTTCTTTTTTTGAAGCTAATTTTGCAGCAATTTTAGCAGTATTATTTTCTACTGGTTCATGGAAAATTTTGTATTTAGAAATATCAAATTTTATATCTGCCGCACATTTTTGAATTTGTTTCTCATCACCAATAAAAATTGGAATGATAAGATTTTCATTTACAGCATCCATTGCAGATATCATTGGAAGCGGCATTCCTGCATTTACAATTCCTGCTATAACACCTTTTTTTTTATGGGCAACATCTAGCAAATTATCAGGACAAAAAATTTCTTTATCTGAAAGCATTTAATTTTTTTAAGTCTTCTAATACATTTTTTGGAATTAAAATATCTTTTTTTAAGTTATTTTTATATCTTCTGTATTTACTTTGTCCTGGATAAAGAATTTCTTTAATTTTATTTATTTTAGGCAATTTTTTAATTCTTTTTATATTTTCTTTTATTCTTTGATTATAATTTCCAACGAATAAATTTGGTTTTATAACTATAAATAAGTGTCCTATATTTTGAGGTCCTGAAAAATCATCAAAAGGATCTTTGACTTTACCTCCATGATTTCCTCCAGTAATCACTCCACTTAATATATCAACCATCCAAGCCAACCCCGATCCTTTGAATTCTGCAATAGGCAATTGAACACCATGTAAAGCTTTTTTTGGATCTCTTGTTAATTTACCAAATTTATCCATAGCTACTCCTCTTGGAATTTTTTTTCCTAATTTTTCGGCAACTCTAATTTTTCCTCTATTTATCAATGATATTGATGTATCTAATATAAAAGGTTCTTTAGATGAGATTGGAGCGCCAAAACAAATTGGATTAGTGCCAAATAAACTTTTCTTAGCTCCATAAGGTGCAATTGCAGGTGGAGCATTAGTAAAACACATTGCAATTAAGTTTTTTTTAACTGCTTGTTCTGCATAATATCCCGACAATCCATAATGTCCGCTATTTTTAACCGCGACAAAACCTATTCCTGTTTTTTTTGCATTATCAATAGCTTTTTTAATTCCAATATTGGCTGCAACAAAACCAATACTATTATTTGCGTCTACATATGAAATTGATTTAGAAATATATTTAATTTTTATTTTAGGTTTTGGATTTATCAATTTTTTTTTTAATCTTTGACAATACATCATGACTCTTGCTAACCCATGAGAGGGAGCTCCTACTAATTCAGCATTTATTATTGCCTCTGAACAAATAGCAGAATGAGATGCGCTAAGTCCATGATTCACGAAAATTTTCTTTATAGTTGCTTTTAGTTGTTTTTTTTTCAATTTTTTTATCAAAAGTTTAATTTATAATTTATTTGCAGTATAATAATCTTAAAATTATTTATCTGATAATTTTTTTAAAATTTAATTACACAACTTAGACGATAACTTTTATTAAAATTTCAAATTTTTAACCAATTTTGAAATGTTACTTAATTGTTGAATATATGATATCCTTTCCATAGTGCGAGAGAAGTATGAAGGAATTTTTAAAAATCTTCTTTGTTTTGTTATTTATTATAATTTTTGGAACATCAAATCTTGAAGCGGAAGAAAAAGACTGTAAATATTGTAATAAATACGAGACTATAAAAGACTGGCCTGAGAATGAAAGACCAGAAGCATTCATATATGAGGAAGTTAAATATCCCGAAGGAATGTTTACAAAAAAACAATCAAAGAATTCTAAATCAATAGGAGCAGCCGCGGGTAAAAAAGTCTATTTGAGATTTGTAAAATCAAAAGGAACTTTGAACAAATATCAACATTTGATGATTAGAGATATGGCTTATTTTGAAGCTATGTACAACGAAATGCTTGATGATCCTAAAGCAAAAGTTGAAACAGTTGAAAATTTAAAAAAAGGTAGAGAAGCAATGAGAATGAGTCTTCAAATTTCACCAAAAGCTTCAACATCAGAAGCGGTATTAAAATTTTGGGCAACTGGAAAGATGCTAACGAAAGCTTACAAATTAAATAAGAAAAAGAAAAAGAAAAAAGTTGATCCAGAAATAGCAGAAAGAGCAGCAGTACTAGCTGCGATGAAAAAACAAATTGCAGTTGCTAAGGTAAATGCACAACGTGCTGCAACAATTGAAGCTCAAAAACAAATAGAGGCTGCACAATGATAAATAGATTCATTTTTAAAATATTATTATTATTATTATTAAATTCACAAGCTCAAGCAAATGACGTTGCTGCAATGTCAGAAATATCTGATGCAGCAGGTAATTCAGCTTCTGCAGCAGCAGAACAGTTAGCAAATGATGCAGGGAAAGTTACAGAAAATTTAACTGCTGCTACTGAGGCATTAGGAGCAGCAGAGAGTGAAATTGGTGCTGCATTGGACACTTCAATTGCTCAAGCTCAGAATGCAATGAAATTTGCTGAAGAAAGTTTAGCTGCGGGAGATCTTACAGCGGCAGTACAAGCAATGTCATTAGTTGAAGGTGTTACTGATATGGCTTTAGGAGCTATACCAAACCCTGCAGCATTAGATATGACAGGAATTGATTTTGCAGAAGATTTTTCTCCAGAAGAGATGGCAGCATTATCAACCATGGCTGGACAAATGGGAGTAGGTAAAGTTGTTGCAATGCAAAAAATGGCAGGACAGATGAATGCTTTAGGGCAAGCAGGGTTTGATTCAAAAGGAATGATGGGCGAATTAGATGCCAAGGGAATTGGTTTAGGAACTGCAATGGAAGGTTTAGCTGCATCAGGAATGGTTGATATGGAAGCTGTCGTAGGTGGAGCATCTTTTAATATGGATGGTTTTGATCCAGCAGGTTTTGCATCAATGAATGTTGCAGAGATGGGAATGTCACCAACAATGATGGCGGGTGCACTAGATGCTTTACCAGTTGGTGCAGCAACAGCAGCACTAGAAACTATGGCTGCAAATCCTGGCGCAATGGGTGACATGACTGGCACAATGACAGGAGCAATAGCAGCAACTATGGGTGCTAAAGGTATGGGAGCTGAAATGATGCAAAGCATGGAAGCTTCACTTGGCATGGAAGGAATGGCTGGTATGGCCGAAGGAATGCAAGGTATGGCTGGAATGGCTGCTTTAGGAGAAGCTATGCAAGGCATGGGAATGGAAGCTATGTCAGAAAGTTTAAACGCTGCTTTTGCAGGACCAGAAACTGGAATAGCTGGAGCAATGTCTTCAACGGTTGGAATGATTAGTGGAGCGATTTCTGGAAAAGCTATGAGTGCAAAAAGTGCCGTGGCGCAAGGTTCTGAAATGAAAGATGGTTTTGCAGCAAAAATGGCTGAAGCAGGTCCAGAAGCTATTGAAATGCCAGAAAATATTGGTGAATCTGGAATGATGATGGGTGCAATGATTATGGCAAAACCGCAGTTAGCAGGGGGATTACCAGGAGCAATGGCTCCACCAAAAGGTATGACAGCTTCAGCTATGGGTGCAGTAATAGCTGACGGAGGACCAGGCATGGGTGAAGGACTTGGCGAAGTTATGGGCGATATGCCTAAAGAAGCAATGGGTGAACATATGGCCGCAATGACCGGAATGGATATTGGAGCAATGAATAAGTTAGGAATGGCTGATATGGCAGCTCAAACAGGTTTAACACCAGGAATGGTTGCAACAATGGGATCAGCAGGTATGTCAGGCATGGATGTAACATCTGTTATGACAACTCAAGTTGCGGGATTAGGTAGCGAAACAATAAAAGGATTTGCAAATATGGCAGCGGAAGGTGCAATGCCAACTGGAATGATGGGTGATATGATGGAAGTTGGTTTAGTTAACCAAGGTACAATGGCTGCAATGGGTGCAACCGGTATGGAAAAACTTGGTGCTGCTATGGGCATGGAAGGTGGCGACATGGGTTTAGCAGCAATGACAGGTGGTATGGTTGGAATGGGAGATATGAATTTAGATGCACAAGTTGATCCTGAAATGGCAGCAAGTATGGGATTAGCAGGAGGACCTGAAGGTCCAGCAAAATTAGGAGATATCATGGGTCCAGCAACAGGTGAAGAAGGTGCAATGATGGGTGGCATGATGGAAGGTGGAATGAATTTAGGACAAGTTTCTGCTGCAATGGGTACAGGAGTAGATCCAGCTGCAGCAATGGGATCAGCAGCAAAAGCATCAATGGCAGCTAATGAAGCAGGAGCAGGATTAGCTGGTGCAGCAATGGGCGCAGCAATGTCTGCTCAAGGTGCAGCAGCAGCAGCCATGGGTTCTCACGCAATGGGCGCAGCAATGGGCGTCGGTGGAATGGGTGAAGGAGCTATGGGTAAAGCCATGGAAGGTTCAATGGCCGAAGGAATGGGCGGCGCTATGGGTGGCGCTATGGCAGGAGCTATGGCAGGAGGACCAGCGGGACCAGGAATGGGACCAGGTGGTGCCATGGGCGGTGCCATGGGTAGCGCTATGGGTGATCCAAAAGGCGGTGCTATGGGCGGTGCTATGGGCGGCGCTATGGGTGGCATGGATGGCGCCATGGGCGGCGCAATGGGCGGAATGGAAAAAGCCATGGGCGGCGCAATGGGAGGAATGGAAAAAGCTATGGGTGAAATGGGACCTAAAGGACCAGGAGAACCAGGTCAACCAGGAGAACCACCACCAGGAGATCCACCTCCGCAATAATAAAACAAATCAATTAAAAGTTGAAGTATTCAAAGATATTACTAGAAAAATATTTCTAGTTATGTAATTGAAATTAGTCTAAAAATCTTTTTATCAAATTATTTATGAGTTCAGAAAAACCATCAATACCTAATTCATTAAATGAGCACTGGATGCCATTTACATCTAATAAAGATTTTAAGGAAAATCCAAGATTAATAGTCGAAGCAAAAGGTGTTTATTTAAAAAATCATGAAGGTAAAACTCAAATAGATGCTAGCTCAGGATTGTTTTGTAATCCATTAGGACATGGTAGGAAAGAAATTATTGAAGCAATAACCAAACAACTCCAAACAGTTGATTATGCTCAGCCATTTAACCAAGGTTTTGGTGGATCTTTTGAACTAGCTACAAGAATTTCAAAACATACTCCAGGAAATTTAAATAGAATTTTTTATACTATATGTGGATCGACTGCTGTTGAAACGGCAATTAAAATTTCCATTGCTTATCATAAAGCAAGAGGAGAAGGTCACAGATTTAGATTTGTTGGTAGAGAAAGGGCTTACCATGGAATGAATATTGGAGCGACCTCTGTAGGTGGAATGATTAATAATGTGAAAGCATTTGCAAGTATATTAATGCCAGGAGTTGTTCATATGAGACATACACACTTACCAGAACATAAATTTATTTCAGGTCAACCAGAAACAGGAGCTGAGCTCGCAAATGACCTTGAAAGAATATGTATGAATTTTGGTTCAGAAAATATTGCTGCTTGTATTGTTGAGCCTATAGCAGGATCAACCGGAACACTAGTTCCACCAAAAGGATATTTGCAAAAACTAAGAGAGATTTGTGATAAACATGGAATACTTTTAATATTTGATGAAGTTATAACTGGGTGGGGAAGAACAGGTTCAGTATTTGGTTCAATTGAATACGGAGTTACACCAGATATCATGACTATGGCTAAAGCAACAACTAATGGAATAGTTCCTATGGGAGTAGTTGCATGCAAAGAAGAAATTTACGATGCAATAATGGATGCATCTCCAAAAGGTACAATTGAGTTGTTTCATGGTTATACATATTCAGGAATACCTGTTTCTGTTGCAGCAGCTTTAGCAGTTCAGGATATTTTCGAAAAAGACGATATTTTCAAAAGAGTAAAAGAACTATCACCTTATTTTCAAGAAGGTTTATTTTCATTAAAAGATATTGATGTAGTTGAAAATATTAGAGGGTACGGAATGATGGGTGGAATAGATATAAAAATGGATAAAAAACCTGGAGTTGCTGGATTTACTTGTTTCAAACATTGTTATGATTCAGGAGTGAACTTTAAAGCTACAGGAGATTGCTTAATTATTGCACCTCAATTTATATGTGAGAAAAAAACATATAGATGAAATTATAGATAAATTACGAATAGGAATAACAAATTACTCGAAGAGCAAAAAAAATTAATTTTCATTTATGAAAATTGGAGTTCCCAAAGAAATAAAACCTCAAGAAACCAGAATAGGTTTAACCCCAGATAGTGTAAAAATTTTAGTTTCAAATGGACATGAAGTTTTAGTTGAAAATAACGGAGGTTACGAGGCAGGATTTTATAATGATCAATATAAAAAAGCAGGAGCTAGAATTATTGATCATGTAGAAGATATTTTTAAAAATTCAGAAATTATTGTTAAGGTTAAAGAACCATTGTCAAATGAAGTAAAAATGATAAAGGAAAATCAAATTATTTTTACCTATCTTCATTTAGCCGCGGCAAAAGAATTAACATCTGGACTAATAGATTCAAAGTCAATTTGTATAGCATATGAAACTGTTACAGATAATAATGGTAGACTTCCTTTGTTAGCACCAATGAGCGCTGTTGCGGGCAGGATGTCAGTTCAGGCAGGAGCACATTGTTTGGAGAAAAATCAGAAAGGTAGAGGTTTATTATTGGGAGGTGCCCCAGGAGTTGAACCAGGCAATGTAGTAATATTAGGAGGAGGAGTTGTCGGTGAAAATGCAGCAATAATTGCAACAGGAATTAAAGCCAAAGTTAATATTTTAGATAAATCAGAAAAAAGATTAAAAGAATTAAAGGAATTGTTTGGAGATAAGATTGTTACTAATTTAAGTGATAAAACAGATTTAGAAAAATTAATTTCAGAGTGTGATCTTCTAGTTGGAGGAGTTTTAATACCTGGCTCTGAGGCACCAAAATTAGTAACAAAAACAATGTTAAAAAAAATGAAAAGAGGATCAGTGATAGTTGATGTAGCAATAGATCAAGGTGGGTGTGTTGAAACAAGTAAACCAACTACACATGCGGACCCAACTTATATAGTTGATGATGTTGTTCATTATTGTGTTGCTAATATGCCGGGTGGAGTTCCAAGAACTTCTACATTAGCTTTAAACAAAGCTACACTTCCTTTTTTATCAAAACTTGCTAAAGATGGTTATAAAAAAGCATTAGAGAATGATCAAAACTTTATGGCAGGATTAAATGTATGTAAAGGACATGTTACTTATAAAGCTGTAGCAGATGCTTTTGGTCATAAATATATTTCAGCAAATGAGGTAATTAGATAATGTATAGACCTTTACCAGATGGCTTAACGATAAAAAACTCACCAATTGAAGGATTGGGTTTGTTTGCCACTAAAGACATTAAAAAAAATACATTTATAGGTTTAACACATGTAAGAGATGAACAATTTGAAAACAAATATATTAGAACACCTATAGGTGGATTTTACAATCATTCAAATGAACCTAATGTAATTAGAATGGTTTCTGACTCAATACCAAATTTAAAGTTTGGAGATATTGTAGATCCAAATGCAAATTTAAAAAAGATAAAAGATGGAAAAACAGATAGAAAAAATTTATTTTATAATTTGCAAGATAAAAGTGATGCCAAGTATATGTTTTTAATTTCTGTCAAAGACATAAAATCTGGAGAAGAATTAGCTGCTAATTATAATCTCTATACCTATCCAAAAACAGGTATAGGTATTCAAATGATATAAAAAATTATGATTGTCGATGAGACAACTATAAAAGAATATAAAAAATATGGTGTTGCATTAATTAGAAATGTCATAGCTAAAAAATGGTTAGATAAATTAGCCAAAGGCATCGAAAAAAATTTTAAAAATCCAAGTCAATACAAATGTGTATACGAAGAAACTAATGGAAAAGAAGTTTTTTATGATGATTATTGTAATTGGCAGAGAATAAACGAATATAGAGATTTTATATTTAATTCAGATATTGCAAAAATTGCAGCTAAACTTATGAATTCAAAAAAAGTTAATTTATTTCATGAACATATTTTAATAAAAGAACCTGGTGCCAAAAAAAGAACTCCATGGCATCAAGATCAACCTTATTATTGTGTAGATGGAAATGATAATTGCAGTTTATGGATACCATTAGATAAAATTTCTAAGAATGTTTGTCCTGAATTTGTTAAATCTTCTCACACATGGAATAAAAAGTATTTACCAACTAAATTTTTCGGTGATTCTTATGAAAAAAAAGATGAAAATTTAGAGATAATTCCAGATATAAATAAAAATAGAGATAAGTATGATATTGCTTCTTGGGAATTGAATCCTGGAGATATTATTGCTTTTAATTTCTCAATTATACATGGTGCTCCAGGAAATAGTAGCTTCATAAGAAGGAGAGCTTTTTCAGTAAGATTTGTTGGAGATGATGCTACTTTTGCAAAGAGAAAAGGTGAAGTTTCGCCACCTTTTCCAGAAGTTAAATTAAATCATGGGGACAAGATGAATTCCTCATCATTTCCTGAAATAAAGATATAATTTAAAGTGCAAAAAATACCCACTTCTACAAAAGTTGTTGTTATAGGAGGTGGTGTTGCCGGATGTTCTTGTGCTTATCATTTAGCTAAATTTGGCTGGAAAGATGTTATATTATTAGAAAGGGATCAATTAACTTCAGGAACCACATGGCATGCTGCTGGGTTAGTTGGACAATTGGGAGCCTCTTCAGTTATTACTAAATTAAGAAAGTATTCATTAGATTTATATAAAGAGCTTGAAAAAACTACCGGTTTAGCTACTGGATTAAAACAAAATGGAGCAATAACAGTAGCAAGCACTAAAGAAAGACTTCAAGAATTACTCAGACAGGCAACCACAGCACAACTATTTGGTGTAGAGGTGGAAATTTTAGATAAAAAAAAGACAAAAGAACTTTATCCAGTAATAAATGATCAGGATGTTCTAGGAAGTGTTTATATGCCCAAAGATGGTCAAGCCGATCCGGTTGGGGTAACAAATGTTCTAGCAAAAGCTGCAAGAATGGAAGGTGTAAACATTTTTGAAAAAACACCAGTTAAAAAAATATTAGTAAGAGATAAAAAAATAGTTGGTGTGGAGACAGAAAATGGAAAAATTGATTGCGAGTATGTCGTGTTGTCTTCAGGAATGTGGTCGCGACAGATTGCTGAAGATATTGGAGTTAGTGTTCCTCTATACCCGAATGAACATTTTTATGTGATAACAGAACCAATAAAAAATCTTCCTCAAAATCTTCCTGTTTTAAGAGATTACAACGCATGTTTGTATTTAAAAGAAGATGTAGGAAAAATACTAATTGGTATTTTTGAACCAAATGCAAAACCAGCATTTAAAGATAAAGGAAGGGTGCCGGAGGATTTTTCTTTTGGTGAATTTCCTGATGACTTTGATCATTTTGAACCTTATTTAGAAAAATCATTTCATAGATTGCCAATTTTAGAAAAAGCAGGTATTAGAAAATTTTTTGCAGGCCCAGAATCTTTTACTCCTGATACACAATATTTATTAGGAGAAACTGCAGAAGTAAGGAATCTTTTTACTTGTTGTGGATTTAACAGCATTGGAATAGCAAGCGCAGGAGGAGCTGGCAAAGTAACCGCTGAATGGATAATCAATGGTCATCTAAATGAAGATATATTTTCTTTAGATATTAAAAGATTCCAAAAATTTCATTCTTCAAAAAAATTTATAATGGAAAGAGTCACTGAAACTTTAGGTGATTTATACGCAATGCATTGGCCTTATAAACAACATACCACATCTAGAAATCAAAAATTATTTCCGTATCATAATGAATTAGTTGAAGCAGGAGCTTGTTTTGGAGTTTCCTCAGGTTTTGAAAGACCAATGTGGTTTTCTCATAATGGGGAAGAACCTAAATATAAATATAATTTTAATTTTCAAAATTGGTATCCATCAGTAGAATTTGAAACAATTAATGCTAGAAAAAATATAGGTTTGTTTGATCTCACCGCTTTTTCTAAATACGACTTAAAAGGGGAAAAAGCACACAACGAACTTCAAAGAATTTGTACCGCTAATATTAAAAATGAAATTGGGAAAACCACATATACTCAAATGCTGAACAATGATGGAGGAATTGAAACAGATTTAACAGTTGTTTGTATGGATAAAAATTTTTTTAGAATTGTTACAGCTGCCTCGAACAAAGAACATGACAAATTTCATATTTTAAAACATTTATCAAAAGAAGTTAAATTTAAAGATGTTACAGATGAAATTGCATGTTTTGGTGTTTTTGGTCCAAAATCTAGAGAATTGATGTCAAAAATATCAAAAAACGATTTTTCAAATGAAAATTTTAAATTTGGAACAAGTAAAAAAATTGTTATTTCTAATATAGAGATTTGGGCTCAAAGATTATCATATGTTGGTGAATTAGGTTTTGAATTATATGTAAAAATAAGTGAATCAAAAAAAATCTATAATTTATTAATCAAAAATGGAAAGGAATTTAATATTTGTAATTGTGGTGTTCATTCAATGGATACGATGAGAATGGAAAGTGGTTACTTGCATTGGGGTCATGACATTTCTCCCGAGGAAAATCAATATGAGGCTGGTCTTGGATTTGCAATAAGTTATAAAAAAAATATAGATTTTATTGGAAAAAATTTTTTAATGAAAATTAAAGATCAAAAACTTAAAAAAAAACTTTTAATGTTTACTTTAAAAGATTCAAATCCTGGATATCCTTTACTACTTCATGACGAACCCATATATATAGATAATAAAATTGTTGGTCGTACCACTTCAGGTAATTATTCATTTAATTTCAAAAAAAATTTAGCCTTCGGATATATAAAATATCCAAATATAGAAAATTTACATGATAAAAAAATTTTTATTGAAGTTGAAAAAAAACTTTACCCTGCTTTAGTTCTAGAAAAACCTTTAAATTCAAAGAATATTAAAACATTATAAAATATTTTTTCTATTGTTAAAATTATTTTTTTATAGTTAAATATTATTTTTATGAATGGAGATCAAAACGCATCTGTTGAAATTGAAAAAGATCAAAAATCTTATAACTTAAAATCTAAAAATAAAGTTGATATAAACATCCTTTTAAATAGAGTTAGATTAAAAAATAGAAAAGAAAAAAATGAGAATATAATTCTAATGAGTTTAATTGGGATACTAGTAGTTATTAGTGGAATAATTATTTCTTATTAAATTTATTTTCTACTTTGCAAAAGTATTGTTATATTGCCTAGCAACTCTTACAAAAGTAGTACATTTACTTAATTGTTTTAATGATGGCGCGCCAACATAAGTACAACTACTTCTAATTCCACCAAGTATATCTTGTATAGTATCTTTTATTTTTCCTCTGTATTTGACTCTTACTGTTCTTCCTTCGCTACTTCTATAATCTGAAAGGCCACCATAATGTTTTTTATTTGCAGTTTCAGAGCTAGATCCATAAAACTCTATGTATTTGGATCCATTAGATTTAACAAGTTTACCTTTACCTTCGTCATGTCCAGCAAACATTCCACCCAACATAACAAAATCTGCTCCACCTCCAAAACCTTTAGCTACATCTCCAGGACAGGTGCATCCTCCATCTGCAATCATGTGAGCGCCTAAACCATGAGCTGCATCAGCGCATTCTATTACCGCGCTTAGTTGTGGGTATCCAACACCTGTTTGAATTCTTGTAGTACAAACACTTCCTGGACCAATTCCTACTTTAACAATATCTGCACCAGATAAGATTAACTCTTGTGTCATATCTGCTGTAACAACATTACCCGCAATTATTGTTTTTGTTGGATATTTATCTCTGACTGATTTCAAAAATTTACTAAAATACTCCGAATATCCGTTAGCGACATCAATACAAATAAATTTTATAAAACCAAATTCTTTTAAAATTTTATTTAAATTATCAAAATCTCCTTTTTTAGTTCCAATACTTATTGCAATATTTGGGTAAATTGATTTGATTTTTTTATATTTTATTAATTTTTTAACATCATGTTGTTTTGTTAAACATGTAATCATTCCATATTCTGATAATTTTTCAGCAACTCCTAACTCTCCAACGCCGTCCATATTAGCAGCCATTATTGGAATGCCTGACCATTCATTATTACTGTATTTAAATCTATAAGTTCTTTTAAGATTAACATCTTTACGGCTTGAAAGAGTGCTTCTTTTTGGTCTAAAGAGCACATCTGAATAATCAAGTTTTAAATCTTCTTCAATTCTCATCGAAGGCAAAAATATACATGAATAAAATAATTACAATGGATTTGTGGCTTGTGGATAAAAATTAATTTTATAAAAAAGTATCAAAATCTCTATTAATTAAACAAATACTCATTTTTACGGATATCTAATTGACGTAAGAGTTGTTTTTTGA
>CACFSO010000013.1 GCA_902568975.1 uncultured Pelagibacteraceae bacterium
AACTTGGCACGCTGCTGGATTGTTACCACTTTTTAATATGAGTTATTCAGTCGGCCAACTACATAAGTATGCAGTAGATCTTTATAAAAATTTAGAAAAAGAAACAGGTAAAAATGTAGGTTTTAGCGTTGTTTCAAACATTAGATTAGCAAGCACCAAGGATAGAATGGATGAATATCATCAATATGCAGGTGTAGCACAAACTATCGGTGTAAATGTAAAATTTTTAAAACCTGAAGAAGTAAAAGAAATATGGCCACTTTGCAATACAGAAGATTTGATTGGTGCAATACAACATCCTGAAGATGGTTATATTCAGCCAGCAGACTTAACCCAAGCTTTAGCGACAGGCGCAAGAAATAGAGGTGCGGAAATTTATAGAAATACAACTGTAGTAGGAATTAAACAAATAAAAAATGGGTGGGTTGTAGAAACAGACAAAGGAACAATTGAATGTGAGCATGTTATTTCTTGCTCTGGAAATTTTGCAAGACAAACTGGTAAAATGGTTGGTTTAGATATTCCTGTTATACCAGTAGAACATCAATATATAGTTACAGAGCCACATCCAGAAATTCAAAAAAGAAAAAAAGAAGGCCTTCCAGAAATGGGAGTTCTTAGGGATAGTGATAGCCGTTGGTATATGAGAGAAGAAGCTGGGGGTCTAATATTAGGACCTTATGAAGACGGCGCTCCTTGCTGTTATGTAGATGGCCCATCAAAAGATTCAGAATATGAATTATTTCAAGAAGATCTAGAAAGACTTGGTCCTCATATAGAAGGAGCAATTCATCGAGTTCCAGCTTTTGGTGAGGTTGGAGTTAAGAAAGTTTATAATGGTGCAATTTGTTATACACCAGATGGCAATCCAATTGTTGGACCTGCTTGGGGTTTAAAAAACTTTTGGATAAATGAAGGACATAGCTTTGGAATTACTGCAGCTGGCGGAGCTGGCTGGCAACTTGCAGAATGGATTGTAGATGGAGAGCCAACAATTGATATGCTTGGAGTAGAACCTCGAAGATATGGAGATTATGCAACTAAATCATATCTAAAAGAAAAAAATGAAGAAGCTTATCGAAATGTATTTATTATCCATTACCCAGATGAAGAAAGAGAAGCAGCAAGACCTCTTAGAACAGCACCATGTTATGAAAGATTAAAAAAATTAGGTGCTGTATTTGGACAAAAATTTGGTTGGGAAAGAGCAAATTTTTTTTGCAACAGATGGAATGGAACAAAAAGATGATTGGTCATTCAGAAGATCAAAGTGGTTTAAAGCTATGGAAAAAGAATGCAAAAATGTTAGAGAAAATGTTGGTTTATTAGATATGACAGCCTTTGCAAAATGTAGGATCAAAGGTCCAAAAGCAGAGGAATTTTTAGATTATTTAGTTGCAAATAAATTACCTAAAAAAATAGGAAGAATAAATTTATGTCATGCACTTAATACAAAAGGTGGAGTTCATTCAGAATTTACAATCATGAGAGAGACACAAGATAGTTTTTATTTAGTGTCAGCTGGAGCATTTCAAAGATTAGACCATGATTGGATTTTAAAATGGATGCCTAAAGATGGATCTGTACAATTTGAAAATTTGACAAATAGTATAGGGGTATTAGTTGTATCTGGCCCTAAAGCTAGAGAATTAATGAGAAGAGTTTCTAAAGATGATTTTTCAAATGAAAATTTTAAATGGCTAAGCTCAAAAAATATAAACGTAGGTTATGCACCCGTTAATGCTATGAGAGTAAACTTTGTAGGAGAACTTGGATGGGAATTACATCATCCGATGGAATATCAAAATCACATATTTGATAAATTAATGGAAGCTGGAAAAGATTTAGGTCTAAAACCTTTTGGTATTAGAGCAATGAATAGTTTAAGAGTCGAAAAATCCTATAAATTAGTTGGAACAGAACTATCAATAGAATATTCACCTTACGAGTCTGGTCTAGATAGATTTATTCACCCAAATAAAGGAAGTTTCATAGGCCTTGAAGCTCTAAATAAATGGAGAGAAAAAGGTTTTAATAATAAGCTAGTTACTCTTGAGGTGCACAATGTAACAGATGCAGATGTTCTTGGAAATAATCCTATTTATCAAAATGATAAAGTTGTTGGAAGAGCAACAGGAGGAGACTATGGATTTAGATTAAATAAATCTATAGCTTTAGGAATGATAAAACCAGAACTTGCGACAACTGGACAAAAATTAAAAATTGATATTTTAGGAAAAATGTATGACGCTACAATTTTAGATGAAAGTCCATATGATCCAGAAAATAAGTTGCTAAGAGCATAATGAAAATATTAGTCGCAGTAAAAAGAGTTATTGATTACAACGTTCAAGTTAGAGTTAAAGACGATGGAACAGGTGTGGTTACAGAAAATGTAAAAATGTCAACCAACCCACCAGACGATAATGCTATCGAAGAGGCTGTAAAAATAAAAGAGTCTGGGAAAGTCAAAGAAGTTGTTGCTGTTACTGTAGGCGAAGATAAAGCTCAAGAAACAGTAAGAAAAGCTTTAGCTGTTGGGGCAGATAGAGGCATTCATGTAAAAGTCGATGGAATAATTGAACCATTAGCAGTATCAAAAATTTTACAAAAAATTGTAGATAAAGAAAAACCAGATTTAATTTTTATGGGCAAACAAGCAATTGATGATGATTGTAATCAAACAGGACAAATGCTTGCAGCACTTTTGAATTATCCCCAAGCAACATTTGCATCCAAAATTGAAGTTAAAGAAAAATCTTTGGAAGTTACTAGAGAAGTTGATGAAGGACTAGAAACTATAGAAGTAAATATTCCTGCAATAGTAACATGTGATTTAAGATTAAATGAACCAAGGTATGCATCATTACCAAATATAATGAAGGCAAAGAAAAAACCATTAGAACAAATAAATGTAGCTGACTTGGAAGTTGATACAAAACCAAGAATAGAACAAATTAAAGTTGAAGAACCACCAAAAAGAAAAGCTGGAATTAAAGTAGGAAGTGTAGCTGAACTTGTTCAAAAATTAAAGAATGAGGCAAAAGTAATATAATGTCAGTACTACTTATAGCGGAACACAATAATAAAGAAGTTAAACCATTTACTTTTAATGCGATAACAGCAGCTTCACAAATAGATCAAAATGTTGATGTTTTAGTTATTGGAAAAGATGTAGATGCAGTTTCTAAATCAATTTCAGTAGTACCAAGTGTAAAAAAAGTTATTCAGGTTGATAATGAAATTTATGAAAATTTTTTGGCAGAAAATTATACTCCGGTTATAATTAAACAATCTGAAAATTATTCACATTTAGTATGCTCTGCAAATACATTCGGAAAAAATTTGATGCCAAGAGTAGCAGCTTTATTAGATATATCTCAAGTAAGCGACATAATAAAAGTCATTTCTCAAGATACATTTTTAAGACCTATATATGCTGGAAATGCATTTGCTACAGTAAGAAGTAATGATAAAAAAAAATGTATTACAATTAGACCAACTTCTTTCGACCCAGCCCCAACCACCGGTGGGTCAGCTGAAATTGTAAAAGTAGAAGGTGCTGAAGACTTTAAAATAACTAAGTTCATTAAAAGAGAAGAAGTTAAATCTGATAGACCCGAATTAGGAACAGCCAGAGTCGTTATTTCTGGCGGTAGAGGCATGGGAAGTGGCGATAATTTCAAACTAATCAGTGCAATTGCTGATAAATTAAATGCTGCAATTGGTGCCTCAAGAGCTGCAGTTGATGCCGGATATATTACAAATGACCATCAAGTAGGACAAACAGGTAAAGTTGTTGTTCCAGATTTGTACATAGCAGTAGGAATTTCAGGGGCTATTCAACATTTGGCAGGGATGAAAGAAAGTAAAATTATTGTTGCAATAAACAAAGATGGAGAAGCTCCCATATTTAGTGTTGCAGATTACGGTTTAGAAGCTGATTTATTTGAAGCTCTTCCACAATTCCTTGAAGAGATTAACAAATTAAACACTATACAAAAATAACAAATACTGTAAAAAATTAATATTATGTCCAGAGAAGTGATGGAATACGATGTAGTCATCGTAGGTGGCGGACCATCAGGTCTTTCAACTGCAATTAAGTTAAAGCAGTTAAATCCAGATATTAATGTCTGCCTTTTAGAAAAAGCATCTGAAGTAGGTGCACATATATTGTCAGGCAATGTTTTTGAAACTAAAGCCTTAGATGAATTAATTCCTAACTGGAAAGAATTAAATGCTCCAATTAAAACTAAAGTTACTAAAGAAAAATTTCTTTTTTTAGGAAAAACAAAATCATTGAGTTGGCCCACTTGGTTACTTCCTAAAGTCCAACAAAATCATAAAAACTATATAATTAGTTTAGCTAATTTATGTAGATGGTTGGCAGAACAGGCCGAAGCTTTAGGTGTGGAAATATTTCCAGGTTTTCCTGCAAGTGAAATTTTATATAACGAAGATGGTTCAGTTAAAGGAGTGGCAACTCAAGATATGGGTCTCGATAAAGAAGGAAATAAGAAAGATAGTTTTGAACCAGGTATGGAATTAAATGCAAAAGTAACCGTATTTGCTGAAGGATGTAGAGGACATTTAGGAAAGCAACTAATTGATAAATTTGAATTAAATAAAGGAAAAGATCCTCAGCAATATGGAATAGGTTTTAAAGAAATATGGGAAATTAATGAAGAAAAACATGAAGAAGGTATGGTAATGCATACTGCTGGATGGCCGTTAGATAATAATACTTACGGAGGTAGCTTTGTTTACCATGCGGAAAATAAACAGATTTTCTTGGGTTATGTAATAGGTTTAGACTATAAAAATCCACATTTGTCACCATTTGATGAATTTCAAAGATTTAAAACTCATCCGGCAATTAAAAAAATAATTGAAGGAGGAAAAAGAATTTCTTATGGCGCTAGAGCTTTAATTGAAGGTGGTTTACAAAGTTTGCCAAAAATGTTTATGCCTGGAGCTTTACTAGTTGGATGTGATGCAGGAACTTTAAATATGCCAAAAATTAAAGGCTCTCATACAGCAATGAAAAGTGGAATGATTGCAGCTGAAACAATTATTGAGCATTTAAATGAAAAAAAAAGTTTATCTATCTATGAAGAAAAATTTAAAAAAAGTTGGGTTTACAAAGAACTTTATGCTGCAAGAAATGTTAAACCTAGTTTCAGCTGGGGATTAATTTTAGCAATAATTTTTACCGGTATTGATCAAATTTTATTTAGAGGAAAATTACCATTTACACTAAAACATAAACATGCAGATCATGACACTTTAAAACCTGCAAAAGAAATGAAAAAAATAGATTATCCTAAACCTGATAACGTAATCACTTTTGACAAAACTAGCTCTGTTTATTTGACAGGTACTAATCACGTAGATAATCAACCAGTTCATTTAAAGTTAAAAAATCCTGATTTACCAATTAATTATACATTGGAAAAATATGATGAGCCTGCTCAAAGATATTGCCCAGTAGGTGTATATGAGGTTCAAAAAGACAATAATACCAATAAATTTGTAATAAATTCACAAAATTGTATCCACTGCAAAACCTGCGATATAAAGGAGCCATCACAAAATATAACATGGGTGACACCAGAAGGTGGTGGAGGTCCGAAATATGGAAATATGTAAAAAAATTAGATTTGTTTTAATTATTATATTTTTTTTTAATACAAATTTATTTGCCGAAGAAAAAAATTTAAAAACTATTTTAAAAAATATTCCAGTAAATGCCGAAGACTTAATATTAATTAAATATGACATTTTTTTATTAAAACATGCAAAAAGAATTGTAGGTGTAGGAAATATGGGCCTGCGCACTATGGTTGCATATGAAAATGCATATTTTAAAATAATTATGAATGAAGAAAAACTAAATATTTATATTTCAGCAATTATGAGTAAAAAAAGATATAAATATAAAAAAAAATATTTTCCTAAAAAATCTGATTGCAATATTGTTAGAAACAAACTTTTTTTAAACAAGCATGGTTATGGTTTTTTTACTCAAAAAAGAAATATTTATATAGACTCTGATATGCTTAAAGAACTACTTGAAAAAAAATTTTATAATATTTCAGGCCTAAATAAAAATCAAATAAATGAACTTGTTAATAAAACTTTTATTTATATTGAAGTGATACATCCAAATCCATTAAAAAATATAGAATGTTCAGGTAAATTTATTGATGATGAACTGCTTTAAGAATTAATATTTTTTGATATTGAAACATCACTACCAAAAACATTATATATACTTTCATCAATAAATGCATTGAAAGATATAGATCTTCTTTCCTCTTCAGTTCCAGTAAAAGGCGAAACAGTATGCATTAAGTAGTGAGGAAAAAAATAAAAATCACCTACCTTTGGCACAATATTGTATTTACTACTCGATAAAAAAGCTTTGCTACCATGTATAAGTTCTAAGGTTCCGTTCACATTTCTTTTTTCTTTTTGAAAAGTTTCACCAAAAGTAGAAGGAACTTTTAAGTATCCTGCTCCAGAGATATGTCCAGAATGCCAATGAATTGGATTGTATTCATTTTTAAATTGTCTTACAACCCAACTTTGAATTAAATTAAATTTTGTCATTTTAACTTTCATAGAATTTTCTATCCACACCCTAGAACTATTTGCTAAAAAATTTAACCAACCTGATTTTTCCATTATTTCTTTTTCAAGATAAAATTCTTGTTTAACATTACCCGCTAGTTTTGTACCATAATCTAATTTTTTTGACTTTTCAGCATCTTCTACAACACTATCTATATACACATTTAATTTATCTACAATTTCTTTTGGTATTGTTACTTTTGCAATTGATGGACCAAAAGGTTTTATAACTATTAATTTATTATCCTCAGACATTTTATATTTTGGTTGGGTTTGTTTGTCCTTTGTATATTTTTTTAGGATCAAATTTTTTTTCTTTTTCTTCAAATTTCATTTTAATTTCTCTAGCATTATCAATTTTTCCCAAAGGCACCGATCTATAAAAACAACTTCTGTAACCAACATGACAACTTGCTCCATCACCTATATCAACATTTAACCAAATAGAGTCTTGGTCGTCATCTATTCTGATTTCCTTAACTTTTTGAATGAAGCCACTAGTTTTACCTTTGTGCCAAATTTGTTTTCTAGATCTACTCCAATAATGAGCTTCTTTAGTTTCGATTGTTAGTTTAAGAGCTTCTACATTCATAAATCCATGCATCAATATTTCCTTAGTTTTTGAACATGTTGTTACGACAGGAATTAAACCATTATTATCAAATTTTGGAGATAATAATTTACCCTCTTCAATTTCAGCCACATTTTCTCTTTTTTTAAACATTTATGACATTATGTAACATATTAGAATATATAATAAATATTTTAAAAATAATGATTTATATATATAAAGCACTGCATGAAATTAGTTAAAAGTGAGGAAAAAACACAGAAGGATCAGATAAAAGTTACTGATGAAGAAGCTGAGCAGTCTTTTAAAAATATCATTAGATGGATTGGAGAGAATCCTTCTAGAGAAGGGCTTTTATCAACCCCAAAAAGATTAGTAAAAGCATTTAAAGAGTATTTTAAGGGTTATAAAGAAGATCCAAAAAAAATTTTAGAGAAAACATTCGGTGATGTTCATGGTTATGATGATATGGTTATACAAAAAAATATATCTTTACAAAGTCACTGCGAACATCATATGGCACCAATAATTGGCGTGGTTCATTTAGCCTACATTCCAAAAGATAGAGTTGTAGGTTTAAGTAAACTCGCTAGAGTTGTAGAAGTTTATTCAAAAAGACTTCAAACTCAAGAAAGATTAACAATGCAAATTGCTAAATCTTTAATGGAATCACTAGATGCAAAAGGGGTTGCTGTTTCTATCGATGCAACTCATCAATGTATGACAATGAGAGGGATAAAAAAAGAACAAGCAACAACAGTTACAAATTATTATTTAGGTAAATTTAAAGAAGATTTAAGTTATCAAAGCAGATATTTAAGATTTATAAGCAAATAAATTTTATATATATTTAATATTATGACAGAAACTTTTAAAGCGATTGTTATCAATCAAGATGGAGAAAAATTTACAAGAGAAATAAAAAAAAATTTAAATTTTGATTTTATTAAAGAAGGTGATGTTTTAGTTAAAATCGATTATTCTGATTTAAATTACAAAGATGCTTTAATTTTAAACAATGGTGGAAAACTTGTAAAAGAATTTCCAAGAATTCCAGGAATAGATTTCTCAGGTAAAGTTGTTGAAAGCGCAGCAAGTGAATTCAAAAAAGATGATGAAGTAATTTTAACAGGTTGTAGAGTTGGAGAAATTTACCATGGCGGATACTCTCAATATGCAAGAGTTAAAAAAGAATTAATCATAAAAAAACCAAATAATATATCTTTAAAAGAATCAATGATACTTGGAACAGCAGGTTTTACTGCTCTCCTTTGTGCATTTGCTATTAAAGCTAGAGAAGAAATTTTATTAGGAGAGAAAGTGAATGATGTTTTGGTGACTGGTGCCACAGGTGGAGTAGGTAATGTTGCTATAATGGTTTTGTCAAAACTTGGATACAAAGTAACTGCAATAACAGGTAAAACAGATCAAACAGAAAACTTAAAAAAACTAGGAGCATCAACTGTTTTAGACAGAAAAGAATTCGAGGGAGATCCCAAATTATTGAGCAAAGGATTATGGGACGGTGTTGTTGATACTGTTGGAGGAAATATTTTAGCAAATGCAATTTCACAAACAAAACATTCAGGAATTATTGCAGCTTGTGGAAATGCGGGAAGCGTAAAATTAAATACCAATGTCATGCCTTTTATTTTAAGAGGTGTTAAATTATGGGGAATAGACTCAATCCAAGTTGGAATGAAAAGAAGAGAATTTGTTTGGAGTCAGGTAAAAGATTTAGTAGATTTTAATATTCTTAATGAATCAGTCACCATTGTAAGTTTGGATGAATTAATCGAAACTTTTCCTAAAATGTTACAAGGACAAACAACAGGAAGAATTTTAGTTGATGTAAATAAGTAAAATGGATTGGGATAAGTTAAAAATATTTCACAGCGTTGCTGAAGCTGGTAGTTTTACAAGCGCAACAATCAATCTTAATTTAAGTCAATCAGCTATTAGTAGACAAATACAGTCTTTGGAAGAAGAACTTAATGTCAAACTATTTGAAAGACACGCAAGAGGATTAACATTAACAGAAAATGGTGAATATGTTTATAAAACTGCGCGTGAAGTTATAAGTAAACTAAAAGAAGTTGAAACTTCATTAGGAGATAAAAAAAACAAACCATCAGGAAAACTAACAGTTACAACGGTTGTAAGTTTTGGAACTACTTGGCTTACTCCAAGAATTCAAGAATTTATGCAACTAAATCCTGAAATAGAAGTTGAGCTTATATTTGATGATAAAGAATTAGATTTAAGTACAAGACAGGCTGATATTGGTATTTTTATGAGGAGACCAAAACAACTCAACTATATTCAAAAAAAATTGATAGATATTAATTACCATATTTATGGATCACCAAAATATTTAGAAAAGCACGGATATCCAAAATCAGTTAATGATTTAAACAAGCATAAATTTATATCATATGGAAGAGGAAACCCTTCGCCAGTATATAATCCAGATTGGGCGTTAAAGTTAGGAATGAAAGAAAACAAAAAAAGAAAAACCGTAATGAAAGTTAATAGCGTTTATGGTCTGTTATTAGCTGTTCAAAGCGGTGTAGGACTTGCGGCTTTGCCGGATTATTTGACTGTAAAGCAACCAAATATTGTAAAAATCTTACCTAATATAGAAGGACCAATTACTGAAGCACATTTTGTTTACCCACAGTCTATGAAAAATGTTGCTAGATTGCAGGCTTTTAGGAACTTTCTATATAGCAAAATCTCTGAATGGGAGTTCTAGTTTAGAGTGCGACAATCAGTGCGATTGATAATCATTATCGGTGAGAATAGTTATCATTTTCAATAAATTAAATAAATTAATAGTATTTAGGAGAGGCATGAAAAAAATATCAATAATAACGATACTTTTTACATTTATTTCTAATTTAGTTTTTGCATCAGAAGTTAATATTTTTAATGCAAGACACTATAAAGCTGATGCTGAACTTTATGGAAAGTTTACAGCAGCGACTGGAATAAAAGTAAATTTAATCAACGGTAAATCAGGCGCCTTAGAAAAAAGAATGATAGAAGAAGGAGCTGACTCTGCAGCAGACCTTTACATCACAGCTGACGCTGGAAGATGTGGTGCTTTTCAAGCAAAAGGTATGACGCAAAGAGGTTTAACTTCACCAACAATTACATCATCTGTTCCAAAAAACTTTAGAACATCGCACTGGGTTGGAGTAGCAAAAAGAGCAAGAATAATTTATTACTCACCGGAAAGAGTTACTGGTGCAGAATTATCTGGAATGACTTACGAAGGTCTTGCTGATCCAAAATGGAAAGGTAGATTAGTAATTAGAAAATCAAGCAACATTTATAACAAATCTCTTGTAGCTTCATTAATTGCAAATAATGGTAAGAAAGCTACTGCCGAATGGGCAAAAGGAGTTGTTGCTAACATGGCTAGAGAATCTACAGGAAATGATAGAGCTCAAATTATGGCTGTAGCTGCTGGAGAAGCTGATATTGCTGTAGCTAACACATATTATTTAGCTCTTATGCTATCTGGTAACAAAGGTGCAGAACAACAAGAAGCTGCTAAAAAAGTTAAAGCATTTTTTCCAAATCAAGATGGTAGAGGAACACACATGAATATTAGCTGTGCTGCTCTAGTTAAAGGTGCGCCTAATAAGGCAAATGCAATAGCACTGGTTGACTTTTTATTATCACCAGAATCTCAAGAGCACTTTACAAATAATACTTTTGAGTTTCCAATGATTTCCGGTGTATCACCAAGTCCGTTAGTAGTAAACAACTTAGGATTAGATTTTAAACAAGATCTAAAAACAAAAGTTTCTACTTATGGAAAAAATCAAGCTGCTGCTTTAGAAGTAATGACAGCTGCTGGATGGAAATAAGGTGGAGATAGAAAAAAAGAAATTTATGACTGATATTGATTTTAACAAGTCAGCAAAGGCATGTCCTTCGTGTTTCTCTGAGTGCAAAAAAATCAATAAAAGAATAAATAATAGGAAAATGTCTGAAATAAAAACAGAAGAGATTCCGCACATCTTTAAAGTTTTCAATTTTTAGATATTTTCTTGAATTAGTTTCCGTGACCAATTAAATTTGGTCATGGAAACTTTTTTTTTATGATTATAAGGCGGATTATAATATGAAATTTAATTTTTGGTATTTAAGTTCTTTAACTGTTTCAATAATCGTTATAGTTCCAATATTAACTGTTTTTACAAGCTTTTTTGAAGATACATCAAATTATTTTAAAATTCTTCAACAAACTTTTTTTCATGAATATATATTTAATTCATTAACTCTTTTGATTGGAGTTATATTTTTTACATTTATATTAGGAGTAGGTTCAGCATATATAGTTTCTTTTTATAAATTTCCTGGTGCTAATTTTTTTAAATGGGGTCTAATATTATCTTTTGCAGTACCACCTTATATATATGCTTATTCTTTATTTGCGTTTTTTGAAAACTATGGGACAGCATTTACAATTTTAAAATATTTATTCGGGGATGGAAATTACAACAAACAAATTCCAAAATTTGATGGTATGTTTGGATTGATATTATCAATCTCTTTCTCTCTGTATGTTTATGTATATATACTTGCTAGATCATCTTTTTTATATCAATCACAAAATTTAATAGAATTAGGAAAAAATCTAGGTTTTTCAAAATTTAAATCTTTTTACTCAATAATATTACCTGCTGCCCGTCCTGCTATAGTTGCTGGTTTATCATTAGTAGCAATGGAAACTTTAGCTGAATTTGGAGCAGTAGATTTTTTTTCTGTAAACACTTTAACAACCGGTATTTATAATTCTTGGATAGCTTTTGATGATTTGGCTTTCGCAAATCGTATATCATTTTTTCTTTTGTTATTTATTTTTATATTATTTTTAACTGAAAATTTATCTAGAAAAAAGGCTAAGTATCATTCGGAACTAAAAGGTGGATTTAAAAAAAAAGAAAAAATTAAACTTTATGGAGGTAAATCTTTTTTTGCTTTTATGTTTTGCTTTATTTTATTTTCTTTAAGTTTTTTATTTCCATTAAGCCAAATGTTATACTGGACAATTAAATTTCCTGAAAATTTAATAGACTTGCAAATAATTGATCTTTTGTTAAATACTTTATATTTAGTTTCTTTATCAAGTTTAGTTTTAATATTTTTTGCTTTAATATCTAATTATGGAAATAGAGTTTCAAATAAAAAAATATTAAATATATTATCTACTTTATCAATTTCTGGTTATGCAATACCAGGTGTAATTCTTGCTATAGCCTTTATAACTTTTATTGCATGGTTTGATGAAAATATGATTAAGGCATTAGGATTTTTATCAATAAAAAAAATATTTATTGGTTCGATTTTAGGATTAGTTTTAGTTTATTTTATAAGATTTTATTCGTTAGCCTTTAATGGAATAAAATCAGGTTATGAAAAAATGAATATTGCTGTTGATGAAAGTGCTTATCTACTTGGTTATTCTAAAACAAAAACTTTTTTTAATATTCACATTCCTTACTTAAGAAATTCACTTTTATTTGTTATTATATTAGTTTCATTAGAAATAATTAGAGAATTGCCAATTACATTAATTTTGAGACCTTTTAATTTTGAGACTTTCGCTACTACAGCATATATTTCTGCATCAGAGGATTTGTTGGAAGCCGCTGCTGTTCCATCATTATGTTTGATAATTATTGCGAGTTTCTTTATTTTACTTACGTCTAAATATATTTTAAGAGATAGAGATGAGTAACAATTTTTTAGAAATTAAAAATGTTAGTTTTAGAGTTGGAGGAAAAACTAAAGTAAAAAATGTTTCTTTTAATATTAAAAATAAAGGAGATATAATCTGTCTTTTGGGACCTTCTGGCGTTGGCAAAACTACAATTCTCAGAACAATTGCAGGATTAGAAAAAATTAAATCCGGATCAATAAAACTCAAAGACAAAATTTTATCTTCTGCAAAAAATCATATAGAACCAGAAAATCGAAATATATCTCTATCGTTTCAGGAAAATAGTTTGTTTCCTCATTATACTGTTGAAAAAAATATACATTTAGGAGCTGAAGCAAAAAAGATAAATGTAAAAAAAAAAGTAAGTCCTAAAAAAATAATCAAATTGTTAAATATAGAAAAAATATTGAGCAAATATCCTCACCAAATAAGCGCGGGAGAGGCACAAAGAGCAGCTCTTGCTAGATCTTTAGTTACGCAACCTGATCTTTTGTTGTTAGATGAGCCATTATCAAACGTTGATCAGAGCTTTAAAGAAGAAATACAAGTTCAACTAAAAAAACTTTTAAATAATTTAAAAATAACAACCATTGTAGTTACTCATGATTCTTACGAAGCTTTTTATCTAGGATCAAAATGTGGAGTAATTTTAAATGATCAACTAAAACAATATGATGATCCTTATAATGTTTACCATTTTCCAAATTCAATAGAGGTAGTAAATTTTTTAAATAGAGGAATATTAATTCCTGCAAAAGTAACTGGAGAAAATAGTTTAGAAAATGAAGATCTAGGCACTATAAAAGGTAATTTTATTAAACATTACCCAAAGGGTTCAGCTGTAAAATTATTATTACAACCAGAAGATCTTGAACACGATGATAAAAGTAATTTAAAGTTAGAGGTTGTTGATAGAAAGTTTAGGGGGACAAATTTTATCTATACTCTTAAAACAGCAACAAATCATTTAATTCCAGTTTTAGTTCATTCTCATCATATTCATCAACATCAAGTTGATGAAAAATTTGGAATAAAAAGACCTATTCATATCGACCATATTGTTTGCTTTTAAATTCTATCTATTATAATTTATATATAGGGGTGTCGAAAGACTGAGATTATACTCTTATAACCTGTCCGGTAATTCAGAAAGGGAAAATGGAAAAAATAAATATATTAAGTCAACAATCAGCTATTATCATAACTTTATGTATCTGTTTAGTATTTATTATTATTGGAATTAATTATTCAAGAAAACATAAAGGTTTAAATAATTATTTAGTTGCAAATAGATCTATTGGAACTTTTAATTTGACTACTAGCTTAGTTGCTTCAGCATTAGGAGCTTGGATATTAATAGGACCTGCTTCAGCTGCAACATGGGGAGGCTTAGGAGCTGTAATTGGATATGCTTTAGGCACAGCATTTCCACTATTTATTTTAATTTTTTTAGGTAAAAAATTTAGAAAATATTATCCCAAAGGTAAAACTTTGATCGAAGTAATAAGAATTAGATTTGGTAATAAATTATTTAAATTAATTTTATTTTTATCAATATTATATATGACAATATTTTTAATTGCTGAGGTTACAGCAGTTTCGTTTTTAATTAATTATACTTCCGGAACTGAATTTTGGATTACAGCTTTGTTAGTGATAGTTAGTTCACTTTTGTATACTTTATACGGAGGTCTAAGAGCATCAATTTTTACAGACAATATTCAATTTATTGTTTTTTGCTTGTTGTTAATAATTGGATTTTCATACTTAATTTCATTTAATTCTAATGAGTTTAATTTTAGATTTATCAAACTTAATAAATCTGAATTAGTAAGTTTAAATTATCTTCCCAATTTTACCGCAGGGCTGACTTTTTTTATTGCTGTTGCTGCAACAAATCTTTTTCATCAAGGAAATTGGCAAAGAGTATATGCAGCAAAAAACAATAAAGTTTTAACAAAAAGTTTGATTTATTCGTTTTTAATAGTAGCACCAATAGTATTCATCATGGGCTTTAGTGGATTGGTAGCTGTATCTCAAAATAATAATATATTTCCTGACCTAGCTTTTTTTTCTTTGTTATTTAAAGATCAATCACTAATTATATCCATAATAATATTAATATTGGCTTTAACTTTAACAGTCAGTAGTATTGATACACTTATAAATGCTATTTCTAGTTTAGTAATTGTTGATGGAAATAAATTAATAAAATTTACAGGAGATTATAAATGGTTATCAAAACAAATAATTGTACTATTATCTTTAATTGCTTTTTTTATTGCTTCTAAAGGATTGAGCATATTATATTTATTTTTACTTGCAGATTTATTTTGTTGTGCGGCAGTTCTAACTATATTCTTTAGTTTTTATAGTAAAAAAATAAATGAAAAAAAAGCCTATATTTCAATAATTGTTGGATTGTTATTTGGCTTATTATTTTTTCCAAGTCCAGACTTTTCCAAATCTATTTTAATTGGAATTTTATTTCCAATTAGTATATTCCCAGAATTTATGTCGCAATCGCTATTATTTTTATCCTTTTTATTTGCAACTTTTATTCCTATAATATTCTGGAGAATTAGTTAAAAATGATTAATTTTATTATACCATTTATAGTTTTAATTTTAGTAGTGGTCTTCATCCATGAATATGGACATTATTATTTTGCTAAAAAATATGGTGTTGGAATAACAGATTTTTCGATAGGATTCGGGAAGGAAATACTCGGATGGAATGATAAACATGGCACTAGATGGAAAATTTGTTGGATCCCCTTAGGAGGATATGTAAAATTTTTTGGTGATAGAAATGTTTTTTCAGAGGCGGACCAAGCTGAAATTTTAAAAAAATATGATGAAAAACAAAGGAACAGATTATTTACACTAAAACCTTTATACCAAAGATCTTTGATAGTTTTCGGTGGACCTTTAGCTAATTTTATTTTGGCAATTTTAATTTTCATGTCAATTTATATGTTTGTTGGGAAGGACTTTACACCTGCTGTAATTGATGAAATTCAAAAGGATAGTCCTGCTCAAGTGTCTGGTATGATGAAAAATGATGTTATTCTTGAGATAGACGAAAATAAAATTAAAAGCATATTAGATGTTTCAAAATTTATTACCATGTCCACTTCTAAATATATTAATTTTAAACTTTCTAGGCATGATCAGGAAATATTATTAAAAGTAAAACCAAATATTGTTGAAACTAAAGATCTTTCAGGAAATAAAATTAAAAAAAGAATGATCGGAATTAAGTTGCGTCCTTACAATAATGAAGTTAAACATATTAAACTAGGACCTGCAAAAGCTTTATTTTATTCTATAAATGAGGTTTATTTTGTTACTATTTCTACATTAAAATATATAGGTTCAATAATAGTTGGCAATGGAGATAGTTCTCAATTAGGTGGACCAATAAGAATTGCTAAAATTTCAGGCCAAGTAGCACAATTTGGAATAGTTCCTTTTTTAAGTATGATGGCTTATATTTCTATAAGTTTAGGTTTAATTAATTTATTCCCCATACCATTATTAGATGGTGGACATTTAATGTTTTACTCATTTGAGAAAATTTTAGGAAGACCTCTTAATCAAAAAACCCAAGAAGGTTTTTTTCGAATCGGAATGTTTTTGTTGCTTTCATTAATGTTTTTTGCGACTTTTAACGATCTTAAAGATTTAGGCCTATTTTAGGGCTTTTTTTAACTCAAAAAAAGCTAGTGAAATCAACATTTTTTGTCATCTATATATTGTGTGAAAAAAAATCTAAAACACTAAAAAAAAGCTTGAATTATCAAGGATTTTGTTAAGTATGGAAATTAACCTTATAAACCGGAGCTAAAATGAATAAAAAACAACTAGTTGCTAAATTGGCAGGTTCTTTGAATCAAAGTAAGGCTGATGCGGAGCGTACTTTTGATACCATTACTAACACTATTCTTGATGCCTTAAAGGGTGATGACTCAGTGAAAATTGCTGGTTTTGGTACTTATAAAGTGGCTAAAAGAAAAGCTCGAATTGGACGTAATCCTAGAACAGGAGAGCAGATACAAATCGCGGCTTCTCAAAAGGTAAAATTTTTACCAGCAAAAGCACTTAAAGAAATATTCAATAAGTAACTAAATAAATATTAGCAGCCTTTATTAAAATAATTAATTTTGATAAAGGCTGTTTCTATATGCGTTAACTGCATACCTATTTTTTATAATCAACATTAGTTTTTAATATTTTTCAAATTATAAAAAAGTTTTTTAGAAAATTTATAATAAAGGAAAATTAAATGATTAAATCTTTTAAACAATTTATTTCGTTGATTATTATTACGTTAATTTTATCAACATTACCGGCATCAGCAGAAACAACAGTATCTCCCGAAGTTGGTTTTATTTTTAATACATTTTTATTTTTAGTATGTGGATTTTTGGTCATGTTTATGGCAGCAGGATTCGCAATGCTTGAATCAGGAATGGTGACTTCCAAAAGTGTTTCTGTGATTTGTGCAAAAAACATTGGTTTATTTTCAATTGCAGGAATAATGTTTTGGATGTTTGGATATAACTTAGCTTACGGAATTCCAGAAGGTGGTTATATAGGAAAATTTATTCCTTGGTCAGATGCAAGTTCAGTAGATACTGGGTATTCAGATGGATCAGATTGGTATTTTCAAATGGTTTTTTGTGCAACCACAGTATCAATTGTATCAGGAACACTTGCTGAAAGAATTAAATTATGGCCTTTCTTTTTATTTGCTGCGATTTTATCTGGAATTATTTATCCAATTGTTATGGGATGGCAATGGGGTGGAGGATGGTTGGCATCCGCAGGTTTCTCAGATTTTGCAGGCTCAACTTTAGTTCACTCAACTGGCGGATCAGCTGCTTTAGCTGGAGCACTTTTGCTTGGCCCAAGATTAGGAAGATTTACTAAGACTGGTGAACCAGCACCGATAAAACCTTTTGCTGCATCTTCAATTCCATTGGTTACATTAGGAGTATTTGTGCTTTGGTTAGGATGGTTTGGTTTCAATGGTGGTTCACAATTAGCAATGGGTACTGCTGATGATGCAATTGCAGTATCTACTATCTTTATTAATACATTTTTAGCAGGAGCTGGAGGAGTTATGGCAGCAGCTGCAACGACAAGATTAGGATTTGGAAAAACAGATGTAATTCAAATGTTAAACGGATGTATTGGTGGATTAGTAGCAATTACAGCAGAACCATTAATGCCTTCACCACTAGCAGCAATATTAATTGGTGGAGTTGGAGGAATTATAGTTGTGTATGGAACTAAACTTTTACTATCATTAAAAATAGATGATGTTGTAGGAGCTATACCAGCTCACTTGTTCTCAGGTATCTGGGGAACGTTAGCAGTTCCAATAACAAATTCTGATACTTCTTTTGGAATACAGTTAATTGGAGTTGTTTCGATTAATGCATTTGTTTTTATAGCTGCATATATAATCTGGGCAATAATGAAAAAAACTTTTGGTATTAGATTGAGCAAAGAAGGCGAAACCAAGGGTACAGATGTTACTGAAACAGGTGTAATTGCTTACGCCATTAGGGATTAAAGAATCATATAAACATATGATATTGAGGCTCTCAGGCTCCTTCATACGCACTAATCTTGAGAGCCTCATTAAATAATTACTAATATTTTAAATTAATTTTTTTTTTGATATATTAAAATTTAAAATAATATGAGTATAAAAAACGTAAAAGAGCTTATATCTGAAGCTTTAAAAGAAATTGAGACTATTTCACCCGCGGAAGCCCTTAAAAAGTGTAAAGAAAAAGAATGTAACCTAATTGATATTAGGGATGCCAATGAATTAGAAAGAGAAGGAAAAATTGAAAACGCCCATCATATATCCAGAGGATTATTAGAATTTTCTATACACCCTGATAGCCCTTATGTTAAAAAAGAAAATATTGATATTAATAAAGAAATAGTACTTTTTTGTGCCGCAGGTGGAAGATCTGCTCTGGCAGCAAAAAAACTTAAAGAAATGGGTTTTAAAAAAGTGTCACATATTGATGGAGGTTTTTCTTTAATGAAAAATAGTGGTTTTAAAATTACTTAGTTTTTTTTGTATTCATCAATCACATATTCAATTCTATCCTGACCCCAAAAAATTTTTTTGTTAATTACAAAAGTTGGAGCACCAAAAATATCTTTATCAAAAGCTTCCTGAGTAAGATCTTTTAATTTATCTTTAATTTTTTGATTATTTATTTTTTTAAAAAAAATATTTTCATTAATTTGTAAACTTTTTAAAATCTTATTTATTTCGTTTTCATCTGAAAGGTCAGTATTTGAACCCCAGTAAGCGTCAAAAAATTTATTAATATAATCCATTTCTTTATCTTTATTTATTGATATTACTCCTCTCATTAATCGAAGCGAGTTGATAGGAAACTTATTATTAAATTTGAAATTAATTTCATATTTGTCAGCAACCATCTTGCAATCATTAATAAGAAATTTTTTTTTTGGTTTTATTAAAGCTGGGGCAGTTATACCACCAAGATTATGCAAACCACCTACTAAAATTGGTTTATAATTAAATTTAATATTTTTTAATTTTTTGATTCTTTCATGTGCTATATAAGAATATGGGCTTATAAAATCGTAATAAAAATCTATTTCTTTATTCATAAAGATCTATTTTTTTTGCAAAGAAAATTCTTATAATCCAATATACAAATAATCCTAAAGGTCCTACAAAATATGTAACGACCAATGGTAAAAAAATAGTACCTCGAGAAATTAACAGTTTTTGACTGTCTCTTACTATCCAAGATCCACAAAATAAATTAATTGCTAAAAAATGTATCCAAAAAAGTATTAAAAAAGACTTTTCTGAAAAAAGCTCAATTAGATTATTAATTCCTAAGTAAAGATTAAAAATTTCTAATAAATCATAACCGGAATTATAAAAAATATAAACCAAGTATACGTATATAGAACCAAAAATAATATAAGGAATGATAGAAGTTACAAGAAATCTACTAATTCTAGATTGAGGAAAAAATATCAGTAAAAACCATAAAGGCAATACTCCAATATTTAACCATAAATAGATCATCTCAATTGTAAAAAATTTAGATATTTGTTCGATCATTGAAATGTATATTATATTAGATCAGTAGATGATTCATATTAAAAATAAAAAAAAAAATTTAGAGGCAACTGTTGAGGAAATGCGTAATTTTTCTTTTGCATATATTGAAAAATACGCACCTTCAAAACAACAGTTAAAAACCTATTTATTAAAAAAGTACTTAAGATCAAAAGTGCCCAATATAAGCAAACAAAATATTAACGAATTAATTGACTTAGTTTTACTAGATTTAGAAAAAACTAAGTTTATAAATGACCAATTTTATTCAAATTCTAAGGCAAAGAATTTAATTCAAAAGGGCACATCTATAAACAAAATAAGAAATTATCTATTATCTAAAGGCATTAAGGAAAATTATATTAAAGACACATTAAATAAAATTAAAGATGAGAATGAGGATCAGGATTTTTTTTCAGCAATTAAACTGTGTATGAAAAAGAAAATTGGACCCTCTAGGAACGAAGATAATAGAAAAC
>CACFSO010000014.1 GCA_902568975.1 uncultured Pelagibacteraceae bacterium
GGTATCACAAGCAAAAAATATTTTTTTATCACCATATTCAATTAAAAAATTTCCCCATAAAGTTTTATTAGTATCCCATAAAGTTCTTTTAGACCAATGAACTGCAGGCAGAAAAGTAATTTTTAAATCATTTACTTCAATTTGATCGTACCAATCCATCTCGCTTACATCTAAAAAACCATTTTTTGTAAAATATTTTCCAAGCTTTAAAGGAGTTAAAACTTTAGCTTTTTTGTAAGGAAATCTTTGAATAGTTCTAGTGCTTAAGTGATCATAATGATTGTGAGTTAGCAAAAATAAATCTACTCGTGGTATTTCTTTAAGATTGATGGCTGGATCTACAAATCTTTTAGGACCAAATATTAAAGGTCCCATATTTTTTTCAAAAACTGGGTCTGTGATAATAGTAGTATTGCCAAGTTTAATCAGAAATGTTGCGTGACCTATCCAGCCAACATAATCGTAATTTTCATTTTTTTTTAAATTTTTTATAACTTCCTTTTTACTTATTATATGGTCTACGGGAATATTCATATTAAGTTTTTTTTTCTCTTTATTAAAAATTTTAAAACTCCAATTAAAAGATGAGTCTCTTTTAGGCGATCCTTCAGGATTTCTAAAGGTTCCATCGTCTAAATGATGGTAGGGTTTTTTATCCATAGAATATGAATTTATAGAATATAATAATACTAATAATAGAGTAATTATTAACTTATACATTTTCAACAATATGACTATAAATATTTAAATTTCAATTGTTGTTAAATGTCCCATCTTTCTTTTTTGTTTGATTTCTTTTTTTAAGTAATCATAAAAAAATTCATTTTCTTTAAATGTTTTATTTCTATAAAAAGAAATATCATCACCTATTAAATTGATCATTTTTGCATTATACAATTTTTTTGTTTCTATTTGTTTTTGTCCACATACTGCTCTAATATGATTTTCAAATTGACTTATATTGTGTGAATTTATTGTAAGATGACCAGAGTTATGCACTCTTGGGGCTATTTCATTTACAAATAAGTTTTCATTTTTGTCAATAAAAAATTCAACACAAAGAGTTCCAATATAATCAAGTTCATCAGCAATTAAAGTGGCCCAAGTTATTGATTTATTATAAATATCTTTATTTATATTAGCAGGAATTTTAGAATGTTTTAATATTTGGTCTTCATGAATATTTTCAATTGGTTCATAAATTTCATAATTTTGATGTCCAAATCTAGTTACTATCACTGAAATTTCTTTCTTTAAATTTATTACTTTCTCCAAAATATATTCTTTTTTAAAATCTATATTAAAGTTTTTTAAATCTTCTAATGAATCAATTTTATATTGGCCCTTACCATCATAACCAAGGGTACATGTTTTTAAGATTCCAGGTAAAAGATTCGAATTAGAATTTAAATCTTTTTCACTTTTAATATATGCATACAAAGTTGTACTAATATTGCATCTATTTATAAAATCTTTTTCTGAAAGTCTATTTTGTATTATTTTGTTTATATTTGGCGAAGGTAAAACTTTTTTTATTTCGTTAATTTTATTTAGTGTATCGTAAGGAATATTTTCAAATTCAAAGGTAATTAAATCAACTTTATAAATGAATTCATTTATTTTTTTTTTATCGTTATAATTTCCTATAACAAAATCATCAGAAAAATTTTTTGCTGGAGCATTATAATCATCACAAAATATAACTGTTTTGATGTTCATTTTTTTTGCTGCAGTTGCCAACATACTTCCCAATTGACCACCGCCGATTATTCCAAGACTAGTTTGAGTCATCTTACCTAGGTTTTTTTTTTACAGATCGTGTTTGTTTTTTTCTCCAAAGATTTAAATTATTTCGAACTGACTTACTATTGATAGCAATTATTGATGCTGCAAATAGAGCGGCATTGATTGCTCCATCTTTACCAATAGCTACTGTACCTACTGGTATTCCTTTTGGCATTTGTGCAATTGATAATAAACTATCTAAACCTTTTAATTTCTTACTTTCAATGGGAACTCCTATAACAGGAATTCTTGTTAATGCAGCAACCATACCTGGCAGATGAGCTGAACCCCCAGCACCTGCTATTATTATTGAAATATCTTTTCTTTCTGCTGCTTTAGCAAATTTAAACATTCTATCCGGGGTACGATGGGCCGATATTATATTTACTTCATTCTTAATTTTTAAAATATTTAATACTTTTTTACAGTATTTCATCGTAGAGTAATCAGACTGGCTACCCATGATTATCGAAACTTTAAAATTATTTTTTTTCTTAGACATTTGCAACTTTTAATATCAAAAAATTAACTACTAATATATATTTATTCACATGAATTATAAAATCGATAATCTTCAATATTGTAAATGGTCCAGAGAGGTATTTCAAATAAATCGAGATGCCGGATTAGATGCGGTTCATGTAACAATTGTATATCATGAAAATTATGATGAATTTTTGCAAAGAATAAAGGAATGGAATAAATTATTTGAAGAAAATTCGGACCTAATTTATTTAGGAAAAGATTATAAAGATATAGAAAAAGCTAAAATTGAGAAAAAAACAGCAATTTTTTTTGGATTTCAAAATTGTTCACCTATTGAAGATGATATTGGCCTTGTAGAAAAAGTATACCAGCAAGGTTGTAGATTTATGCAACTTACATATAACAACCAATCTCTTTTAGCGACAGGATGTTATGAAAAAACAGATAGTGGAGTAACAAATTTTGGAAAAGAAGTTATTAAAGAAATGAATAACCTAGGCATAGTTATAGATATGTCTCATTCTGCAGAAAAAAGCACATTGGATGCAATCGAAATAAGCAAAAAACCCATTGCCATTACTCATGCTAATCCTTCTTTTTGGTATAAGGCAAAAAGAAATAAATCCAAAACTCTTTTAAAAAAATTATCGGAGAGCCAAGGTATGTTGGGTTTTTCTTTATATCCGCATCATTTAAAAGATAACACAAATTGTTCATTAGAAAGTTTTTGCGATATGATTGCAAGAACGGCAGAAATAATGGGAGTGAAAAATCTTGGAATTGGTTCTGATCTTTGCCTTAATCAACCTGATAGTGTTGTGAATTGGATGAGAAATGGAACTTGGACCAAAACAAAAAACTATGGAGAAGGTTCTACTCAAAACCCCGGATTTCCAGAACAACCTGAGTGGTTTAAAGACGCAAGAGGATTCAAAAATTTAGAAAATGGTTTAATTAAAGTAGGATTTAATAAAAATGAGGTTAATGGAATTTTGGGAAATAATTGGTTTAATTTTTATAAGGAAATAAAATAGTGCAAGTAGAATTAAGAGATCCTAAAAATTTGATGAAACTTTCTAAACTAGGATCTTTTCATCAATCGAAGTTATCATTTTTAAGATCTTTTCTAAAAGAATTTAATGATTGGACATTTAATAAAGATTTATTCGACCTAGATGATAAAGGCAATGGTATAGCAGTTTATTCATTAAAAAAAGATAATAGAATTTATTCACTTGTTTGTTTTGCTAACAAAATTAAAGATGAAGATAGATCAGATAGGGTTATTGCTACAAAATGGGACGCTGCATTTACTTTGTATGACGGCGTTCCAAAAAAAAATGATTTAGAAAGATTGTCAAAAAATGTACCAAAGCAAGAAGTTGGTAGATTATCATATAAAGAATTAACTTTATCTAGAGCGAATAAATCTATTAGAATTTTTAATTATATTGTTGAAAGTTTAGCTCAAGGACAACAACCAGATAAAAAAATAATATCCGAAGTAGGTTATTTGTATAGAACAACAGCAGTATATGGTTCTGGAAAATTTGGATTAGCTGACAGATTTAGAATTAAAAATAGGCCCGAAATTTGTGGTCCTTTTAGGTTAGAAATGATGCTAGTTTATTTAGTTAGACAATTTACTTTTGATCAAGTTAATCATATAGCAAAAGCTAAAAATCCTAGAAAAGCTATAACATTAGACAAAGAAATTTGTAGAAATCTTGGTATTGGAAATTCTACAGGTTTAGGCATGGCACCTTTCATTGTAAATCACCCAACGTTATTAAATAATTGGATATTAGCAAGAGAAACTGCTTTAAAGAAAATTAGAGAAATAAAGATTGTGAAAGATCTTGAATCAGAGATTTTTAAAGATTGTTTAACGAAATCTTTTAAAAACCTTACCTCTTGGAAGACAGATAGCGAATATCAAAAAAGAAAAATTAAACAATTAGTTTTCGAATTAAATAAATTTATAAATTTTTTAAAAAAGGATTTTAATTTCAAAAATGAATATCCATTTAACAAAATATATTTATGGGTTGAAAAAAATTTAAACGATGAATGTATCGAATATATTGTTTCCATGATGATGGAGCCATATGATGAAATAGTAAATCCTTTATTAAATACAATGAGCTCTGAAGAAGAAAAACACTTTAATATTCCAACTTATAGAACAATTGAAAATTTAAGAGATATTTTAGAAAGTAAATACTCTAATATAATAAAATTGGATTTTTCTAATAAAGAAAATGATAAAAACTTTTGGTTTATTTCTAAAAATAAATTAGAGCCAAGAATAGCTGATAGATACTCAGAAGAGGGTTCCGAATTAGAACAGCCAATTGCAATAGCAAGAGATATTAAAAGATTATATCTTAGGATATCTAATTTAAAGAATAGTTTAGAAATAGGAAAGTTTTTAATTGATAATAATGATTTAAGACACGTGGTTAGAAGGGCATTTATTTTGGAAAAATTTCCTTACGCAGAAATCCAGGATAACACAATTGGTTCAAATTTAATGCCTATAGATATGTTAAGGTTAAAGCTATCATTTTTTGGGGCAACAAAATTTGATCCAAAGTCAGATAAGTGGTTAAGGATATGTATGTTTCAAGGCGCGCCTTTGCCTAATGAATTAAAATTAATCAATGATAAATGGATATATAATTCTTTAAATTAATGAAATCATTAAGCGAAATAGACACAACATCAAAAAATGCAAGCAAAGCTTCTGGTTTTTCATGGGGAATTTCAGAGGAAATTGGAAAAAATATGAGACTTTTAGAGATGTTTGGATTTTCTGGAGTAAAAAACTTAAATAAATACTTAAAAACTATAAAAGAAAAAAAATTTCTAAATATTAGTTTAATAACAAAAAATAATACTTCAAAAATATCTTACTGTCCTATTATTGCAGGTACAAATTTTTTAGATCAAATAAAAACATTTGAAGAATTGGAAGAAATTTATTTTGAAAATATTGCTTTTCCAGTCTTATTTATTCCATTTGTAAGTAGAGCTTCAGAAATAATTGGTAGAAGAATTTTTTTGAAAATAGATGATAAAGAGATGTTATTTAATTATAACAGCTCAATTTACTCAAAATATTTTAATAATGAAATTTTAGAAAATGGAAGCAGAATTGAGTTAAAATTATTAGAAAATAAAGATTCATTTAATGAAATAGAATGGGAAGAATTATACAAATTATCCGAAGAAACATTTGTTGAGGAATCTGAGAAATTAAAACAAAAAGCAGCTGGAGCAGGACTCACAGATAATGATTAAAAGAAATGAAATGGAAAATAATTTAAAAGACAAAGAATTAAACGATTTAGATGAAATCTGTGAAGAATGTAAAAAAAAAGATATAAGCGTTTTGCAAAATTTAATATTAATAGGTTTAAAAATTTGTAACTCTTGTCGAGTTTCGAAAACTATTTTTCCAATTTAGCTAATATTACTTATTGGAAGAGCATTCATTCTACTTATAACGAAAGATATTGATAAAAAAGCAATTATAAGGAAAGATAAAAAAACTATACCAAAAGATTTTATATTTGATTTTAAAGCGAGAAGTTGTTTTGTAGATACTATTAAAGATGCAAAAATCCAAAATTGAGTAAGGAAAATTATAGGTATTACTATTTCTGGTGTAACTGCAAAAAATCTAATTAATCCAGGTGCGTGAGCATAACCTACTCCAGTAAGTATTTTTTTAAATGGTATTTTAGTATCTTTTTCTGGAAACAATTTAACTCCAATCACATAAATTAATATAGACCAAACTAGCCATGTAAATATTGCGGTAAGTCCTGAAATTCCTATTGAAGTTTTAACAAACGTATTTGCTGCAACTGCACCCGCAACTCCATCAAATATCATTATCAAGCCAGCAAAATATATTCCAGCTTCGCCAAAGTATTTATTTTCTTTGTAAAGTGATTTATCTAATTTTAAAGATAGTACTATTATATTTAAAAAGGCTCCAAACATATATTTATTGAATTAGGGAGAAATTAATTCTCCCTAAAAATTTATCCTTTTACAACTTCTCTTGTATTTGCGTTGTAAGATTCTTTAAAAGGAATATCTACAACGACAGCATCTACTGGTTGTCCTGGTTTATCAGAGTATTTTTCAGGTAAATGAACTTTAAATTTTTTACCTGGGTTTCCTTTAGGAAAACCATTTGTATTTAAAGTTCCATCATACGGAACATATCCCATTGCAATATTCTGTTTTTTTTCAGGATGGTACCAAGGAGAAGTTATGAAACCAAGGGGTTCACCTCCATTTTCATCAGAAATTAACCAAAAATCAGGCGCATACTCTTCTATTGGTTTACCACCTAATTCTAGCCCAACTAATTGAAGTTTATAAGGCTTTTGACCAGCTTTTATATCTGTTTTCATTTTTTCTAAAGCTGATTTTCCAATATAATCTCCTTTTTTATTCCATTCTCCTTTTCCAGATAGAGAAACTTGATAACCTAAGTTACATTGAAAAGGATTGTGCTGATTATCCATGTCTTGTCCCCAGGATAAAATTCCTGCTTGTATTCTTCTGTGATGGGCTGGAGCAATAACCATTAGATTATGTTTTTTTCCTGCCTCTAGAACTGCATTCCACATATCTTCAGCATACAATGTTGACTCTCTTAAATAAATTTCATAACCAGCTTCCCCTGAAAATCCAGATTGAGAAATAACACAACTTCTTCCTCCAACCTTAGCTTCCGCCAATCCATAGAAAGGCATATTATCAAAATCAACATGATCTCCACAAAGATCTTTCATCAATGCCTTTGATTTTGGTCCTTGAATTTGAACTGGAGAAACATCTATCTCGTCTATATCAACATTGAATCTCTTATCACAATTAACACCTTGTAAATATAAACCTATATCACTATCAGACAAACTAAACCAAAATTCATCTTTTGAAATTCTTAAAAGTATAGGATCATTTAATACTCCTCCATAAGAATTACATAATATTACATATCTAGCTCTCATAGGGGAAATTTTAGTTGCATCTCTAGTTATTACATAATCTGTAAATTTTTCTGCATCAGGTCCTTTTACTCTTATCTGTCTTTCGCAAGCTACATTCCACATTGTTACATGGTTTACAATTGCATCGTATTCAACCATTGCTCCACCATCTTCAGGTTTGACATATCCTCTAGGATGATAAACTCTATTATAAACTGTTGCTCTCCAACATCCTGCTCTCATAGAAAGATGCCAGTATGGATTTTTTCTTACTCTCGTTGAAATTAACATTTCAACTTTTGTTGGCCCGCTTTGTCTCAAATTGTAAGGAACGTTTCTATCAGATTGATCTACTGATGTTACGTGTCTTACTTTGTTATAATCAAATTCATTAGACATATTTGTTCTCCATCAACCACTTGTTTGTTTCCTTCAAGCCGCCGAATGTATAAATGTGGAAAAAATCTGTATGCGATTTAACTTTCCCAATTAAATCATTTGGGTCTTTAGGTTTCATTAAATCTAATGCCTTACTAAAGTTAGATTTAAGAAAATTTAAGGAATTTTTTGCACCAACAATATTAGCAAATTTTATTAAGCTAGTTATCTTTAGTGGTCCAGTAATTCCAACATGAACTGGTATTTTTTGTTTAGAAATAAAGTCTATAATTGGCTTTGGATCCAGCAACCACTGAGTTACTATATAATCCGCATAAGGTTTTTTATCATTCATAGCTTTTTCTAAATCGGAATCGGATATATCAGGACTACCCTCAGGATGTCCAGCAATTCCTATCTTCATACCCTCAAAATATCCCGTCTCTAAAAGCTGGATTGACCTATCAAAGCTTCCAACAGGCTCTCTACTTCCTCCAATGACTAGCGCTTGTTTTACTCCTATATCTTTACACATTTGGACATATTCTTTTAGTTGTGTTTCGTTACCAATAGATCTTGCGGGAAAATGAGGAATTGGATTAAATCCCTTTTCTAGCAATTCTCTGGCTTTATTAACGGTTTCTCTATGATTGCCTCCAGGTAAAAAAGTAATATAAACGTCTTTTAAATTAGGCAAGTTATCAATAGCCATATTTGGTCCAATTTCCAAAGAAAAATTCATGTCTAGATATTTATTTATTTTAAAATAACTGTCTATAAAAATCGGGTCTTATAAATTAAATAAAACTATTTTTTTAACCCTCTATGTTTTTGAATTCTTCGACCATATTCTTGAGATATTCTGTCAAAAATTATCGCAATTGCCACAATAGCTAACCCGTTAAACATTCCTAATGCAAGATATTGATTCATTACAGCTCTTAAAATAGGCACTCCTAAACCTTTTACTCCTATCATTGAGGCAATAACTACCATCGCTAAAGCCATCATTATTGTTTGATTAACACCAGCAAATACAGTCGGTAATGCCAAAGGTATTTGAACAGTTCTTAATTTTTGTAGCTTAGTTGCACCAAATGCTTCGCTAGCTTCTATTGTTTCTTTATCAACTTCCCTTATACCTAGATTTGTTAATCTTATTATCGGGGGGACGGCATAAATACAAATAGCAATTAGACCCGGAACTTTTCCAATTCCTAGCAACATAAGTATTGGGATTAGATAAACGAAGCTAGGAATAGTCTGCATCATATCTAAAACCGGAAGCATTGTTTTTTCTACTCTGTTTGATCTTGCCATTAATATACCTACTGGAATCCCAACAGCTATACATAAGATTGTACATACAGTAATAATTGCTACGGTTGCCATACAATCTTTCCACATACCAAAGTAACCTATGAGAAAGAATGATATTGCAGTTCCCAAAACTAACTTCCAGCTTCTTGACCCTATCCAAGCTAAGCCACAAATAACAATAATTATTAGAGGCCAAGGAGAATTAATCATTATTTTTTCAAATTTGACTAAAAAAAATAATATTGGATCAAAAAAAGCTTCTATACTATCCCCATATGCTTTAGAGAAATCTCTAAAAGCAAAATCAACTCCTTTTCTTAACTCAGCAAGAGCTGAACGTTCCATTACAGGAAATTTAGTAAAAAATTCCATTTAATTTTCAAAAAATTAACGAGCCTATAATTAAATAGGCTCGTTAAAAAAATTATATTCTAAAGACCAGCTTTGATTTTTTTAGCTGCACTTGAAGGTACCCATTTACTCCAGATAGCTTCGTGCTTTTTCAAAAACTCAACAGCTGCATCAGAACCTTTAGCTTGGTTATCTGCCATATATACAAGCATTCCATTCATTACAGGACCTGGATAAGTACGTTTTTCAACATATTTTAAAACGTCTTTTCCTCCAGTTTTTGCAAAATTTGCAGAAACAAGTGAGTTTACTTCTGACTTAGTCCAAGCTGATGGTTTTGGATTTGCGCATTGCTCGTCAGGTAGCATTATGCAGTTATTCCAGTTTTCTGCTCCAGCATACGGCACTCCAAAATCAACTGCTTGTAAATTATATTTTCCAACCATTGAAGTAGGGTTCCAGTAGTATCCAAACCAAGGATCTCCTGAGTCAGATGCTTTAGAAATCGTACCATCTAAACCTGCGGCAGAGCCTGGATCGATTAACACCCAACCTTTTTTCTCCATTTCAAAAGCTCTAAAAAGGTTTGCATTAGCTATTTGACATCCCCAACCAGCAGGACAACCAACAAAAGCTCCTTTTGAAGGATCTTCTTTGCTTGGAAACCATTCTGGATGTTTTAAAATTTCAACAGCAGTCATACCCTTTATTTGTGGGTATTTTTTTATAGTTCCAGGAGTAATCCACCAACCTTCACCAAGACCAGTAATAGGTGCTTTATTAGCTACGATTATTCTTCCTGCAGATACTGCTTCTTTTAAAGGTTCAACAACTGCATTTGCCCATTGTTCAGGGTTCATGTCAGGTGTTCCTTTATCATTCATTGATGTAAATGTTGGCATAGTTGCGCCCGGTACTAATTCAACCTCACAACCATATCCTTTTTCTAAGATAATTTTATCTACATTGGCCATTAATTCAGCCGACGCCCAGTTTTGTTCTGCGATAACTAGTTTTCCACAAGCTGCATTTGCAACATTTGTAAAAACACTCAAAAACAAAACAGATAAAATAGAAATTACTATTTTCTTTATTTTCATTATTCACCTCTTAATTAAGTTAATTATTTAATGGAAACATATTTAAAGGAAAAAAGCAAATCAGATACAACTAAAAGTTGTAGCAAAAATGTCTTTGTATACTTTATTTTTAAATAGTAAAATTGCTCATGTTCATATCGAATAAAAAATTTATAAAAGAATATATTGTTGTTGGCTATTCTCGTTTTGACCACATATATTTAAATAGATTTTTTTATCATTTACATTCGAATTGTTTCCAGAGTTATTAAATTTTTTCTAAAAAAATAAAATTAAATTAATAATAGGAAAATTTATGACAAAAGATTTAATAACAAGATTAAATGAAAGACCTGTTCTTTGTGCAGAAGGATATTTGTTTGCTATGGAAAGAAGAGGATACTTACAAGCAGGAGCATTTGTTCCTGAAGTAGTATTAGAACATCCTGAAGTATTATCTCAATTACATAGAGAGTTTATAAGATCAGGATCAGAGGTAGTACAAGCTTTTACTTATTATGGACATCGAGAAAAGTTAAGAATAATCGGAAAAGAACAATTACTTGAACCACTTCAAAAAAATGCATTGCAAATCGCAAAAGATTCTAAAGAAGAGTTTAAAGATTTGGATTTGATGGTGTGCGGAGATATTGCTAATACAAATGTTTACGATCCTAATGATAAAAAAAGTAATATTGAGTGCCAAAAAATGTTTGAAGAGCAAGTAGCTTGGGCTAAAGAAGCTGGTGTTGATTTTATAGTAGCAGAGACAATTACATGGGTGGAAGAAATGAAAATTGCTCTCAAAACTATAAAGGATGCAGGTCTAATAGCCGTTTGTAATTATGCATTTAGAAGAGATGGAAAAACAAGAGAGGGTTACTCTCCAGGTGATGCTTGTAAAATTCTCGAGGATAATGGTGCAGATGTTGTAGGTTTAAATTGTTTTAGAGGTCCTAAAATGACAATGAAACTTTTACCAGAAATTAGAAAAGCTGTTTCTTGTCATGTCGCAGCACTCCCAGTTCCATATCGTACTACTGAAAAAGATCCAGGATTTTTAAATCAAACTGACGAAGGTTGCGATTGCATTCCAGGTGGAAATGCATTCCCGGTAGCACTAGATAATTTATATTGCAATCGATTTGAAATGGGAGAATTTGCAAAAGAATGTGCAGAAAAAAAAATAAATTTTATTGGAATATGTTGTGGCGCTGAACCTCATCATGTTAGAGAAATGGCTGTTGCTTTAGGCCGAAAACCTATTTCTTATAAATATTATCCTGATATGTCCAAGCATTATGCGCATGGAACAGATAAAACTTTAAAAAAACATAATACTGATGCAGCAAAAACCCTTTGAGTAAAAAATATGAATAAACATGCCAAGGTAGTTATAATCGGTGGAGGTGTTGTGGGTTGCTCAATACTTTATCATCTTTCAAAATTTGGTTTAAAAGATTGTATTTTGTTAGAAAGAAACGAACTAACTTCAGGCTCATCTTGGCATGCAGCTGGAAATGTCCATGTTATTTCCTCGGATCCAAATATTTCGAGAATGATGGCTTACACAATAGGTCTTTATAAAGAAATAGAGAAAGAGTCAGGCCATTCAACTGGATTTAAAGCAAGTGGAGGATTTTATTTAGCATCCAATGATGTTTGGGCAGAATATTTAAAAAGAGAAAGATCCAAAGCCAGATATATGGGTTTAGATCAGGAATTTATATCACTTGAAGAAGTAAAAAGGAAAAATCCATTAATTGACCCTTCAAGATATCTCTTAGCATTGTGGGATCCAATAGATGGAGAAGTCGATCCATCAGGAGTAACTTATGCATTTGCGAAAGCTGCAAAAATTTATGGAGGAAAATATTATACACATACAGTTGTTAAGGATACCAAACAAAAAGAAGATGGTTCATGGAATGTTGTAACAGATAAAGGAAATATTAATGCTGAGATAGTAATTAACGCTGGAGGATTATGGGCAAGAGAAGTTGGTAACTTAGCTGGCTTAAATTTACCCGTTCAGCCAATGGAGCATCATTATTTGATTACGGAATCTATTCCAGAAATTGAAGCTTTAGGAGATCAAAGACTTCCGATCGGTACAGACTTTGAAGGAAATATTTATTTTAGACAAGAAGGAAAAGGTATGCTGCTTGGAACATACGAACAAAAGTCTACACCTTGGAAAATTGAAGGAACTCCAATGAACTTTGGACATGAATTGTTAGAACCCAAATTAGATAATATTCAAGACAGATTGGCAATTGGATTTGAAAGAATGCCAGCTCTAGAAAAAGCTGGAATTAAAAATATTGTAAATGGACCTTTTACTTTTGGACCGGATGGAAGTCCTTTAATAGGTCCTGTTCCTGGAATGAAAAATTATTGGGTAGCAGTAGGTGTAATGGCTGGCTTTTGTCAAGGCGGAGGAGTAGGAAAGTGTATTGCTGAATGGATAATTGATGGTGAACCATCAATTGATGTTTGGGCAATGGATGTTGCAAGATTTGGGGATTATGCTTCTCCACAATACGGAACAATAAAATCTTCAGAAAATTATGAAAGAAGATTTATTATGACTTTTCCTAATGAAACTTTACCAAAAGGAAGAAAACAAAAAACTACTTCTTTATATGATCGATTTGTAAAACAAGGTGCTGTGATGGGAGATGCTTTTGGTTTAGAAAATGTATTATGGTTTGCGAAAAATAAAGAAGATGCTTACGAAGAACCAACAATAAAAAGGTCAAGATCTCATAATTATGTTTCTCAAGAGGTTATAAATGTTAGAGAAAATGTCGGGGTAATAGAAGTTGCAAATTTTTCCAAACATGAATTTAAAGGACCAGATGCTAGAAAATTTTTAGATTATATAATGGCGGGAAGAATACCTAAAACAGGAAGAATTTCATTAAGCCCGATGCTAACATATAGGGGAAAACTCTATGGTGATTTAACAATCTCATGTATGGATGAAAATGAATTTATGATTTTTGGATCCGGAGCAGCTCAAGAAATGCATCGAAGATGGTTTGAAAGTCATATTGATAAATTTAATGTAAGTTACAAAAATCGATCTGATGAATTTCATGGAATAGGTATTGCAGGACCTAAATCTAGAGATTTACTTCAAAAAATTGTTAGAGAAGATGTTTCTAACAGTAAATTTAGATTTAGAGATAGTAGAAGAATGTTTGTCGCTGGCGTACCAGCTATAGTTAATAGAATATCATTTACTGGAGAACTAGGTTATGAAATTTATGTAGCCCCACACTTTCAAATTAAACTATTTGAGGAAATAATGGAAGCTGGAAAAGAATTTAATAATAAGCCTTTTGGATCTAGAGCCTTGATGTCTATGAGACTTGAAAAAAATTGGGGGGCATGGACTTTAGATTATAGACCAGATTTTACAGCAAAAGAAACTGGACTCGATAAGTTCATCAATTGGGATAAAGAATTTATTGGAAAAGATTATGCCAAAAAGGATAACAGCCAAAACAAACTCGTACCTCTAATGGTAGAGACTAACGACATAGATGCAACTTACAACGAAGCTGTTATGAAGGGAGATAAAAGCATAGGTTATATTACATCAGGTGGTTTTGCTCACTTTGTAAATAAGAGTGTTGCTTTTTCATATTTAAATAAAAAAGAATTAAATTCTGAAAAAGGTATTCAAGTAGAAATTAACGGTGACTTGTTTAATTGTTTAATTATTAATGAACCACTTTATGATCCTAGTGGTCAGAAAATGAGAAGTTAATGGCTCAAAAAGATGTAGGTAACAAAGTACCTATTTATAAATTAAAAAAAACAGACGAGGTCATGAAATATTATGATGAGTGGGGCGAAGGAAATAAATATGATAAAGATATGGTTGATTGGAATTATACAGGTCCAAAAGAAACAACAGAAGTTTTTATTAAATACTGTAAAAATAAAGATGCTAAAATTTATGATGCTGGATGTGGAACAGGTTTAGTTGGTGTTGAATTAAAGAAATATGGTTTTAAAAATTTTTATGGGGCAGATCTTTCTCAAAAGCTTTTAGATTTAGTTCCAAAAGATCTTTATCAAAAATTAGGTAAAATTGATCTTAATAAATCTATTAAAGAAAAAGATAATGTATTTGATGCCGTTTTATGTGTAGGAACATTCACATTTGGACACGTAAAACCTCATGCATTAGACGAATTTATAAGAATAACAAAAAATAAAGGATTAATTTGTTTTACTATTAATGAAGGAATTCATGAAGAATATGGGTTTGATAAAAAAATTGAAAAATTAAATAAAGATAACAAATGGAAAGAAGTAGAGTTTTTTAAATCAGATTATATAGCAAGCAAAGACGTTAATGCTTGGCTAGGTTTATATGAAGTAATTAAATAATGTCAGAAATCTATAACATTATTGATAAAAAAAAATTAGATGTTGTAAGTAAAAGAATCGAAAAATCTCACGGTCTTCCAAATGAATGTTATACAAGTGAAAAATATACTAAAATTGAAAGAAAAAAACTATTTGAGGATAAATGGGTAGTTATAGGAGTAGCAAGTTCTTTGCCAAATAAAGGTGATGCTAAACCTTTTGATCTTTTAGGAATTCCAATAATTATTTTAAGAGATAAGCAAAATAATATTAGGGTTTTTCATAATGTTTGTAGTCACAGAGGTTACAAAATTTTACAAAAAAGTTGTAAAATTAAAAATGTTATAAGATGTCCTTATCATTCATGGTCATATGATACTTCAGGTGAATTAGTTGCCACACCACACCTAGGAGGAATGAATAAACATAATTCTAATAAATTTGATAAATCAAAAAGTGGCCTAAAGGAAATAAGATCTTACGTTTGGCTTGATATGATTTTTATAAATGTAAGCGAAAATGAAAAACATTTTGAAAAATATATTAAACCATTAAGTGATAGATGGGAAAAATTTTGGCCCATAAAAGATAGAAAATTAATAGTTTATTCTAATGACTTTGGATATTTTAATTTAAATGCAAAGTGCAATTGGAAATTTGCAATAGAGAATTATTGTGAAAGCTATCATTTACCCTGGGTACATCCTGGTTTAAATTCATATTCAAAAATAAGTGATCATTATCATATTCAAGGATTACCCAATCGTTTTGCAGGTCAAGGCACTAAAGTTTACAATCCAAAATTTAAAGGAAAAGAAAAATTTCCTTGTTTTCCAAACTGGCCTAAAAATAAAGAACATATCGCTGAATATATAGCTTTATTTCCTAATGTGATGTTAGGAGTGCATAAGGATCATTTTTATACATACTGGCTTGAACCAATAGATCATAAATTTACTAAAGAACACATGGAAATTTATTATGTTGGAGAAAAAGCAGCTAATTCAAAAAAATATAAATCTTTAAGAAGACAGAATCACAAACTTTGGAAAAGTGTTCAAAGTGAAGATGTTAATATAATTGAAGGGATGCAAGAGGGAAGAAATTCACCATCTTATAACGGTGGAAATTTTTCACCAGTTATGGATAATCCAACTCATCACTTTCATAAATGGGTTGCAACAAATATTGTTTAATATGAGATTTAAAAGAAAAATTAATCCTGATTTAAAAAATCAATCAAATTTCATTACAAAAAAAAGATTAAGGGAAAATGAAATTAATTTTGATAAACTTAGATCTTACAGGCTAGATAGAGTAAAAAAAGAATTGGAAAAAAATAATTTAGAGGCTTGTTTATTGTTTGATCCAGTTAATATTAGATATGCATTAGATGCTGTAAATATGAGTGTTTATAATATGCATAATCTTACAAGATACTGTTTTATTCCAGTAAGTGGACCAGTAATACTTTATGAGTATTTTAATTGTGAAATATTATCCAAACATTTAAATTTAATTGATGAGATAAGACCTTCTATAACTTGGGATTATTTTAGCAATGGTGATCAAGCTGGCGCACAATTAAAAAAATGGATTAATGAAATCAAAGAATTATCAAATTCTTATTTTAAAAGTAAAAAAATAGCAATTGATGTTATTAATGGTCCTGCGGTAACAGCTTTAAATCAAATCGAAATTAAAGTTATAGATGCTAAATTAATTTTAGAACAAGCAAGAGTTATTAAATCTCCTGAGGAATTAAAGTGCATGAAGGCTGCAATAGATGTTGCTGAAATTGGTGTAACTAAAATGCGTAATGAATTAAAAGCTGGTATGACAGAAGATGAACTTTGGTCAATTTTACACAAAACTAATATTGAACATGGCGGTGAGTGGATTGAGTGTAGGATTTTATCTTCTGGTGAAAGAACAAACCCTTGGATGCAAGAAAGTAGCAACAAGGTAATTCAAAAAGGAGAAATTGTTTGTTTCGACACCGATATGGTTGGTCCTTATGGATATTGCGCAGATATATCAAGAGCATTTGTAGAAGGACATAAATTTAATGATAATCAAAAAAAATTATATCAAATGGCTGTTGATCAAATTAATCATAATTATAGACTAATAAAATCTGGAACATCTTTTAAAGAATTTACTGAAAAGTCTTGGAAACTTCCTGATGGATATTATGAAAATAGATATTCGTGTATGTTGCATGGAATTGGTCTTTGTGATGAGTGGCCACAGATAAAATATCCAACCGATGGAGGACAAAGAGAAGGTTATTTTGAAAAAAATATGACTATTACTCTTGAAAGTTATATTGGTAAAGTAGGAGGGAAAGAAGGAGTTAAGCTTGAACAGCAATATTTAGTAGGTGAAAATAATCTTGAACTTATGTCACACCATCCTTTAGAAGATATCTAATGAAAATAATTTTAATCATGGGACTTCCTGGCGCAGGAAAAACTACTTTAGCAAACGAATTGGCTAAATTAATTAAATCAAAAAGATTAAACGCAGATGAAGTAAGAAGAGCTGCAAATGATTGGGATTTTTCTATAGAGGGTAGAAAAAGACAAGCAAAAAGAATGGCAGATATGGCTAAAAAAATAAAAGATGATGGAAATTACGTGATTGCAGATTTTATTTGCCCAACACCCGAAGCAAGAAATCTATTCCCAGCTGATTATATTGTTTGGGTAGATACAATTAAAAAAGGAAGATTTGATGACACAAATCAAATGTTTGTTAAGCCTGAAAAATTTGATTGTCATGTAACAACCCAAGATGCTAAAAGCTGGGCATCTAAAATTTTAAAGGATTTAAAAAAATGACTTACAAATGGGACAATAAAAAACCCACGGCTCAAATGCTTGGAAGATGGCAACCATTTCATGATGGACATTACGCGTTATTTGAGGAGATTATAAAAAAAACTGGTCAAGTTTGTATTCAGATTAGAGATATTCAAGGAGTAGAAGATAATCCTTTTGATTTTGAATCAGTTAAAAAAAAAATAGAGGAAAAATTAAACCCAAAGTACGAAGGAAGATTTAAGATTATTGTCGTACCCAATATAACAAATATTTGTTATGGAAGAAAAGTTGGATATAAAATTGAAGAAATAGTTTTACCAGAAGAAATACAAAAAATTTCTGCAACCAAAATTAGAGCAAAAATGAGAGAGGATGGAGAGTTGAAGTGAATTTAAGACTTAAGTCGATATTAGATTTAGAAAAATATCCAATTTATGACTTAAACTCTCCAATAATAAAAAATTTAATAAAAAGATGTAAAGAAGAGTTAGATCAATTCAGTTGTTCTACGATTCCTAATTTTATTTTACCAAAATCACTGGAAATAATGAATTTAGAATTAGAAAAACAATTAGATGAGGTCTATATGTCCAAAGAAAAAATAAATCCTTATCTATACGCTAAAGACGATCCAATATTACCTAAAGATCATCCAAAAAGAACTTTCATGAATAGATACAATGGGTATTTAAACTCTGATTGTTTTCCGAAAAATTCAGAAATGAAATATCTTTATGAAACAGATGAACTTCTAAAATTTGTATCAGAATGTCTGGGCATTTCTCCAATTTATAGATGGGCCGACCCTTTAGCTTGTCATGCTTATAACGTTATGAAACCCGAAGGAGTTCTTCCGTGGCATTTTGATAGTTGTGAATTTACTTTAAGTTTAATGATTCAAAAACCAGAGGAAGGTGGAATATTTGAATACTGTCCCAATATAAGAAAACCGGGGAATGAAAATTTTGATGAAGTTAAAAAAGTTTTAAATGGTGATAGAATAAGAGTTAAACAATTAAAATTAGAACCAGGTGATTTACAAATATTCAAAGGTAGATTTACTTTGCATAGAGTTACAAAAGTAGAAGGTCAAAAATCAAGATATATGTGTATCCCAGCTTACGTCTTAGATCCTTGGAGAGTAAATACTCCAGAACACTCTAAGGCTATTTATGGAAAAGTACTTCCAATTCACTTAGAGAGAAATATACCTAGAACAGATGGTTTAGCTGATTAGATGATTAAAAAAATATCTGTCATTGGAGCAGGAGTAATAGGTTCAGGATGGATAATAAGATTTTTAGCTCACGATAAAAAAATTGTAGTTTACGATAAAGACAAAAGAATAAAAAAAAAAATAATTAAAGAAATTAAGCGGGCATGGCCTTTCGTTAGAAAACTTTTTAACAAAAAAAAATTAAAACTTAAAAATTTTAGTGTCGCAACT
>CACFSO010000015.1 GCA_902568975.1 uncultured Pelagibacteraceae bacterium
ATATATTTTGTGCTCCAATTGCTAAGATTAAACTTAATCCTGTAAGAAAACCAAGTATTAGGAAATCCACTGTCTATTATTTTAATTTTTTAAAAAAACCAATATCTCAGTCTTACATGAAATATTTTCAATGCTGAGATTATTGGCCTAATTTTTCTTCCAGTTATTTTGTAGGATCTGGAACTTTTCTTAAATAAGGTTTTATAGTTTTCCAACCATTAGGATATATTTTTTTAGCTTCTTCATCTTTTACCGCTGGAACTATAACTACATCTTCACCTTTTTTCCAATTAGCTGGAGTAGCCACTTTATGTTTTGCAGTTAACTGCATAGAGTCAATTGCTCTTAAAATTTCATGAAAGTTTCTACCTGTTGCCATTGGATATGTAAGAAATAATCCAATTCTTTTATCAGGCCTGATTATAAATACAGTTCTTACCGTTTCATTATCTACAGCCGTACGTCCCATAGATGTACTACCAGCATCACCTTCAAGCATATTGAAAAGTTTTGCAACTTTTAAATCTTCGTCAGCTATAATTGGGTAGTTTGGTTTGGTTCCTGTTACATCTTTAATATCATCTAACCATTTATTGTGGTCATCAACTCCATCAACACTTAGTCCTATAACTTTTACATTTCTCATGTCAAAATCAGCTTTCATTCCCGCTAATGAACCAAGTTCAGTTGTACAAACTGGTGTGAAGTCTTTTGGATGAGAAAATAATACTCCCCAACTATCACCAAGCCACTCATGAAAAGATATCTCTCCTTCAGTAGTTTTTGCTTTAAAGTCTGGACAAACACTATTTATTTTTAAAGTCATTTTACCCCTCTTATTATTAATGTTTTTAAAATATTATAAGCAAGATTGATTTGCTATGCAATTTTTAATATGTTTTTTTTTTATGATTTTTGAACAACTTTTCGATAACAAATCTTCTACATATACTTACATTATTTCAAGTGGCAAAGGTAGAGAGGCTCTCATAATAGACCCTGTGATTGAACACACTATTAATTATTTAAACATTTTAGAAAAACTAGAATTAAAATTAGTTAAAGTGATAGATACACACATACATGCTGATCATATCACAGGTTTAAACGAACTTAATAAAAAAACTAACTGTACTAGAATTATGGGTGAAAAATCTAAATCTGAAGTAATTGATTTAAAAATAAAAGATAATGAAAAAATAAATATAGAAAATGTTGAACTTAAAGCTATTTATACCCCAGGACATACTGATTGTTCATATAGTTTCTTAATGGATGATAGAGTTTTTACTGGTGATACACTTTTAATAAATGGAACTGGAAGAACAGATTTTCAAAATGGAAGTTCGCATGATGCATATAATTCTTTATTTAATATATTGCTAAAATTGCCAGATAAAACTTTGGTTTATCCTGCTCATGACTATAATGGTAAAAATTACTCTACAATTGAAAAAGAAAGAAAAAATAATCCAAGACTTCAAGTAAGTTCAGCAGAAGAATACGCTGAAATAATGGATAATTTAAAATTGTCTAATCCAAAAATGATGGATGTGGCAGTTCCAGCAAATGTTAAAGGTTTTACTTTGGATCAGTTGTAAATAGTGAATAAATTGAGCTTGTTTTTTAAAAGACACTTACTATATTAATCTTATGGCTTGTAATAATCAAAAATGTAATTGTGCAAATTGCATAAATGAAAAATGTACATGTGATGGAAATAAAGAATGCAAATGCGTTCCTGAGTTAACCAGCTGTTGTTGTAACAGCTAATCGAAAATTTAAATAAACCATTTAAATAATTATGAATAATTTTTTAGAATCAATAATGAATAGAGATCCAGCTGCAAAGTCAAAATTAAGTATAATTTTGAGTTATCCGGGAGTTAAAGCTATTTTTTTTCATAGAATTGCAAATTTTTTTGCTATAGCAAAATTTGATTTAATCGCAAGAATGATATCTCAATTTTCGAGATTTTTAACAGGTATAGAAATTCATCCTAAAGCAAAAATAGGAAAGCATTTATTTATTGATCATGGAATGGGTGTTGTTATTGGAGAAACTTCTGAAATTGGCGAAAATGTAACTATTTATCATATGGTAACATTAGGAGGTATATCTCCTAGTATTAATTCTGAAGATCAAAGAGGTGTAAAAAGACATCCAACTTTATTGGATAATGTTGTTGTTGGATCAGGAGCACAAGTTTTAGGCCCAGTGATTGTCGGAAAAAATGCCAAGATAGGAGCTAATGCAGTTGTTACGCGAGACGTCCCAGAAAATGCAGTAATGGTTGGTATACCTGCAAAAAATGTAGGAACAACAACTGAAGAATTTAAACCTTATGGTATAACTCCAAATAGTGACGAATGAAAAACTCTCAAAGTAATTTTATTGAAGGAATTGGAAATACACCATTAATCAAACTTAAAGCTGCTTCTGAAATAACTGGTTGTAACATTTTTGGTAAGGCAGAATATTTAAATCCGGGAGGATCGGTTAAAGACCGTGCTGCTTTAGCGCTAATTAAAGATGCTCAAGAAAAAAAATTAATTTCTAAAGGTGGAATAATTGTAGAAGGAACCGCAGGAAATACTGGAATTGGCCTTTGTCTTATTGGAAATTCAATTGGTTATAAGACGATAATTGTAATGAATGATAATCAAACTCAAGAAAAAAAAGATATGCTAAAAAATATTGGAGCTGATCTAAGGTTGGTTCCGCCAAAACCTTATAAAGATGATGGTAATTATGTAAAAGTAGCGGCAAGATTAGCAGATGAATTAAAAAGTTCTAACAATCATGGAGTGGTTTGGGCTAACCAGTTCGACAATACTGCTAATGCTAAAGGACATTATGAAACAACTGGACCTGAAATATGGGATCAAACTGACGGTAAAGTTGATGGATTTGTTTGTTCTTCTGGAACTGGAGGAACTATTGGAGGAGTTAGTAGATATTTAAAAGAAAAAAATAAAAATATAAAAATTTATTTATCTGATCCAACAGGTTCCGCACTTTATAATTATATTAAAAGTGGAGAATTAAAATCTGAAGGAGGATCAATTACTGAGGGAATAGGTTCAAGTAGAATTACAGCTAATTTTGCTGAAGCAAAAATTGATGGAGCATTTTCGATTAGTGATCAAGAGTCATTGCCAGTTCTATATGATTTAATTCAAAACGAGGGTTTAAGTCTTGGTACAAGTTGTGGTGTAAACATTGCTGGAGCAATAAGATTGGGCAAAAAAATTGGTCCTGGAAAAACTATTATTACTATTCTTTGTGACAAATCAGATAAATACAACTCTAAGATGTTTAATAAAAAGTTTTTACAAGAAAAAGGTCTTCCATTTCCAAACTGGATTTAGTTTTATATACTTTAAATAAAAAAAGGAGAAAATATGGAAAAAGAAATGCTTGCAATAGCAAAACTTAAATCTGGTGAAGGAAAATTTGAAAAGTTCATGGGGTTTATGCAATCAGATCAAGGAATGGCAGTAAGAAAAACTATTGCTCATGTTGAAAAAACAGTTCCAGCAATAGCACCGGATAAAAGTTATGTTATGTTTAAAGTTTCAGTTCATAATGAAGAAGAAATGAAAAAGTTCGCTTCAGGTAATAATCCAATAGCAAAACCTATTTTCGATGAATGTATCGAAATTGTTCAAATGTATGAATTGAACAAAGTTAATATATAAGGATTAATAAAATGACGGGATATGCAATAACACAAATCGAAGTAACAAATCCTGAAGACTACAAAGAATATTTAGCAAAGGTTACAGATATTGTTACTAAATTTGAAGGAGAATATTTAGTAAGAGGTGGTGAGTTTCAATGTTTTGAAGGTGAATGGAAATTTCCAAGAACTGTAGTGATTAAATTTCCTTCTTATGAAAAAGCATTGGAATGGTATCAATCTGAAGAATATAAACCGGTAAGACAGATACGGTTAGATAATTCTGTTGGAAATTTTATAATAGTAAAAGGAGCATAGTATGATCGATAAATTTAATGGAATTATTTATTTAATAATTTTCTTAATACATTTTATTGGAATAGGTGTTTACGCATATCAACTAATATTAGGTACTAAACAATTTCGTGAGAAATTTCAAATTGACGAAACCGCATCAACCATGATGAGAATGACTGGCTCTATGTTTCTAGCTATAGTTTTAATGGCAATATACATAGGATTTATAAGAACAGGAGGAATTGAAGGAACATGGGGATTTTTTAATTTAGTTTTTGTAATTAATTTATGTATCTTTTTTGTAAATACTTATTCCATAAAGATAGATAAAACTGGAATAAAAAATGACTCAAACGAGGGAGTAATCGCTCCACTTGTTTTTACAGTTCTAAGTGCAATTCTTTGTTTCGGTTTAGCTGATAAAATTTATATTAATTAACAAACGAAAGGAAAAAAATGTCTATTTTAGAAAAATACAATAAAGCAATGAATGACAAAAATGAAGCTGCTATGAATGAAATCCTACATGATGATTACAGTTTTGTAATGCATAAATCAGGCAATGTTTTGAAGAAAGCAGATGTTATTAAATGGGCTATGAGCGGCGATATTAAAAGAGATAAAACGAGAATAATATATGAAAATGATGAAATTGGTATTGAGCACACTTTTGTTACTTTTGACGATGGAAATGTTGAAGCTGTGATGGCAGTTTTTAAATATAAAGATGATAAAATAATATCTTTAGAAACTGGTGCAACACCAATGCCTAAGTAAAGAAAATTTTATAAATAATGAAAAAATATATTAAGTACGCATTATATTTTATTATTTATATTTCATTAGTTTTGATTTTAACAATATATTTTTATAAAAATGGCATTGGTTTATTTTAAATTGTGAAAAATACATATAATCTAAAAGGTGGCTGTGCTTGTGGTGAAGTAAAATACACTATCAATGAAAAACCGCTCTTTACACAGGCTTGTCATTGCAAAGATTGTAAAATATTAACTGGTTCTTCTTTTGTAATTAACAGTAGTATTCTTGATAATTCCTTAGATATTAAAGGTGAGCTTTTAAAAGGAGAGTTGATTGCTGGAAGTGGAAAAAAAGCTACAGTTTATTTTTGCAAAAAATGTGGAGTTTATATATACGCTGATTATGAAACTGCAGTAAAAAGACTAACTATAAGAACGAAAACTTTTGAAAATCCAGATATGTTTCCCCCTCAAGTACATATATTTACAAAAGAGAAAGATCCATGGATTAATTTATCAAAGGATCAAAATTGTTATGAGGAAATGTATGATCCAAAAAAGGAATGGCCAGAAGAAAGTATTAAAAAATATAAAGAATATTTAGGTAAAAAATGAAAAATATAGATTTTTATTTCTCTATAGGAAGTACTTATACTTACCTATCAATAACAAGAATTTTAGATGTAGAAAAAAAACATCAAGTTAAATTCAATTGGATACCTTTTAGTGTAAGAGTAATAATGAAAGAAATGAATAATATACCTTTTCCAAAAGATAAAAAAAATAAAGTTGATTACATGTGGAGAGATATAGAAAGACGTGCAGAAGGATATGGTTTCTTTGCAAAAACTCCTGTTCCATACCCCCTAACTGAATTTGATCTTGCTAACAAATTAGCAATTCTAGGTCTTAAAGAAGGATGGGGTATAGATTATGTTATATTAACTTATAAAAGATGGTTTCAAAAAGGAAAAGAGCCAGCTACTGAACCTAATATTTCTGAAATTTTCCAAGAACTTAAAATTGACAAAAAAAAAGTAATGGAAGATGTAATGAAAGATGAGATTGAAAATCAATATCAACTAAATACAAATAACGCTAGAAACAACAAAGTTTTTGGAAGTCCAACTTTTGTTGTAAATAAAGAAATATTTTGGGGAGATGATAGAATGGAAGACTCTATATATTGGTCAAAAAAATAAGATTATTTTAAAATCAATAAAATTAAAATTCCTATAATAAAAATTACAACACCAACTATTTCATTAATTTTTATTTTTTCTTTAAAGTAAAACCTTGAAGAAATATAACTAAAAATTATTTCTACTTGTCCTAATGCTCTAACAAAAGAAGATTGAATTAATGTAAAGGCATAAAACCAAGAAATAGTTGCTAGAAAACCTGCTATACCAGCGCCAAAACTTTCAAATTTTTTTTTATAAAGTTTTGAAAATTGTTCTTTTTCAAAAAAATAAATATAAATAGTCAGTACTGTAGTTTGTACAATCAAACCAAAAAACAATGTTCCCAAAGCTTTTTCGAAATTAGATTCAAAATTTTCTAATGTTAAGGCAGCTGCCCTAAAATAAACAACGCTGAGTGCTAAAAAAAACCCAGATACTAATCCTATAATTGTAGTTTTTGAAATTAAATTTTTTAAAAATAATTTTGTATCTTTAATAGATAAAATTATAATTCCAAGTGTCGCAATTACAATTCCCGAAGCTCCAAACTTATTTAATTTTTCTTCAAGAATAAAAAATTCTAAAACTGCAATTTGTATAACCTCTGTCTTGCTAAGGGATGTTCCTACCACAAAGTTTGAAAATTTAAATAAATATAAAAGTATAAATGTAAAAATTATCTGAGATAAAGATCCTAATAAAAGATATATTATGAAATTATCTTGTATTAATATTTCTTTAATTATTTCAAAGTTCCTAAAATAAATAAAAAATAAAATTGTTGCTAAAGGCAATGCAAAAGCAAATCTTACATAGGTAGATGCTATAGTAGAAACTTCTTTATTTAGATTTTTTTGAATAGAAGATCTTAAATTTTGAAAAAAAGCAGCAAATATTGTGACTATTATCCAGTTCATTAATAATATTCATATTGTATTTAATTCAAAAGTCGACTTAAATAGCAACTATTAAACAATACAATAAGAGGGATAAATATGAAAATTTTTAAGAAAATACTATTTACACTTATTTTTGTTTCTTTTGCTTCAGTTTCATCTGTAAGTTTTGCAGAAACAAAAATGAGGATTACTCTTCAGTTGCCTTTAAAAGCTCACTTAGGACAAAATTTGTTAGTTTTTAAAAAAGAACTTGAAGCAAGATCTGACATAACTGTTGAAATATATGACTCAGCTCAACTTTATAAAGATAAAGAAGTGCCACAAGCAGTTGGTTCAGGAGCAATTGAAGCTGGTGTTGCATCAATAACTAGATTTGCTGGAACAAATCCAGAAGTTGATATCTTTTACTTGCCTTTTCTATTTGACTCAGAAGCAAAAATTAGAAAAGCTACTAAAGCAGGATCTGAAATTAGATCGATACTTGATCCGGCAATAGCATCAACAGGTGCTGTACCATTGTATTATCAAGCTTATGGATCAGCTATTATGCTTTCTAATGGTGGTCCTATGAAATCACCTGCAGATTTTAAAGATAAGAAAATTAGAGTTTTTGGAAAAACTTTAGGAGCCTTTATAAGTTCTTTAGGTGGTAAACCTGCTTTGATATCTGGTTCAGAACAATATTTAGCTTATCAAAGAAATACTGTAGATGCAGGTATGACTGGTGTATCAGGTGTTAAATCTAGAAAACTTTATCAAGTAATGGATACTTTGACAGTAACTAATCATGGTGATATTGAATTCGTAGTTGTTGCAAATGATAAATGGCTAAAATCTTTAAGTCAAAAACAAAGAGATGCAATTGCTGAAGCATCAAAAGTTGCCGAAAAAGCTGTTAGAGACGACATGGCTAATATAGAGGCAGGTGCTTATAAGGAAGCAAAAGAAAATGGAATGAACATTGTTAAGTTATCAAGTTCTGAAACTGCAGCTCTTAAAAAAGCATCTTCTTCAGTAATAGATGATTATATTTCTAGAACTGGCGGAGCTGGTGGAGTTGGAGATAAATTAGTAAAAGCAGCTAACAATCTGTAATCAAATATTAAATAACCCCGCAATTAACAGTTGCGGGGTTTTCTTATGAATTACTACGACAAAATTGTAAAATATTCTGGGTATTTAGCTTCGGCTTTATTTATTACAATAGGATTTATTGTTTCTTATGAAGTAATTATGAGATACCTATTTAATTCACCAACAATATGGGTGAACGAGGTTTCTCGATTTTTACAAATTTGGGCAACATATCTTGCTCTAACTTACTCTTTTCATAAAAATGATTTTATTAGAATAACTGTAATTTATGACAGATTAAATGATAAAGGAAAAAAAATTTTAGATTTTATTAGTTTTATTTTTATTCTTATTTTTAGTTCTTTTGTTGTCTATTTTGGATGGCTAATAGCATACGATTCTTTAAAAGTTGGTCGTACTAGTTCAACTATTTTAGATGTACCATCTTTTTTAACAGAGGTAGCAATACCGATCTGTTTTGCATTTTTAGTCTTAAGAGTAATTTTAGAAGCTATTAAATATATAAGGGATTTTGTTAAATGATCGTCGTAATAATCCTATTTGTTCTATTTTCAATACTATTTTTAGGAGTTCCTATTGCTTTTGGTCTCGGTTCTTTAGGATTAGGTTTAATGTTACTTGGAGACATATCTCCACTTATGATACCTCAGACCTTTTATAGTGTAGCGGATAACTTCATACTACTTGCGGTACCAATGTTTTTAATGATGTCCAACATTCTTTTAAAGGCTGGAGTGGGAGAAGATTTATTTAATTTTGCTCAAAGTTGGGTGGGAAATTTTCCTGGGGGTTTGGCTATAGCAACTATTGTTTCATGTAGTATTTTTGCTGCTATCTCTGGTTCTTCTGTAGCTACAGCCGCAACTATTTCTACTGTAGCTTTTCCCGCAATGATTAATAGGGGTTATCATAGAAATTTTACCTTAGGTATTCTAGCTGCTGGAGGAACTTTAGGAATTCTAATACCTCCTTCTATTCCAATGATTGTATATGCATTTGTAGTTGAGGAGTCTGTACTAAGTATGTTTTTAGCTGGTATTGGACCAGGAATAGTATTGGCGCTTTTTTTTATAATTTTTTCAATTTTTTATGTAATTTTTTTCAACAAAGAAGTTCAAAACGTAAAGACATCATTTGAAGATAAAATTAAATATACAAAAAAAGGTTTACCAGTTTTATTAATGGCATTTATCATGTTGGGAGGTATATATGCTGGCATATACACTCCTACTGAAGCTGGTGGAATAGGTTTTCTAATTTCTTTTGTATACGTTGTTATAAAAAAAAAATTGGATTTTAAAGGTTTTATTGAAGCTGGACTAGAGACAATGAAAACAACAGTTACAATTTTTGTTATAATTGCAGGAGCAAAAATATTTGGTAAAGCTATTTCTTTATACAGAATACCTCAAGATCTCTCTGCTTTTATAGTAACAAATATAACTGAACAAGGAATGTTTATTTTTGTAGTTGCAATTACATTGTTAATTTTAGGTTTTATAATGGAAACATTATCATTAATTTTAATTATGATGCCTATTTTTTCAATATCTATTGCAGCAATGAATATTGACTTAATTTGGTTTGGAATAATCTTCACACTAATGATCGAATGCGCATTAATTACGCCTCCTGTAGGTCTAAACATTTATGTTTTGCAAGCTATAGGAAAAGCAAAAATGTCGGAAATCGCGAAAGGAGTAATACCTTTCGTTATCATAATGTTATTCACTGTTTTTGTTGTTTACTTGTTCCCAGATCTTGCTTTATATATACCATTTAAATTATAAAAATTATGTTTTCTAATAAAAATTCTAAACAAAAGTCTGAGGCTTTAAAAAAAATTTTAGATAGAAAAGGTATAATAAGTATGCCTGGATGTTTTGATGCTTTATCAGCAAAATTGATTGAAAGAGAAGGAATTGAAGTTGGTTTTATGTCAGGCTTCAGCGTATCATCTACAAAATTGGGCATGCCTGATACTGGTTTAATTTCTTTTGCTGAAATGTTAGAGCAGGTTAAAAATATTTCAAATGCAACAAGTATACCTTTTATATTTGATGGAGACACGGGTTATGGAAATTCTGTAAATGTTTATAGAACAGTAAGAGGTTATGCGAATGCAGGGGCTGCTGGAGTAATGATTGAAGACCAAAAATGGCCAAAAAAATGCGGTCATACTAAAGGAAAGGATGTAGTAGATATAGAAGAGGCAAAATCTAGAATTAAAGCAGCAGTAGACGCAAGCAATCAAAACAATAAAGATATTTTAGTAATGGCAAGAACTGATGCTATTGCAACAAGAGGATTAGATGATGCAATAAAAAGAATGCAAATATTTTCAGAAATAGGAGCAGATATATTGTTCATAGAAGCTATTAAAACTAAAGAAGATATGAAAAGAGTTATTAAAGAGGTTCCAGGATATCATATGATAAATTTAATAGAAGACGGAGATACTCCTTTTATAGATATGAAAGAATTAGAAGATATTGGATATAAAATAGCAGTAATGCCTTTAACTCTTATGAGTGCTTCCGTAAAAACTATGCAAGAATGTTTAAAAAATATGAAAAATAAAACATACAATAAAAATGTTTCTAAATTTTCTGAATTAAGAGAAATTGTCGGTTTTAATGAATATTACGATATAGAAGATAAATACAAGTAATTTTAAATGACAAATATAACTGCTTACATAGTTTTAATTATAGCAGTTATTTTGGGTACAGCTGCAAATGGTTTTGCTAAAGGGGCTCAAGGTTTTACATTGTTAATACCAAGTATTTTAACAGCTATAACCATTGTTGGATGTATGTATACTTTGTCCCTCGTTATGAAAACAATTCCTGTTGGAATCACTTACGCTTCATTTGCAGGTTTATGTATTATTGCAACCACAATCGTAGGAATGTATAAATTTAATCAAATGCCGGATATTTATACAATTGTTGGACTTGTATTAATTATAGCTGGAGTTTTAATTGTCAACTTGTTAGGAAAAGCTAACTAATATGAATTCTATTTCTGGGTATATTTTTTTAGCTGTAGCAATAGTTTTGGGTATTACTTCAAATAGTTATTTAAAAGTGACAGATGGTTTTACAAAAGTAACACCTACTATCATTTGTTCGGTGCTTATTGTTTTATGTATATTTTGCTTAGCTAAAGCTATGATGACAATACCAGTTGGATTTACATATGCTACTTATGGAGGTCTAACAATTACAGCTGTAACAATTTTTGGAGTATTAAAATATAAACAAGTTCCTAATATATATGGAATTATTGGCATCGCCTTAATAGTGGTTGGTGTAATGCTTGTAAATTTTCTTGGTAAAACAAATTCTTAATACAAAGGAGTAATCATGTCAGAGTTAATCGCATTTATTGGTGTTGGTAATATGGGAAATCCAATGGCTGAAAATTTAATAAAAGCTGGAAAAAAAAGTTAAAGTTTTTGATGTCTCAACGAAAATGATTGAAAAAGCAAAAGAAAAAAAAATGAAAGTTGAAGATAGTATTGATGCTTTAATAACTAAAGATGTTAGTACAGTAATCACTATGCTACCTGAAGGAAAAAACTCTAAAGAAGTTTATTTAGGTGACAAAGGTATAATAAATAAAGTATCAAAGAAATGTCTTCTTATTGATTGCTCAACAATTGATATAAAAACTTCTATTGAAATAGGGAGAACAGCTAAGGAGTCAGGAATTAAAATGATTGATGCTCCTGTTAGTGGTGGTGTCATGGGTGCAGAAAAAGCAACTTTGAATATTATGGTTGGTGGAACTAAGGAAGCTTTTAATATGGCTCTACCTTTATTAAAAATAATGGGAAAAAATATATTTCATGCGGGAGAGTTGGGTAGTGGTAATGGAGCAAAAATTTGTAATAACATGTCACTAGGAATAACAATGATTGCAGCCTCTGAGTCTTTGATGCTAGCTAAAAGATTAAATATAGATATTAAAAAAGTTCATGAAATTATGAAAAATGCATCAGGAAACAGTTGGCCAATTTCTGTTTATCCACCTTTGCCAGGTCTAATTGATGGAACACCATCAAATAATAATTATCGACCAGGATTTTCTGCTGGTATGATGAACAAAGATTTAAAATTAGCTAATGAGTGTGCAAATCAAGTAAATGCTTCTACCCCACTTGCAAAAATGGCTTTGGAAATTTATGATAAATTTTGTGAAGAAGGCAATGATATAAAAGATTTTTCTGCGATATCAAAAGTTATTGGTGGCGATGCTTGGAACTATCCAATAGATTAATTATTTGTAAATTTCATCGACTTCAACTCCGTAAGCTTCTACTAACTTATTATTCTGATTAGCTAACCCCATAACATCAATCATTTCTTTTATCATTTCATCCGTCGCACCTTTTTTCTTTGCGGCAAAGATATGAGATTTGGTACAATACTCGCAGCTATTCGTCATTGAAACCGCAACGTAGATTAATTCTTTCGTTACAGCATCTAATGCGCCTGCTTTCATATTTTGTGATGTTGAATTCCAAGTTCTCTCTAAAGTTTCTGGATTATTTGCAAGATATTTCCAAAAATTTGGGACTTCTGTAATTTTCCTTGCACTTTTTATTTCATCGAAAACTTCTTTAACTTTACCCTTGGCTTCATTTTCATTGATTGGTTTAAACAATGGCATTTTCCCTCCTTATTTTTTTTTTAGTTTAATAAATATAAATGTATAAAAAAACATATTTATTAATATTAACGCTATCCCTAAATATATTTGTAAATCTTTAGTAAGACTTGCTGGATAAACAATAGGTATAAGGTAATTTTGAATAAAACCTTGAGAATATGTTGTTAAGTTAGCTTTAAGTAAAAACCAATTTTCAAGATAAGTCAGAGGACATATAGAATTTGTGAATTCCACATAGCACCCCCAAATTAAGAAGGGAAAATGGATAAAAACAATCTTTTTTGAAATCAAAAATAGCAAAGCACCAAATACAACAAAGATAATAAAGATAAAATGAATAATTAATGTTAAATTTGCAGCCATTAGATACATTTTATTATACTAAAATTTTTTTAGTTATAAATTGATTCAATTTTTGGCATTAATGTTAACAATTCTTTTGTATATTCATGTGATGGATTTATAAATAATTCTTCTGTCAGTGAAACTTCGCAAAGTTTCCCATTTTTTAATACCGCTATTCGATCACACATTTGTCTTACAACTGGTAAATCATGACTGATGAATAATATAGTCAGATTTAACTGTTCTTGTAAATCTTTTAATAAATTTAATATTTGAGCTTGAATACTGACATCTAGAGCAGAAGTTGGTTCATCGCATACAAGAAGTCTTGGCTGAGTAGCAAGAGCTCTTGCAATTGAAATTCTTTGTCTTTGACCTCCAGAAAATTCATGAGGATAACGCTCGGCTGATTGTTGAGTTAATTCAACAGACTCTAATAAATCATAAATATAACTATCTATATCTCTTGAGCTTATTGAAGGATTGTGAAGTTTTATAGGTTCAGCAACTATATCTTTAACTTTTAATCTTCCATTTAATGAAGAATATGGATCTTGGAATATCATTTGAATTTGTTTTCTGAATTTCATCATTTCTTTGTTACTTTTAATTTTTGTTATACAAACATTATCAAAGTATATGTCTCCTGAACTTGGCTTAAATAAATTAACAATCATTTTAGCAATTGTTGATTTTCCGCTACCGCTCTCTCCTACTAGTCCAAATGATTGGCCTTCTTTAATATTAAATGTTACATCATCTACAGCCATTACAGAGTTTTTTGAACTTTCTGTAAAAAAACTATCATCAAATGTTTTGCTTAAATTCTTAACTTGAACTAAATCCTGATTAATAATTTTCTTTTTTGTCCATCTATTTAATATTTTAATATTTGTTTCACTCTGTTTTTTATTTTCTTTTTCAATAATTATAAATCTTTCAATTTTTTTATTTGTTGGGGGAACAGAACTTACAAGACTCTTTGTATAAATTTCTTTAGGTTTAGTTAGTATTTGTTTTGTGGGTCCAATTTCAACTAAATCACCATTTTTCATTACAGCCACTCTATCAGTTGTCTCAGAAATAACTCCCATATCATGTGTAATTAAAATTACTGCTAAATTTCTTTCTTTGGTTAATCTTTTAATTAGATCTAAAATTTGAGATTGAATTGATACATCTAAAGCTGTAGTTGGTTCGTCGGCTATAAGAAGCTCTGGTTCACAACAAAGTGCTAGTGAAATAACAACCCTTTGTCTCATTCCACCAGAAAATTGATGTGGGTAATTATTAAATCTTGCTTCTGCATCTTTAATTCCAACTTCTTTTAATAATTTAATAGCTTTATTTTTTGCTTCTTCCGTACTCAAACTTAAATGTGTTTGTATTGTTTCAATAAGCTGTTCACCTATTGTAAATATGGGATTTAATGATGTTTGAGGATCCTGGAAAATTAAACCAATTTTTTTACCTCTATATTTAACAATATTTTCTGGATTTTCGTGAATATTTATATCACCTAAAAAGATTGAACCATTTGAAACTTTTCCTGGCTCATCAATAAGATTTATGATCGCATTACCAACTGTGCTTTTTCCTGATCCTGACTCCCCAACTAAGCCAAGAATTTCTCCCTTGCTAACTTCTACATTAATATTTTTAGCAGCATAGATCGTTTCTCTTCGCATTTTATAATCAACGCTTAAATTATTAATTTTCAAAAAACTCATTAATTTAATTTTGGATTAAGAGTGTCTCTCATCCAATCTCCTAAAAGGTTAATTGAAAATGCTAAAATAACTAAAAAAATTGCTGGGAAGAAGGTAATCCACCATTCTCCAGAAAATAAAAAATCATTACCAAGTCTAATTAATGTTCCTAAAGAAGGTGTTGTCGGTGGAACGCCAACTCCTAAAAAACTTAGTGTAGCTTCAGCTATTATTGCAAGTGCTAGGCCTATTGTTCCAATTACGAGAACTGGTCTTAATATATTTGGTAATATATGCTTAAACATAATAATTAAATTTGAAACACCGATAATTGTTGAAGCAGAAACATAATCTTTATTTTTTTCAACCAAAGTGGCGGCTCTTGATACTCTTGCGAACTGAGGCCACTCAGAAATACCTATTGCAAAAATTAATACATAAATTGCCATTTCATCATGCATTTCTCTTGAAATTATTCCTCTTGCAATTCCATCTACTAGAAGAGCCATTAAAATACTTGGTACAGTTAATTGTACATCAGTGAATCTCATAATAATCATTTCGTATTTTCCCCCGAAGTATCCTGCTGTTAATCCCAATGTCACTCCTAATACCAGAGCAAATATAACGGCTGAAAAACCTACAATTAAAGAAATCCGCGATCCATAAAGAATTGTTGCCAACATATCTCTACCTTGGCCATCGGTTCCTAAAATAAATTTAGTAAGACCATCTTCCGTCCATGAAGGTGGTGTAAATGCATCCATTAAAGATAGTGATGATGGATCAAATGGATTATAAGGAGTTACAAATTCAACAAAAAAAGAGCAAAAGAAAATTATAATTAATATAACAGTTGATACAATAGCTGTAGGAGATTTTATAAAGCTAAAATAAATATCGCTATCTTTAATCCTACTTATTAAAGTTATTTTTTGATTATCCACTTACAGTCTCCGCTTTAACTCTAATTCTTGGATCAATAAAATAGTATAAAATATCAACAATAAAATTAATCATTACGAAAACAAAAGCTATAAAGACTAAGTATGCAGACATAATTGGTATATCTACAAACTGAACTGCTTGAATAAATAAAAATCCCATCCCCGGCCATTGAAAAACTGTTTCGGTAATTATAGAAAAAGCTATCAATGTACCAATATTTATTCCAGCGATTGTAATTACAGGTATCAACCCATTTTTTAATGCATGTTTATAATGAATACTATTTTCACTAATACCTCTTGCTCTAGCAAATTTAATATAATCTGTTTGAAGTATTTCCATCATTTCTGCTCGAACGAGTCTAATAATATAAGTCATTTGAAAAAGACTAAGAGTTACAGATGGAAGTATTATAGCTTTTAAACCAGTTGTAGTTAGAAAGCCTGTAGACCAAAATCCGAGATATACAACCTCTCCTCTTCCAAAAGATGGTAAAATTCCTAAAATAACTGCAAAGAGATAAATAAATAATATACCTATAACAAAGGTGGGAAGTGATACTCCTAATAATGAAATAGCCAATATAATATCACTTAAAAAACCTTTTCGATTTATACCTGTATAAACCCCCAATAATGTTCCGGATACCAATGCAATTAGCGCTGAAACTAAAACTAATTCAATAGTTGCAGGTAGTCTTTCTGAAATTAATTCTGAAACTGGTCTTCTTAACTGATAAGATATTCCAAATTCTCCTTTTGATGCATTTACTACAAATCTTGAGAATTGAACATGAATTGGATCAGTTAATCCTAAAGTTTCTCTAAGTTCAGCTCTTTCTTCATCAGATGTTTCTTCGCCAACCATATTATTTATGGGGTCACCAACAAAATTAAAAAGTGAAAAAGAAACAAAGGCAACTACTAACATTACCATTGCTGATTGAAACAGGCGTTTAAAAAAATATTTTATCAATTTTAGAAATGTTTACTTACAAGCCCTTTATTTTAATAAAGGGCTTGTAAAAAATTATTTAATCAAAGCTAGCAAAACGGAATAATGGTTCATTATTCGGTCTTATAGGTACGTCTAGTCCACTCTTAGATGCCCAAGAAATTACTTGATGGTGTAAAGGAAGATAAGAAATATCATCTTTTACAATTTTCCAAGCTTTTGCTATAGAGGCATTTCTCTTTTCTAGATCAACTTCACCTTCCATTACTCTTATTGCGGCATCAACTTCAGAATTACTAAAGTTAACTTTATTCCAGCTTGCGCCAGACTCATACAGGTAATGAAATACATAATGACTATCTAAAGTAGGAACTCCCCAGCCTAACATGTAAAAATCACCTTGGTTATCTTTCAATTCTTTAAAGTGTTTACTCTTTGTTTGAGCAAATAAATTTACATTGACTCCGATTTTTCCTAACATTCCAACAACAGCTGTACAAATTGCTTCATCATTTACATACCTGTCATTTGGACATCTTAACTCAACATTAAAACCATTTGGATAACCTGCATCAGCTAAAAGTTTTTTTGCTGCATTAACGTCATAAGGTAATCTTTTATCAAGTTCCTTTGTGTAACCATTAACGCCTGGGAAAGTTATAATTCCTGCTGGTTCACTTAAACCTCTCATAACTTTCTTCTTAATGGCTTCAATATCAATTGCTTGATAAAGAGCTTGTCTTACTTCTTTTTTCTTAAATGGATTATCTCCTGTATTCCCAGTTCTTAGTTTATCTGCAGACTGGTCCATTCCAAGAAAGATAGTACGCATTTGTGCTGTACTTTCTACTTTATGTCCTGTGGAACTTTTTATACGTGCTAAATCTTGAACTGGTGCATCAGTAACTAAATCAAGTTCTCCGGATAATAAAGCTGCAACTCTTGTAGCGGCATTTTTAATTGGAAGTAACCGAATTTCAGTTACTTTATTATCTTTCATCGATCCCCACCATTTATAATTTCTTTTAAAAATAGTTTTTGTGTTAGGCTCTCTTAAAGAAATTTTAAAAGGACCAGTTCCCATTGCATTTGTAGCTGAAAAAGTTTCCTGTCCATCATCCCAATTCTGTGGATTAATTACAGAATTTTCCTGTGACCATTTTTTTGACATAATAAATATGTTCGACAATTGGTTCAAAAGAATTGGATTTGGTTTACTTGTTTTAATTTGAACCGTATAATCATCAATTGCTTTTGCTGATGAAACGGTACTAATATATTCTTTAAAATCTGATGTAGGTTTTTTTGCTCTTAATATACTAAAAACAACATCTTCTGCTGTCATTTTTTGTCCATTAGAGAATTTAACATCATCTCTTAAATAAAAGTACCAAGTGTTTGGATCTACTGTTGCCCATTTTTTTGCAAGCTGAGGACCAATTGACATATCTAATCCTCTGGTAACTAAAGCTTCATAAATTTGTCTAGATACCATTGTTGTTGGGCCTTCATTTTGAGCATGTGGATCAAGCGTTAAACTATCTCCTTGCATTGACCATTTAATTGTTTTTGCAAATGATTGTGTTGATACAAAAGACAAAAAAATTAGTAATACTAATTTGATCAAAGTTTTAGGTTTCATTTTCCCCTCCTCTTTATTTTTAGAAAAATTTAACTTAATAATTAAAGAAACTAAAGAAGTATTATTTGAGTAATTTTTTGAATTTTTTGAGGAAAATTTCGAAATATTCGTTCATAAACAACATTTTAACACTTGCTAACTGGCTTTAAAAGTTTAATCATTTTTCTATGATTAATAATATTTCCTGATACAAGAATATTTCCTCCATAAACTGCATTTCTGTTATTCCAAGTAGATATTGTTCCACCCGCAGCTTTTATAATTGGTATTATAGGATGAATATCCCAGATTTTATTTGCACATTGAAGAACTATGTCCAATCTTCCTTCTGAAAGATGAGCGTAACTTAAAGCATCAAAGCATGGAAATTGCATTAACTTTAATACTCGAGGAATTTTTTGTTGTTTTTTCATAGATAACCATCCATGAAAAGCACCAGCAACAATAGCTTTGTTGAAAGAAGTTTTTTTATTAACTTGTAATTTTCTTTTCTTGCCGTTTTCAAAAACATAAGCAATTT
>CACFSO010000016.1 GCA_902568975.1 uncultured Pelagibacteraceae bacterium
ACAATAATTGAAATAGGATCAAATGATGGAAATGAGGCACAAATTGCATTAAATTCAAAAAAAAATATAAATTTATTAATTTATGAACCTGATAATAATAATTTTAAAAAATTAAAAAATTTATTTAATAATAGAAGAAAGATTAAAATATATAACTATGGAATTTCATCAAAAGTAGGTTTAAAAAATTTTTATTTCAACAAGAAATACAATAATTTAAATAAAGTCGATTTGGTAAAAAAAGATAATTTAAAATATTTTATAAAAAAAAAAATTTATTTTTCAAAGCTAGATATTGAAGTAAAAAAAAATTTAATAAAAAAAAATTTATTAATCAAAATGGATGTAGAAGGTCATGAATATGAAATTTTGAAATCATCTTTGAAATTTTTATTAAAAAATAAAAATATATCAATCTTAATGGAACTTCATCCAAGCATTTATAAAGGTAATCTTATGAAAAATTTAATTTCTAAACTTTTTGATAATGGCTATAATATTAAGTTTGTTGAGTCAGCTGAAACTATAACTCCTTTAGAATTTAAATCAGATAATTATGTACCATTTAAAAGTTCATTTCAAAGAGGATTGTATAATGATGTAAGCAAAAAATTTTTATTAAAATATGCATTCGATAATTCAAAAAAAAAAATAGTGAGAAGTGTGTTACTAACAAATAAAATGGTATAATTTAATTAAACAATAAAAATAAATATGAAAAAAATCTTAGGTTTTATAAAAATTTCCTCAACTATATTAGTGTTTACAGTTCTAATAATTTTAATTCTAGATTCAATATTGGGAATTTTTGCACACAAAATTAATAAAAGATCTATTACATTAAAGGAATTAAAACCATATTCAGTTTTTTTTCATAAAAATGTTGAAAATAGAATAGGTAAAAATGGAGAACTTCCTGAAAAAAAAATAATAAAAGAAAATACAATTCTATTTTTTGGAGGAAGCACTACTGAAAATAGATATATAGAAGCAAATAAGAGATTTTCAGAGATTGTCGAAAAAAATTTAAAAAAAAAATATACAGTTTTAAATTTTGCTACAAGTGGAGCTCATTCGATGCATTCAAATTTATCTTTTCAAGCCAAAGGAATAAAATTTAAACCTAAATTTGCTATAATGAAACATAATATTAATGATTTAAATCATTTATTGAAATATGAAAGTTATTTTACAAATAAATCTTCTCACAATTTAATTAAAGAAGAAAATAAAAGTTTTCTTTTTAAAGTGAAAGATTTATTTTTTTCCAATATCTACAATTTTATTTTATCTAAATCTTTAAAGTTTTCAAAGATCATTGATAAAATTTATTATAAATCTGTAAGCAAAGTGAATTTAAATGACAAAAAAAAAATAAATATAAATAGTATAAAAGAAGAGTTTAAAAGTTCCCTTGAGATGTTTGTTAAAATTTGTGAAACTTGGAAAATAGAACCTATACTTATGACTCAAGCTAAAAATTTTAATGACAATTTTTCTAATACTGATGAGTGGAGACAATCCTACATATCTAAAAAAGTATCTTGGAATGAATACAGCCAGATTTTTAATGAATTTAATGAAATTATTAGAGATTTGGCTCAAATAAATGGAATTATATTGGTTGATTTGGATGAAAATCTCTCATTAAATGAGGATAATTTTATTGATCATATTCATTTAAATGAAAAAGGCAATTTAGAAGCAAGCAAACTGTTATTCAAAATTTTAAAATAATGAATATTATTTGTGAGAACGAAGTATTTAAAATAAATATTTTACTAATTTAAGAGGCAATAAAAATTTCAGATGAACGAACAAGAAAAATTTTGGTCAGGTAAATTTGGTAATAATTATATATTTAGAAATAATTCAAAAAAATTACAGGAAAATAATGATCATTTTTTTAAAGAAATTTTTTTTAATAAGCATAAAATTAACTCAATTATTGAACTAGGATCAAATATTGGAAATAATTTGTTATCTTTGGAAAAAATTTACAAAAAAAGTAAAATTACTTCGTTAGAAGTAAATAAAAAAGCTTGTGATATTTTAAAGAAAAAAAAACCACATTATAAAATTATTAACAATACAATTTTAAATTTCAAAACTAACAAAAAGTTTAATTTAGTATTATGTAAGGGAGTCTTAATACATATCAATCCCAAACAATTAAAAAAAGTATATAATCAAATTTATAGTTTAACTAATAAATATATTTTAATTGCTGAATATTTTAGCCCAAACCCCGAAAAGATAAGATATAGAAATTATAAAAATAAATTGTTTAAAAGAGATTTTGCTTTTGAAATTTTACAAACTTATAAGAATTTAAAACTCATTGATTATGGTTTCGTTTACCATAAAGATAAATATCCTATGGATAATATTAATTGGTTTTTGTTTAAAAAATTAAATAATTCTTAAATTTATATTTTTTGAAATATTTTTTTTTATTAAGTTAGGAGTTATCTCAGAAAACAAAAATACGCTGGATGCGCATGCACCATAAACTTTATCTACACTTAATATATCTTCAAAGTCTTTCAAATCTGATGCACCACCATTAAATAACAATGGTACCGATATAGAATTATAAATAAAATTCAAAAGATTTACATCATATCCACACATCATACCTTCATTATGAATAGCAGTTAATAAAATTTCTCCAACCCCAAGATCCTGAACTTCTTTTATCCAATCTATTAAATCCAAATCTTTTTTTAAAAAAATTTCATACTTATTATCTTTTTTAATAACATCTATAGAAGCTATTATTAGTTGTGATCCAAAATTCTTTACAATATTTTTAATAAAATTTGGATTTTTAATAAAGCTATTTCCAATAACTATTTTATCACATCCCATCTCAAGTAATCTTTCAATAGTAGATATATCATTAATACCTCCTCCTATTGATAATGGCATTTTACATTCAGATATAATATTTTTTAAAAAATCAAAGTCATATTCTGTTTTACTAGAATCTTTTTTTGATAAATTTATGATCGACATTTCGTCAGCTTGTCTTTTGCTAAAAACTTTAACATATTGAAGCAAATTTCCTAAGTTTCTTTGTTTCAGAAACTGTTTACTTTTTATTGCTAAGTTATTTTTAAATTGAAGGATTGGTATTATTCTTTTTTTTATCATTTTAAATTCAAAAAATTATTTATTATTATCATTCCTGCATTTTGACTTTTTTCAGGATGGAATTGAACACCAAAAATATTTTTGTTTTCTATAGAGCTTACAATTTCATTATCGTCTTCCAAAGAAGATGTAATCAAGCTTTTATTTTTTGGAATACAATAGTAGCTATGATTAAAATAAAGGTCAGATTTTAAATCAAAATCATTAAATAAAATGCTTTTTTCATTATATTTTATATTATTCCATCCATTATGAGGTTTTGTAATTTTCTTAGATTTTATTTCTAAACATTCTCCTTCTAAAATTCCCAACCCTTTGCTATTTTTATCTTCTTCGCTTCTATCAAATAATATTTGCATTCCTACACAAACTCCAAGGTAAGGTATATTTTTTTTTATTAAAAAAATTAATTTATCTTTAATCTTAAATTTTTCTAAATTATTAATTACTTTATTAAAATTACCAATACCAGGAAATATTATTTTTGAAATTTTGTTTGTATCTAATTGTATGCTATTTGAAAGAATATAATCCTTTTTTTTTTCTTTAAGAATTTTTTCCCAATAACCAATATTTGCAACTTCAGTATTAACTAAGAGTATCACTTTTTTTAATTAAGTTGAAATTTTGATCTCTAATAAATTCTCCTTTATTATTTGATTTAAAGATATCTTTGTTCGTAAATTTATTGCAGGTTTCAATAAACTCTTCATAACTTACATCAATTGAATTTAATATTTCTGTTAATGTTTTATCTAAGTAAGTATGAGGAAAATTACCATCTTTTTTTTTTATTAACTCAATTGCCTCGTCTCTTTTTACTAAGTTTCTTCTATATAAATTACACATAATATCAGTTGTTCTGCCAAACCCATACTTAATATACTTGAAATAGTCGTGAATCCCAGTTTGAAAATTATCCAAATTTTCGTAATTTGTAGATGATCCCTCAACGTCTTTATGAAAAAATTCAAAACCATTTGATTTAGCTATTTTAGCATTTTCTAGCCCGTCCCAAGGAAAATAGTATCCTAAAAACAAGCCGATTATATTGGCATCATCTATTTCTTTTTTGGATGGATATTTGTAGCAAATCAAATCTTGTTCCATTAACTCGAAATGATCAAATAAATCAGAAACTCTTAAACCCAATAATCCACCGAATTCCTCTAACCAAGATCTATTAAGTTGTGAATTATTAATTTTAGATATCGGACCTCCGTATTCATTTTGAGAGTTTTCACCCCAGAATATTGTTGAGATTTTAAATTTACTCGCAACATTTATAGGAATTGTGAAAATTCCCACATGTTCTGGCCAAGATATATCACCTACTTCAAGTAGCCCAATTTTATTTAATTTTTTTCTTATTTTAGGGTTGGGAGCAAATTCTAACATATCGACTCCAAGCTTTTTTATATTATCTAAATTTCTTCTGCCAATTGGAGATAAATCACATGTCCGTGCATTAACGCAAAGTATTTTTAGATCGTGTTCGAGAACCTTAAGGACTTGCCAAGTACTATCTTTTCCTCCACTTACTGGGATAATACAATCATAATTACCTTTGCTTCTATTTTTAATTTTTTTTATAATTTTAGTAAATTCTTTTTTTCTTTCATTCCAATCTATTTTTTCTCTATTTTTAAAAGCAACACATGCACTACAAACTCCATTGTTATCAAATTCAATATCAGGTTTAGTCTCTGGGTAAAAACAAGTAATGCAATATTTCATTTAAATGTTATACCTATACGATTTGTTAAAAAAATAAACGATGAATTTTGATATAATAACACAGGTAAGATATAGTTCAACCAGATTGCCTGCAAAAGTTTTACTAAATTTTGATAAAAGTAATTTCCTTAATTTTTTTATTTTAAATCTTAAAAAAATCAAAGAAATTAATAGAATAATTTTAGCTTGTCCAAATGATAAATATGTCAATATTTTTAAAAAAATATCAAAACAACTAAATGTTAACTTATATACACATAATGGAAGTGAAATTGATGTTTTAGATAGATATTATAAGTGTTCACAAAAATTTTCTTCTGAAAACATACTCAGAATAACTTCTGATTGTCCATTTATAAATATAAATGTTATAAAAAAAATGATCAGTTATTATAAAAAAAAAAAATTGTTATTTTTGACTAATAATAAGCCGAGATATCTTCCTCATGGATTTGATTGTGAAATTATTCATCATTCAATTTTAGAAAAAACTAAATTAAATGCGAAAACTAAATATGATAAAGAACATGTTACTCCGTGGATTTACAAAAATTATTTTAGTAAAAAAAATAATATAAAAATATTAAAAAAGAAATTTTCAAATATAAGGATTACACTAGATAACACTGGAGATTATTTATTTTTTTTGAGAAACGAAAGAGTGTTAAAAAAAATTGCTACTGAAAAAAATTATTCTAAATATTTTAATAAATTAAAAAAATGAATATATATTACGGAAAACAACATATTGACATCAATGATATTAACAAAGTTATATCAGCATTAAAATCAGAAAAAATAACTCAAGGTAAATATGTAAAAAGATTTGAAAATGATTTAAAAACTAAATTCAAATCAAAACATTGCTTAGTAGTAAATAATGGAACATCTGCTTTATATTTATCTATTAAATCTCTTAATCTTAAAAATTCATCTAAAATAATATGTTCAACAAACACTTTTTTTTCCTCAATATACACTGTAATTATGAATAATTTGATACCTGATTTTTGTGACATCGAGGATCAAACCTACAATATTGATTTAAATAAATTAGAAGATAAAATTAAAAAAGACAGAAAAATAAAAGCTATAATAGCCGTTGATTTTGCTGGACACCCATGTGATTGGGAGTCTTTAAATTTCCTTAAAAAAAAATATAAATTATTTCTTATAAATGATAATTGTCATGCCATTGGAGCTTCAATAAAAGGAAATCAGGGTTATGCTTGTAAATATGCAGATTTAGTTACGCAAAGTTATCATCCGGTTAAAAACATTACTACAGGAGAGGGAGGCTCAATTTTAACAAATAATAGTAATTTAAGTCAGAAAATTGAACTTCTGAGAAATCATGGCATGAAAAGAAACGATTTATCAAAAAAAAAATTTGGTCAGTGGTTTTATGAGGTAAAAGATTTTGGATTTAATTTTAGATTATCAGATATTCACTCAGCTTTAGGTATTTCGCAATTAAATAAACTAAAAAAATTTGTATATAAAAGGAATCAAATAGCTAGACATTATGATAAAAGTTTTAAAAATTTAGATTGTATAAAAACGCCAGTTGTTAAAAAAGGATTTTCCCACGCTTTTCATTTATATCCAGTTTTAATAGATTTTAAAAAAACCAAAATTAATAAAAAAAAATTTTTTGAAAAAATGATTAAAGTTGGAATAAATTTACAAGTTCACTATATACCTGTTTATCGTCAAAAGTTTCTAAAAAACTTCAAATTTAACAAAAAATTTTTCCCAGTTACAGAAGAATACTATAAAAGAGAAGTGTCACTACCAATATACTTTTCATTAAAAAAAGATAAAATTGACTATGTTATTAATCAGGTTAAAAGAGTTCTAAAATGTTAAATAATAAATCAATACTAGTAACTGGAGGCACTGGAAGTTTTGGTAAAAGATTTGTTCAAACAGTTTTAGAAAGATATCCAAAAATCAAAAGAGTAGTAGTATTTTCAAGAGATGAACTTAAGCAATATGAAATGATGCTTAAATTTGAAAAAAAAAAATATAATTCTTTAAGATTTTTTTTAGGGGATGTAAGAGACAAAGATCGCTTATCAATAGCTTTAGATGATATAGATTATGTGGTACATGCGGCTGCACTAAAACAGGTTCCAGCAGCAGAATATAATCCATTTGAATTTATAAAAACTAATGTAGTTGGATCAAATAACTTAATTGAATGTTGTATAAATAAAAATGTTAAAAAAGTAATTGCCTTATCAACTGATAAAGCTGCAGCTCCAGTGAATTTATATGGTGCTACTAAATTATGTGCTGATAAATTATTTATAGCAGCAAATAATATTATTGGAAAAAGGAAAATAAGTTTCAGTGTTGTTCGTTATGGAAATGTTATGGGTTCAAGAGGTTCGGTTATACCTTTATTCATGAATAAAAAAAAAAACGAACCTTTTAAAATAACCAACCCTGATATGACAAGATTCAATATAACTTTGCAACAAGGAGTTGATTTCGTTTTGTACTGTTTACAAAATTCTTTGGGTAAAGAAATTTTTGTACCCAAATTATATAGTTATAATATAACTGATATTGCCAATGCAATTGACAAGAAAGCAAAAAAAAAAATAATTGGAGTAAGGCCTGGGGAAAAATTGCATGAGGAGCTTATAACATTTAGTGACTCATTTAATACTTTAGAGACAAAAAATTTTTACATCATACTTCCTAAATTAAAAAGTTTTAAAAAATTTATAAAAAAATTTAAATCGAAAAAAATTATAAAACCATTTTCATACAATAGTAGAGATAACAAGAAAAAATTAAATGTATCGAAAATAAGAAGTTTGTTTAAAATTTACTAAAACAATTTAAAAAAAATTTTTATTTTTCTAATTAATGAAGCTGTATTTGATTTTATAAAACTATTTAAACCTAAAATATCTGATAATTCTTCTTTAGTTCTCTTAAAATTTTTTCCAAGAATTTCATTTACAAGTTCATTTTTTTTTTTAAATTGAATATTTTCATCGACTAAAATTTTTAAATCTTTAAATATATCATAGTCATGATCTTTAATTACTTCACCATAGTAGTTTCTGTGTATCTTATTTAATTTTAAAAAAATGGTTTCCTTTTTTAAATAAATTGAATATAAGCCCGCAGTTGTAAATTCACATACAACAACTTTTTTATGTTTTTTTACTAAATCTATAAAATTTCTTAGAAAATCAACCGAATATTTATTTCCGCAAGATACAACATTCCAACCTGCTGATTTATACTTATTGACAAAGTCTTTTTTTAAATCTTGATAATATAGACAAACTGTAAAAGGTCCTGAAAAGCTTTTATGAACTCTATTAATTAGCTCATCTACAGAATCAAAACCAGATGGTTGATTAGTTTCATAATCACTATGAGGTGGAAAAATAATTACATTACTTTGAATATTAGATAATTGATCATCATTTATATGATCAGCTAAATATATAAAAGGTGCTCCTATTGGTATTACATTCTTAATACCTTTTTTATTAAATTTTCTTTTGATTTCTTCATTCCAACAAAAAAAAGAACATAATGGAAATTTTGTAATTTGCAGTTTTGATATATCTTGATCCTCTATTCTAAACCATCCATGTTGGATAGTTCCATATATTGGTTTGTCCTTAAAACCGCAATAATTTGTTAGTATTTTGCGATGAGAGTACCATTCATTATCTTTAAACATTCTAGAATTTTAGAAATATAAATTTATAAATTTGTTTAGTAACATTCATTTATTTTAATGTCCAATATTCTCTTAAAATTGTTTAATTCGAAAAAAAATTGTAATATAAAATCATTGTATTTTTCCAGTCATTATTAAATGAGAAAAAATATTTTTTTAAATTATCGAAATAATGAAAAATTTTATAAAAAACTTATCTGAGATATCAAAAAATTTAAGATTAGAATTTTTTATACTTTTAGCCTTAATGGTTATTGCATCTTTATTAGAAATGTTTGGTATAGGTTTAATAATTCCTTTGTTAAGTTCTATTTCAGAGGCAAAAAGCAATTTTATTTTACAAAAACTTGACTTTTTAGATTTAGATCTTTCTTCACCAAAAATATTTATAATTTTAATAATTGGGTTATATTTTTTTAAAAATTTTTATTTAGTATATTTTTTTTCTAAGACAAAGTGCTTTTGTGAGTTATTTACATGCAGAGATCGGTCAAAGATTATTTGTATTTTATTGTTCCAGAAGTTACCTTGAAACAATTAATGATAACTCATCAAATGCTATAAGGAATCTTACTACAGAAACTGAAAATGTAAAAAATTTAACTATTAATACTTTAATCATTATAAGTGAAATTTTGGTGGCAATTTTTTTAATAGGATTTTTAATATTCATAAATCCAAAGGGTACTTTAATAATTTTCGCAATTATGTTTCTTTCTTATTTTACGTATTCTATTACAACAAAAAAAAAACTTAGATTATGGGGCGATGAAAGAGCAAAATTGAACGCAAAAATCACAAAAAAATTAATTCATGCAATTGATACGCTCAAAATGCTAAAATTATATGATCGAAATAAATTTATTTTTTATGAATTTGCTAAGGATAACTTTAAAAGATCAAAAATATTTAAAAAGTTTTTAGCTGGTCAGAATTATATAAGACTTTATATTGAATGTTTTTCAATTTTAACTTTTGCAGCATTAATATTGTTTTTGGTGGATGGAAATAAATCATTTGATGAAATAGCAATTTTATTAAGCGTTTATGGACTTGCGGCTTTTAGATTAATACCTTCTATTAATAGAATATTAAGTGCATTACACTCTGTTCAGTATAATACACCCTCACTAGATATTGTTTCAAAATTATTAAAAAAAGATAATGCTAAGGTAGATGATTTAGTCAAATCGTACGAAGATTTTAGAACTAATAATGATTTTAAAGATATCCTTAAAAGTTTTGAAAATAAAAACAAACAAATAAAGTTCGAAAAGTTAAATTTTGAGAATGTAAGTTTTTCTTATAATTATCTTAAGAATGAGAAAAGAGAGTTAGAAAAGTTGAACTTTGAAATTTTAGTTGGAGATAGAGTTGGTATAATTGGTGAGAGTGGATCAGGAAAAAGTACACTTATTGATCTTGTATTAGGTCTATTAGAACCAGATTCAGGAATTATAAAATTAAATGATAATTCAATATCTTTACAAAAAAATTTGTGGCAAAAAAATATAGGCTATGTTCCACAAGATATTTATCTTGTAGACGATACTATATCTAGAAATATAGCCATAGGACTACCAGAAGAATTTATAGATGCTCAAAAGGTATATGAAGCTTGTAAAAAGGCAGAGATAGATAGCTTTATCAATACATTGCCTGAAAAATATGAGACAAAAGTTGGAGAAAGAGGAGTAAGATTGTCAGGAGGCCAGGTACAAAGGATAGGTATAGCTAGAGCACTATATCATAATCCAAAAATCTTAGTATTTGATGAGGCTACTAGCGCATTAGACATGACAAATGAAATAAATATTTTAAATACAATAAAAAATATTAAGGATATAGACTTATTAGTTATAGTATCTCATAAAGAAAGTAGTATTAAATATTGCAATAAAATAATTAGATTAAAAAAGGGAAGACTAGTAAATTAAAAAAATGGGCATATTAAAAAAAAATTTTGTATTAAATTTTATAATATTTTGTTTAATGATATTTTATATTGGCCTGAGTGTTATTATACTTAAAGAGTCAAAAAAAACAGATGATATTTATAAAACTTTTTTTGTTTCAATAAATGATCCTTTGCAGAATTTATATTTTAGATATATTAAAAGCACAGTTTTCACTGCAGGTTTGGATGGAGAAATATCTAATTTAAATCTTATATTAGATTCAGTGGTTGGTGCTTATACAAAAAATTCTAAGTATTTGAATTTTTTTAAAAAAAATAATGTTAAATGCAAAGATACTGTTTTTTCCATAGGTCAAGAAAAACAAATTTCATATAAAAAAATTTTTAAATTTAATTTTCGATCAAAAGCATTAAAAAATATTGATGATTGTCTAGCTCATGTAATTGAATTATTAGATAAAGAAATAAATATAGTTACAAAAGATAAATATTTAAATACGCTCGAAACTTTAAAATTTTATATGAGTGGTTATGAAAGAGATAATACTGAAAATATTTGTGACTGGTTTTTAAAATATGATGGAAAAGACATTTGCATTACTAACAATATAAAAGAACCAAAGTTTTTAAATCAAATAATAAATTTTAATATTGAAAATTTAACTAAAATTACAAAAGAGACTGAAAATTTAACTTATAAATTTATAAGAATAGATGGTTTCTTAGTTGAAAAAGTTGAAAAAAAGTTATTTTATTTCGTTCTTCTATGGGCAATATTAACAATAATTTTAATATATATTATCTATAGTTTTTATTTTAATCAAAAATTAAATAATTTTAATAAAAAAATTATTAAAGACATTTTTAAATGAACATTGTAATTACTGGTGCCGCAGGTTTTATTGGCATGCACACATCTCTTTTTTTTCTTAAAAATACAAATGATAAGATTTATGGTATAGATAATTTAAATAATTATTATGATGTAGCGTTAAAAAAAAAAAGAATTTCTATTTTAAAAAAATTTAAAAATTTTAATTTTTTAAAATTTGATTTACAAAATAAAAAAAAACTTCATAACTTCTTTAAAAAAAAAAAAATAAACTTTATTATTCATTTAGCTGCACAAGCAGGAGTTAGATATTCTTTAATTAGACCAGATAAATATATTGATTGTAATATAACAGTATTTCTAAATTTACTTGAAATTTGCCAAAAATTTAAAATAAAAAACATGTTTTATTCAAGTAGTTCTAGCGTATATGGAAGTAACAAAAAGTATCCATTTAGTGAAATTGACGAAACAAAAAAGCCAAAAAATATTTATGCAGCATCTAAATTATTTAATGAGAATCTAGCTTACGCTTATAGTGAATTATATAAAATTAACCTTACTGGACTAAGATTTTTTACTGTCTATGGTCCTTGGGGCAGACCAGACATGGCACTCTATATTTTTGCAGATCGTATTATGAAAAATAAAAGTATAAATGTTTTTAATTCTGGAAACATGACGAGAGATTTTACCTTTGTAGATGATATCGTGAAATCTATTTATAAATTATATAAAAAAAGATATAAATCAAAATTTATAAATCCAGAAATTTATAATATTGGTTTTGGAAAACCCTGCAATTTAATTTCTTTTATTAAGGAAATTGAAAGAAATTTAAATAAAAAAGCAAAAATGAAATTTTTGGGTATGCAAATGGGTGATGTTAAAAAGACTTTTTCGAATACTAAAAAATTAACAAAATTGATAAAATATAAACCTAAAACTAACTATATCAAAGGTGTAAAAATTTTTTGCGATTGGTTTTTAAAGTATCATTATGAAAAAAAATAATTATTTTAAAAATTTTTATGTAATTTTATCTTTAATTATATTTTTGTTTATTTTAATAATTAGTTCAGTAGAAATATATTTAAAATTATCAAAAAATAATTCAATACAAGTTCATGAAACAAATTATTATGGTAAAAAATTATCAGAAGATCCATATAAGTTATTTACAAAACAATATTTTCATCCTTACTATTTATTTTCTCTACCATGGCAAAAAAAATTTAAAATTTTAAATAATAAAATAATTTCTATAAATCAAAATGGATTTAGAAATAATCCTACCTTTAAAGAAAATAAAAAGATTGGTCTTTTGCTAGGTGGTTCCACAGCATTCGGGCATTTTGCTAAATCTGATGAGTCAACAATAGCTCATTTTTTAACAAAATATTCAGAATTAAATTTTATAAATTTAAATGCTCCTAGTTGGAATTCTCACCAGGAACTTGTAGCTCTTCTAAAAAATAATCAAAAATATGATTTATCTTTATCATTAAGTTTTGCAAACGACGCACTAATATATTGTTATCAAAATATTTACTTAGACGAATATATTGTAGATCAACCAGAAAATTCAAATAAATTGCTTCAATTAATTAATTACAATAAAAAAGAAAATAATAGTTTAATAAATTTAATTAAACTAAAAATTATAAGTTTATATAGTGAAACTTATAAAATTTATAAAAAAAATAAAAAGAAACAAAATTTTAAGTGTAAAAATAAACAAGAAGAATTAGTAAAAAGTTTTATTAAAAATCAAAAATTAATGTATAAAATTTCAAAAATTAACAATGCTAAACACTTAACTATTATTCAACCAATATATAGCATCCACTATAATAGTATTGATAAAAATAAAAAATATGAAAAAGAATTCATTTTATTTCTTAGAGAATCTATAGATAAAATTATGAAAGATGATTTTTGTAAAATAAATTGTTTGAATTTTTCAAATGTATTTGAAAAAAAACAAAATATTGAGATTTTTAATGGTGAAATAACTGAAGAAATGATTTTTCTTGATGAAGTTCATTTATCTGATTTAGGTAATGAAATATTGTCTAAAACAATAGTTAAAAGTATTAAAAATATTAATTAATAATTTTTTTTAGCTCTTTCTCAAAATTTTTGTCAAAAGCAATAAAATTTTTTAAGTTTTCATCAAAGTTTTTTTTAATATAATTTTTTTTATTTAAAATATTTTCAAAATCTTTAAAAATGTTTTCGTATTTAAAGCATAACTTTAAATTTGTTAGATTATTTATACCTTTTAAATGTTCTAAATTATTATAAACATCAAATTGTGAAATTTCGCTTGTATTATCATCGAAAGCTAAACAAAGAACTTTTTTTTTTAAAAGTGATGCTTCTAATAGCATAGTAGTTAACCCACTGATAACAAAAATCGAATTTTTAATTAAAGATGGATAATAAGAAAGATTTGGTTGAAAATTAATTTTCTTAATTTTCTTATTATATTGATGCGTGACCTGTGGATCAATTATTGTACATTTCAATTTTTTAAAATTTATTTTATCTTCATTTTGTCTCCAGGGATGAGGTCTATAAATTAATTTAATTTTATTTGAATACTTGTTAGATAAAAAATTATCTAATTTATGAACTATGCCAGCTTCATCAAATGGCAAGAACTGACCTAAAAATAAAATATATGGAGAAGAAAATTGACTTTTTAATAATTTATTTTTTTTTATATAATATTTAAATCTAGGAGTGCCAATTATTTTTACTTGCTTTGATTTAAAATTTTGAATTTTTATTGCATGCTTTTTTGTTTGTTTTGACCATACGCATAAAATATCAGGTTTTTCATACATGATAGATTTGCTTGATAGATTATCCCAATTATCTATTACAAAAATACTTTTTATTTTTAATTTTTTCCCAATTAAACATATATCTCTTCCTATTAGTTCATATGCTTGAGTTGGATAAATAATAGTATTTGGAGAAATTTTTTTTATTATTTTCTCAAGATTATAATTTAATGAAAGTTTCAAAATTTTTTTTTTATATAAAAACCAAAAAGGGTTCTTAGAGAATATAAAATTAAATAAAAAAAATTTTATTCTTTGATTAAAATTTTTTAAAAATTTAAAGTTTATAAATGATCTAAGTGAAAAACCAAAGTATTTTGATCTAAATAAAAATGAGGTTGATTTTTTTTTATACCTCCACATTATTACATTTAAAATTCTTTGATATTTTATTAAATATTTGGATTTATATTTATAAAATTTGACATTTTTAAAATTATATCTTTTAATTTTATTTTTTAGTTCATTATTTGCTAAAATGTAAACTTTATATTTTTGATCTTTATCAAAATTTTCAATAATTCCAGTATCAATGTAATTTCTTATAAAAATTTCAGAGTTGATAACAAACAAGATTTTTTTCATTATTATTTAAAAAAATAAGATTTTTACAAATTGATTTTATTATTTTAATAGTGCAAAAAATAAATTCTATTGATAAAAATTCAATATATATATATTAATTATTTATAATATTTTTTAAATTTATACATTAATTTTAGCTTCAAAAAATTATTTTTTAGTGTACAGATTTAATATCTTTATGAAACCATTAGTAATTCTAGAATTAGCAAATAACCACATGGGTAGTTTGAAACACGCATTTTTAATAATTAATCGTTTCTACAAATTATCTAAAAAATATAATCATTTAATTGATTTTGCATTAAAATATCAATTTAGAAATTTAGATACTTTTATTCATGAAGACTTTAAAAATACTGACCATAAACAAGTTAGAAGATTTGAAGATACAAAATTTACAGAAAAAGAGTGGAGAAAATTAATTAATTATTCAAGAGAGAAATTTAAAATTATTTCAACAGCATTTGATGAATTTTCAGTAGATAAGATAATTAAATATAATTTCGATTATCTTAAAATCGCTAGCTGTTCATACAACGACTGGCCATTAATTGAATACATAGGAAAAAAAATTGGTAAAAAAAAAGTTGTTTGCAGTCTTGGAGGTGCAAACTTTAATAATATTTCACAAATTATAACCTTTTTTTCAAATAAAAAAAAAAATGTACGTTATTTATATTGTGTAGCAAAATATCCCACAGAGCCACAAGACTTAAATCTTTCTTTTTTTGAAAATTTAAAAAATATTTATGGGGAAAAAATAATTGGATTTTCAACTCATGAAAATCCAGATGAATATTTAAGCTCTTCAATAAGTTATTCTATGGGTGCAAGAATTTTTGAAAAGCACGTAGGGGTTCAAACCAAAAAATTTAAACTAAACAAATATACTGTAGATCCAGAAAAGCTAGAAAAATGGCTTTCATGTTTAAAAGATACAATCCAAAGATATGGGTCAATTGAAGCAAAAATTAAATTATTAAAAGATGAAAATAAACAGCTGAATCAATTTAGAAGAGGTGCATTTTTAAAGAAAAAAAAACATATTCAAAAAGGTGAATTAATAAATGTTCATGATTGTGATTTTCAATTTCCTTGCTCAGAAGGACAAATAACAGCTAATCATTTTTCCAAATTTGCTGAAATTAAGTCAAAAAAAATATTAAGAGGTGGAGAAACCTTGTTTTTAAAAAACTTAAAAATTGATTATAGAAGAAAAAAAATTGAGATAATAAGAAATAAAGTAAGAAATTTAATTAACGTAGCAAATATTCATATTCCGAAAAATTGCAGATTAGAAGTTTCACATCATTACGGAATTGAAAATTTTAAAAAATATGGCCTTTGTATGATAACAATTTTTAACAAAATTTACTGCAAGAAACTTTTATTTATTTTTTATAAACAAAAACATCCCGCTCAATATCATAAGAAAAAAAACGAAACTTTTTTTATATTATATGGAAAAGTAAGATTAAATCTTACTACTAAAAATAATAAAAAAAATTTAATTTTAAAAGCAGGTGATATTTTAACTATAAATAAAGACGAAATACATGAATTTGAGTCTATTTCAAAAAACGGATCTGTTATAGAAGAACTTAGTACTGAAAGTATTGCAAAAGACTCATTTTATTTAGATAAAAAAATAAATTTAAATAAAAATAGGAAAAGTTTAATATCTTTATACTAATTTTTAATGAAAATTTTAGCCGTTATTCCTTGTAGATCTGGTTCAAAATCTATTAAAAACAAAAATATTGTTAAATTATTTGGACACCCACTTGTGGCATATACGATAAGATTTGCAAAAAAATGTAAGTTTATATCAAAAATAATTATATCAACTGATTCACAAAAATATGCAAAAATTTCAAAAAAATATGGCTGCTCTCCATTATTTATTAGACCAAAAAAAATTTCTAAAGATAATTCATTAGATATAGACGTATTTTTACATGCTATTAAATGGTTAAAAAAAAAAGAAAATTTTGTACCAGACTATGTTATTAATTTACGACCAACATCTCCATTAAGAAGTATAAGTGACCTAAAAAAAATTATAAAAATCTTAAAAAAAAATTCTAATATAGACTCTGTTCGATCAATTAGCGAATGTAATTTTAATTTGTATAAAACATGGTTTATAAATTCAAAAAGATTACTTTTGAATTTGACAAAAAATATAACTAAATTTAAAGAACCTCATAATTCTCCAAGACAATATCTACCTAAAACTTATGTTCAAACTGCAGTATATGATGTAGTTAAAACTGATATAATTTTAAAACAAAAAAAAATGTCGGGAAAAAGAATATATGGTTTTATAACAAAAGATTTCATAGATATCGACAACCATAATGATTTAAAGTCAATTTCACATTTTCAACAAAAAAAATTATTAAAAATAATTAAATAAATTTTAAAAAATATTAAATTGTGAAAAAAAAAAAAATTCTATATCTCATTACTAGTATCAGCAAAGGTGGTGCCGAGAACCATTTAGCTAAACTTACAAAAATGGTTGTTAAATTGAATTATGACGTAAATATAATTTATTACAAAGATAATCCTTACTGGAAAAAATCTCTAGAAAGTAAAAAAATAAAAATACAAAAACTTAAATCGCATAATTTCAAAGGTCTCTTTTTAAATTTTTTATTTATAATATTTGATATTTTCAAATTAAGAAGAGAAATTAAAAAAATTAATCCGAATTTAATTCATGTACATCTACCACAGATGGAATTAATGTGTAGATTTGCATTAATAAACTTACCATATAAATTAGTTATTACAAAACATCTGGATAATTTTTTTTTTTACAAAAATAAAAAAAATAATTTAAATTTTTTAGAAATACTTCTTCATGACTTTGTTTATTGTAGAGCACACAAGATAATTGCTATATCAAACTCTGTAAGGAATTATATAATTCGTAATTCATTTTTTTTAAATAAAAATAAAATTAAAAAAATATATTATGGATTTACTTTTAAGCGAAGAATAAAAAAAAAATCAAAAAATAAGTTTTTTTTGATAGGAACAGTTTCAAGACTTGTAGAACAAAAAAGAATTGATATTTTGTTAAAGTCTTATAAAAAATTTTTGTTTGAAAACAACAAAAATTTTAACTCTAAATTATTAATAGCTGGAAAAGGTATTTTAAAAAATAATTTAATTAATTTATCTAAAAAGCTAAAAATTGAAAAAAATGTAAAATTTTTAGGCTTTATAAACAATACAAATAAATTCTATAAAAAAATTGATGTATTTTGTATGACTTCCACCTTCGAGGGATTGGGTTTAGTTTTCTTAGAGGCTATGTCACATAATCTTCCTATTATTGCAATAAAAACAAGTGCAATTAAAGAGATCGTTTCAAGAAAATTTGGAGGTTATTTAGTAAATTATAATGATGATAATAATCTTGTAAATAGCATTTATAAAAAATTACTATATCTTTCAAAAAATAGATCTAATCTAATTACAAATGATTCTAGTAAATATTTA
>CACFSO010000017.1 GCA_902568975.1 uncultured Pelagibacteraceae bacterium
AAAATTTTTCTAAAAATTTACTTGGTGAGTTAATAATCAAAAATAATAAAATTATTATTTTAAATCTAAGATCTGTGTTTGATCATAATAAAAAATTTAAACTGGAGATAAAAAATTTACCTAATAAACAAAAAATTACATCGTTTTACTCAGACAATGCAGAACCTTTTGTAAAACATTATAATTTTATAAAAGGTTTTAAAAATGGAATAATTGATTTCTACTCAGTTAAAGAAAATAATATATCTAATTCAACTTTAAAAATTTTTGATTTTAAGGTGAAAGAAATGCCTGCATTAACTAAGTTATTATCTTTAGCATCTTTACAAGGTATAGCGGATTTAATGACAGGGGAAGGAATTAGATTTAACGAATTTGAAATGGATTATGAAGAAAATCAAAAGTTGATTAAAATTAAAGAAATTTATTCTATTGGTCCCGCTATTTCAATTCTAATGGATGGTTATGTTGAAAAAAATAATTTAGTAAGTTTAAGAGGAACTTTAGTCCCAGCAACAACTATTAATAAATTTGTTGGTTCAATTCCTATTCTAGGTGATATTTTAGTGGGTAAAAAAACTGGAGAAGGGGTTTTTGGTGTCAGTTTTAAAATAAAAGGACCACCAAAAAATTTAAAAACCACAGTCAATCCAGTTAAAACTTTGACACCAAGATTTATAACTAGAACTTTAGAAAAAATAAAAAAATCTAATTAATTAACTTTACTATCACATGATTTTTTTTACCATGCGATAATTTTATAAAATCAATATTATCTTTGAAAGTATTATTTGAAATTAAATAATTATCTTCTTTAACCGGAACATCATTTATTTTAATTCCTTTATCTTTAATTGATCTTCTTACTTCACTTTTAGAATTTAATAATTTTGTTCTTACTACAAGATCAAGAATACTTAAGTTATCATTAATTTCACTTTTACTAATTTTAAAAACTGGAAGATTAACGCTTACTTTCTTCTTTACAAAAGTGTCAGTAGCCGTATCCAAAGCTTTCTTGGCTTCCGTTTTTCCATGCAATAATGTCGTTGCTTTATTTGCTAACAGCATTTTTAAATTATTAATATTATCTTTTTTAATTTTTTCAATTTCCGAAGGTTCTAAATCTGTGAACATTTTTAAGAATTTAATTACATCCCTATCATCTGTATTTCTCCAGAATTGCCAATAATCGTAAGGTGACAAAAGTTTTTTATCTAACCATATTGCTCCTTTTTCTGTTTTTCCCATTTTTGCACCAGATGCTAAAGTGATCAAAGGAGTTGTAAGTCCATAAACTTGATTGTTTGAATGTCTTTTAATAAGTTCTACACCATTAACAATGTTACCCCATTGATCCGATCCACCTATTTGCATCAAACAATTTTTAGTCTTATTAAGTTGTAAAAAGTCATAAGCTTGCAAAATCATATAATTAAATTCCATATAACTTAGCGATTGTTCTCTTTCTAAACGTAATTTAACACTATCGAAACTTAACATTTTATTAATTGTAAAATGTTTACCTATTTCTCTTAAGAATTTTATATAATTTAATTTTCCTAGCCATTTATAATTATTTACAAATAAAGGTTTAGTTTTTGAGTTATTAGTTTTTAAAAAAATTCTAAAAATTTTTTCAATATTCTTTATATTTTTCTCTATTTGTTTTTCTGATAAAATTTTTCTTGTTTCCTCTTTTCCAGATGGATCACCAATTCGAGTAGTTCCTCCTCCAAGTAAAACAATGGGTCTATGACCATGTTTTTGTAGGAGTCTTAGGCACATAATCTGCAACAAACTTCCAACGTGTAAACTTGGTGCAGTGCTATCAAAGCCTATGTATGCATTAATATTTTTTTTATCTAGCAAATTAGATAAAGCGTCTTCTCCTGTACATTGATAAAAATACCCTCTTTCTTTAAATTCTTTTAAAAATTTATTCATAGGTCTATAGTCCTACAATATACAAATTTTTGTAAAAAAAAATAAGAATGGAAAAAAAATATACAGCATTAGGATTAATGAGTGGAACTTCTATGGATGGAGTAGATGCTTCGATTATATCATCTACCGATGGAATTCAATATGAAGTCGAATTTAATAGATATTATGAGTATGATAAGGATCTCTTCCAAAAATTAACAAATCTTCGTGATAAAATAAGCATTTTAAAAGACTTAGAAATACAATCAAAAGAGGTTAAATCAGTAGAAAAAGAAATCACTTTATTTCATGCAAAAATAGTTAATGATCTAATTAATTCTGTTTTTAAGTCAAAAAACTCAAAAAATGAAATTATAGGCTTTCATGGACAAACTATATTTCACAATCCACAAGATAAAATTTCAATCCAATTAGGTGATGGTAAGCTATTATCCCAACTTACAAAAAGAATTGTAATTTATGATTTTAGACAAAATGATTTAAAAAATGGTGGCCAAGGAGCCCCATTAACTCCAATTTTTCATAAAAGCTTAAGAAATAAAATTTCTGGAGATAATTTACCATTAATATTTATTAATTTAGGAGGAATATCTAATGCAACTTGTTTTTATAATATATTTAAAAACGAATCGATGTTTGCTAGTGATATTGGACCAGGAAATTGTTTAATTGATGAGTGGATAAGAAAAAATTCTAAATATAAATATGATGAAGATGGATTAATTGCAAGATCAGGAAAAGTAAATAAATTAATATTAAATCAAGCTTTAGAAAATTTTCAAATTTCTTTTAAAAATTCTTTAGATGTTAAAGATTTTGATATTGCATTTGCAAGAGGACTTACATTAGAAGATGGAGCATCAACAGTTACTAACTTTACAGCAGAAATTATAGCTAGCGGTTTGAAAGATTTATTAAATAAAAATAAATTTGATTCTTTTCAGAATTTTCCAAAAATATTAATTTGTGGAGGAGGTAGGAAAAATAAATATTTGATTGAACTTTTAAAGAAAAAAATTCAATATAAGTCATTTGATTTAATTGATGAATATAATATTGATGGTGATTTTATAGAGTCCCAAGCATTTGGTTATCTTGCAATTAGATCATATTTAAAGTTACCAATTACTTTTCCAAAAACTACAGGATGTATAAAACCTTGTAGTGGAGGGGTAATAGTGAAAAATTTTTAATATAAAGCTGTTTCTTTTTTAATATATTTATTTAAAGATTTAATTAAATTTTTGTCGGCTTTAGAAAAAAAATGATTTGCATCTGGAATTGCATCAAATTCAACCTTTATACCTTTCTGAGAGCTCAATCTTTTATTTAACTCATTAATATGTTCTATAGGTACTAATTCGTCCTTTTTACCATAAATCATAACTCCAGATGTTGGGCATGGGGATAAAAATGAAAAGTCATATATATTAGGTTGGGGAGATATTGAGACAAATCTGTTAATTTCGGGTCTCCTCATCAGTAACTGCATAGCAATCAATGAGCCAAATGAAAAACCTGAAATCCAACATTGAGAATTATTAAAATTTTCTCTTTCTAACCAATCCAATGATGCTGCAGCATCTGCTAACTCACCTTGACCATTGTCAAACTCTCCATCGCTTTTACCAACTCCTCGAAAATTTACTCTACATACTGAAAAATTGTTATCAACAAATGTTTGAAAAGTGTCTACAACAACTTTATTATTCATTGTTCCTCCATATTGCGGATGAGGATGTAAAACTAAAGCTATAGGAGAAGTACTTTTTTTACTTTTATAATATTTAGCCTCAAGCCTTCCTGCAGGTCCTGGTATAAAAATTTCAACAATTTTGTTATCCATAAGTGTTACTGATAATCAATCTCAAAAAAAAATTTATATTTTTCTATCAAAATTGGGCGACAAAAAGCAAGTCCTTAAAATATATTTAAACTTGACTAAAATAGTCGGGTATATATAAAGCGCATGAATTGCGGAAAATATGAAATTATCAAGTAAAGGCAGGTATGCCGTTATGGCTCTAACGGATCTTGCAAAATTTAATACTAAAGATCCAGTTACACTTAGAGATATATCTTTGAGACAAGGAATATCATTGGTTTATTTAGAACAATTATTTTTAAAGTTAAAAAAAAATAAAATTGTAAAAAGTATTAGAGGAAATAAAGGTGGCTATGTTTTAAATAAAGCTGCATCTGAAGTTAAAATTTCTGAAATTTTACTAGCTGTAGATGAAAAGATTAAAACTATTGGATGTGAAAAACATTCAAAACAAGGTTGCAATGGAAGATCGTCAAAATGTATTACGCATAATTTTTGGGAAGAACTAGAAGATCATATAAATGATTTTTTTAAAAAAAAAAAATTAGAAGATTTAATTAATCAAACAAAATTTAATTAAATGAGAGAAAAAGAATTAGAAAAATTAAAAGATTATAAATATGGTTTTAGTACTGATATTGAAAGTATTAAAGCTCCTAAAGGATTGAATGAAAAAGTAATTAAATTTATTTCGAATATAAAAAAAGAACCAGATTGGATGTTGGATTGGAGACTAAAAGCCTTTAACAGACTAAAAGTTTTAAAAGAACCAAATTGGCAGAAACCAAAATATCCAAAAATTGACTATCAGGATCTTTATTATTATTCTGCACCAAAAAGTGCTAGTGAAAAACCTAAAAACTTGGAAGATTTAGATCCCAAAATTTTAGAAACATATAATAAACTTGGAATCCCACTACAAGAACAAAAAAGATTAAATGGAATTGCCGTCGATGCTGTATTTGATTCAGTTTCAGTAGCCACTACATTTAAAGATAAGCTCACAGAAAAAGGAATAATTTTTTGTTCTATTTCTGAAGCTATACAAAAACATCCAGATCTAGTAAAAAAATATCTTGGAACCGTAATACCAGTAACAGATCATTTTTTTGCTACATTAAATTCAGCAGTCTTTACAGATGGTTCTTTTGTTTATGTTCCACCAAATACTAGATGTCCAATGGAATTATCTACATATTTTAGAATTAATGCATCTGACACTGGTCAGTTCGAAAGAACATTAATAATTGCCGACAAAGGAAGTTATGTGAGTTATCTTGAAGGTTGTACGGCTCCTATGAGGGACGAGAATCAACTACATGCAGCTAATGTTGAACTAGTTGCTTTAGATGATGCTGAAATAAAATATTCAACAGTTCAAAATTGGTACCCTGGAGATAAAGATGGAAAAGGTGGAATATATAATTTTGTAACTAAAAGAGGATTATGTAAAGGAAATAATTCTAAAATTTCATGGACACAAGTAGAAACAGGCTCTGCTATAACATGGAAATATCCAAGCTGTATTTTAAAGGGTGATAATTCTATTGGTGAATTTTATTCAATAGCTATCACAAATAATCATCAAAAAGCAGATACAGGAACCAAGATGATACATTTAGGAAGAAATACAAAAAGTAAAATTATTTCTAAAGGTATAAGTGCTGGATTTTCTGATATGACCTATAGAGGTCTTGTAGATATTTCTTCTAAAGCTCATAATTCAAGCAATTATACACAATGTGACTCATTGTTAATGGGTAATAAATGTGGCGCACATACGGTGCCATACATAAAAAATAAAAACTCAGAGTCAAATATTGCTCATGAGGCAACAACTTCAAAAATAAGTGAAGATCAATTACATTATTGTAAGCAAAGAGGTCTAAATTCTGAGGAAGCTGTAGGATTAATAGTAAATGGTTTTTGCAAAGAAGTATTACAGCAATTACCTATGGAATTTGCCGTAGAGGCACAAAAGTTAGTAGGAATTAGTTTAGAAGGGAGTATTGGGTAAATGCTAAAAATAAACAATCTTAATGCTAAGATAAATAAAAAATCAATTTTAAATGGTTTTTCTCTAGAAATAAATCCCGGAGAAGTGCATGCCATTATGGGTCCTAACGGTTCAGGCAAAAGCACATTGTCAAACATATTGTCAGGAAAAAAAGGATATGATTTATCTGGTGAAATCTTATTTGAAAACAAAAATTTATTTGAACTTGAAACTGAGGAAAGAGCTCATAAAGGCATATTTTTAGCTTTTCAATATCCTCTAGAAATACCAGGCGTAAATACAAATATATTTTTAAAAACTTCTTTAAATTCTATTAGAAAAGCCAGGGGTGAAAAAGAGTTAGATGCAATAGAATTTTTAAGGTTAGTAAAAAACAAAGCTAAGGAATTAAAATTTGAGGAAGAGAAACTAAATAGACAACTAAATGTGGGTTTTTCCGGAGGAGAAAAAAAGAAAAATGAGATATTACAAATGTCAATTTTAAACCCAAAACTTTCTATTTTGGATGAAACAGATTCAGGTTTAGATATAGATGCTTTAAGAGTAGTTGCTGATGGAGTAAATTCACTTAGACAAAAAAATAATTCTTTCTTAATAATTACTCACTATCAAAGACTTTTAGATTATATAAAACCAGATTTTGTTCATGTGCTTATGAATGGAAAAATAATTAAATCTGGCGGTCCTGAATTGGCTTTAGAATTAGAAAAGAAAGGTTATGAAAATTTTAACTAAATGGAAAATCAATTAAAAAACGATTTTGAGAAAATTGTAAAAACTTCAGGTTTTTCAAAAAAAGATATAGATATAAAAAAAATTTATTTAAACCAATTTATAAAAAAAGGTTTTCCAAGCAAAAAATTAGAGAATTGGAAATTTTCAGACATTAATCAAATTATAAAAAAAAATATAGGATACTTAGATTTTTATAATGACTATTCGCTTCCAAATAAAATTGATCCCTCTATTTTTATTAAAGGATTAGAACATAACAAAATAGTTTTTATAAATGGTAGAATTGAAAAGATAGAATTTAATTACGAAGATGAAAATAAAATTGAGATACTAGATGAAGTTGAAATTAAAGATAAAAGTAACTTTGAAAATTCTTTAATTGACCTTAATAATGCTTTTACTAACAAGTACTATAAAATTGTTGTTAAAGAAAATTACTCTTTAAAAAAGCCTCTAATTATCTATCATACAACTAACGAAAATTTAAATCTTAAAAATATTAATTTAAGATTAGATTTTTTGTTGAAAGCAAATAGTTGCTTAAAACTGATTGATATATCTAATGATTCATCAAAAAAAAATTTTATAAATACAATATATAATTTCGAATTAAATCAAGATTCAATTTTAAAAAATTATAAAATAGATCAAAAAGCTAATACTAATATTAAGTATTCTTTCAATAATATTGATCAAGATATAAATAGTGTGTCAGAAACATTTATATTATCTTCTGGTTCAAACTTTATAAAAAATGAAATTAACTGTAATTTAAATGGAAAATATTCATCTGCTTTTATAAATGGAATTTTCTCTTTAAATGAAAAACGCCATCATGAGATAAGAACATCCATAAACCATTTAATAGATAATACAAAAAGTTATCAATTAATAAAAAGTGTATTAGAGAATGATTCAAAATCTGTATACCAAGGAAAAATATTTGTTAATTCTGATGCACAAAAAACTGACGGATATCAGTTAAGTAAAGCAATTCTATTAAGTGAAAATGCAGAGTTTAATGCTAAACCGGAATTAGAGATATATGCTGATGATGTAAAATGTTCACATGGCTCAGCTTCTGGTAATTTAAATCAAGATTCAATATTTTATTTAATGTCAAGGGGTCTTGATTATAAACAGTCAAAAGAACTATTAATAAATGGATTTTTATTAGATGTAGTTGAAAAAATAACTGACTCAGAAGTTAGAAATCTAATTAAAAATCTTATCGGTGTTAAAGAATGAATATAATTGATATAAAAAAAGAGTTTCCAATTTTTAATAACAAAGTTCAAAATAATGATCTTGTTTATTTAGATAGTGCAAATTCTTCTCAGAAACCTTTAGTTGTAATAGATAGGATTTATGACTTTTATACTAAAGAATTTTCAAACGTTGGTAGAAGCGTGCATTATTTAGCTGTAGCTGCAACAAACTTATATGAAAATACAAGATCTTCTGTTCAAAAATATATTAATGCAAAAGAAAAAGATGAGATAGTATTTACCAAAGGTGCAACAGAAGCAATAAATTTAGTTGCTAGCTCTTTTGGCCATAAATATTTAAAAGAAGGAGACGAAGTATTAATCACTGAGTTAGAACATCATTCAAATTATGTACCATGGCACTATTTAAGAAAATCAATAGGTATTAAAATAGAATTTGCAGAAATAAATCAAGAAGGAGAAGTTACAATTGATGAAATAAAAAAAAAAATAACACCTAAAACTAAAATTATTGCTTTAACACATCTGTCAAATGTAACGGGAGCAATTTTACCAATTAAGGAAATTACACAATTAGCTCACTCAAAAGGAATCCCGGTATTAGTTGATGGTTGCCAAAGTGCCCCACATATGAAGCTGGATATGCAAGATTTAGATTGTGATTTTTATGCTATCTCTTGCCACAAAATGTATGGACCTACTGGCCTAGGAATACTTTATGCGAAAAAAAAATGGCTAGAAGATTTACCACCATATCAAGGTGGAGGTGGCATGATTAATTGGGTTAAGAAAGATGATATTGGATATGGAGATTTACCTAATAAATATGAGGCAGGCACAATGGCAACAGCTCAAGTAATAGCCTTTAATGAGTCAATTAAGTTTATTAAAAAAATTGGAATAGAAAATATTGCAAAACATGAAGAAGAATTAATTAAATATGGAGAAGAAATTTTAAAAAAAAATAATTCTGTAAAACTCATTGGGAATCCTAAGAAAAGAGGAGCGGTTTTATCATTTACTATAGACGGAATACATCCTCATGATATAGCTACAATTTTAGATGAAGATGGAGTTGCAATAAGGGCTGGACACCATTGTTGCCAAGTGCTTCATGATAAATTGGATCTAACAGCTTCCGCGAGAGCTTCCGTGGGCGTTTATAATACAACAGAAGATTTCGATAAGTTAAATTTATCAATAAATAAATGTAAAAAAATTTTTAATTTAAAATGAATTTAAAAGAACTTTATCAGGAAATCATCTTAGACCATGGAAAAAATCCAAGAAATCTAAGAAAAACAGAAAATTTTAATAAAGATGCAAAAGGGCATAACCCACTATGTGGAGATAAAGTACATATTTATTTAAAGATTAATGAAAATAAAAAAATAGAAGATATTTCTTTTGAAGGACAGGGTTGTGCAATTTCAATGGCATCAGCATCTATAATGACAGATTTGGTTAAAGGAAAAGAAGAATTTGAAGTAAAAGAAATTGTAAGTGATTTTTTAGATATGATTAAGGAAAAAGATAAACTAAATAATAAAATTTTACATGATGACGATAAAACAAAGTTAATGTGTTTATCTGGGGTTAAACAATATCCAATGAGAGTTAAATGCGCAACTTTATCTTGGCATACATTAACATCTGCAATAAATAATTCTCAAGAAGAAATTAATACTGAAAGTAATTAAAATGAATTTAAAAGAAAAAGTAATAGCTGAAATAAAAAAAATTTATGATCCTGAAATTCCAGTGAATATTTATGAATTAGGATTAATATATGATATTTCAATTAAAGACAAAGACGTGAGAGTAAAAATGACATTAACAACACCAAATTGTCCAGTAGCTGAAAGTTTGCCAAAAGAAGTTAAAAATAGTATTATGGAAATCAAAGAAGTTGAAAAAGTTGATTTAGATTTAGTTTGGGATCCACCATGGAATAAGTCAATGATGAGCGAAGCCGCCAAATTGGAGTTGAATTTATGAACAAACAAATAATAAAATTGAGTGACAATGCAGCAAATAGAATTAAAGAAATTATGAGCAATGCTGAGAAAGGGTCTATAGGAGTAAGAGTCGGCGTTAAATCTGGTGGTTGTGCTGGAATGTCATATTTAATGGAATATACAAAACAGGCAAACCCCAATGATGAAATTATAGAAGATAAAGGAGTTAGAGTTTTTATTGATTCTGGAGCCATTATGTATCTTTTAGGTACTGAAATGGACTATAAAAAGGAGGAATTTTCATCAAGTTTTATTTTTAAGAATCCAAACGAAACCGAAAGATGTGGATGTGGAGAATCATTTAAGATATAATATTTGATTATGAGGGACACTAAAAGTTTAGAAAAACATGCAAGTAAACTTGCTGAAAGTAATAAAGAAAAAATCCTTTTTAGAACAAAAAGGAAAGCAGTTGAAGCTGGTGCGCACGGTACATTAGATTATACAATCAAAGAAGGTGTGAACAAAAATAAATTAGCTGACGACAGAATTCTAAAAGGCAAGAAGTAGTTTAACAACTATAATACATATCAAATTCAATTGGATGAGGAGTATGTTCAAAATTATGAATTTCCTCAAATTTTAATGCGATGTAAGCATCGATTTGATCATCAGTGAAAACATTACCTTGTTTTAAAAAAGCTCTATCAGTGTCTAAACTTTCCATTGCTTCTCTAAGAGAACCACAAACTGTTGGAACTTCCTTAACTTCATCTTCCGATAAAGCATACAAGTCTTTATCTAATGATTTACCAGGATCTATTTTATTCTTAATGCCATCTAATCCAGCCATTAACATTGCAGAAAATGTTAAATAAGGATTACCTGCGGCGTCAGGAAATCTAATTTCGCACCTAGCTCCTTTTTTATTTAATGTTATTGGTATTCTGCATGATGCAGATCTATTTCTTGCAGAGTAAGCAAGTAGTACAGGTGCTTCGAAACCTGGAATTAATCTTTTATAACTATTTGTTGTTGCGTTAGAAAAAGCATTAATCGCTTTTGCATGTTTTAAAATTCCACCAATATAATTTAGAGCTATATCAGACAAACCTGCATATTTCTCGCCAGAAAAAACTGGAGTTTCACCTTTCCATATAGATTGATGCGTATGCATACCTGATCCATTATCACCTTTTACTGGTTTTGGCATGAATGTTGCTGTTTTTCCAAAAGAATGAGAAACCATTTGTACTACATATTTGTAAAGTTGAACGTTATCTGCTTGATTAACTAATGTACTAAACAACATACCTAACTCATGTTGACTAGGAGCAACTTCATGATGATGTTTTTCAACTGTTATACCAACATCTCTAAGTCCTTTTAAATATTCACTTCTCATATCTTGCGCTGCATCAACTGGTGGTACGGGAAAATAACCACCTTTAATTCCAGGTCTATGTCCCATATTTCCATTTTCATATTTTTTTCCAGAATTATAGGGTCCTTCAGAGCTATCAATTACAAACCCAGTTTCATTCATATCATTTTTAATACGAACATCATCAAATACGAAAAATTCTGGTTCTGGTCCAAAGAATGCCTTATCACCAATACCTGTTGATTTTAAATATTCCTCAGCTTTTTTTGCTATACCTCTTGGATCTCTCTCATAGGAATTTTTTTTAACTGCATCTAAAATATCGCAAAATAAAATTAATGTATTATGAGAAGTGAAAGGATCTATAACTTTTCTATTTAGATCAGGTTTTAAAATCATATCAGATTCATTTATTGCTTTCCATCCAGCAATAGAGGAGCCATCAAAAAACACACCATCGTTCAGCATGCTATCATCAACCGCGGTAGCATCTATTGTTAAATGTTGAAGTTTACCTCTCGGGTCAGTAAATCTTAGATCTACGTATTCAACCTCTTTTTCTTTCATCAATTTTAAAACTTCGTTTGAACTCATAATTTCCTTTTTATACTTTTGAGCATCTAGATATCAAATAAGAAATGAATAGAAAGATAATTTTAAGATATATCAGCTATGCAATTAACTCATAAGTAGTATTATTATATATAATGAAAATATACCTTAATTCACCTCACAAATGGTTACAAAATTTTCCATTTAAAAAAAAAAAAAGTCACAAATATAGCCGAGGGCAATTAATAGTTGTAGGAGGTGAAAAAGAAATGATTGGCGCAACTTTATTAAGCGCAGAAGCAGCTTTAAGAACTGGAGTTGGTTCTGTTAAAATAATTTGTAATAGGAAAACGCTACCTATTTATTCTTTAAAATTTCCGTCTTTATTAAAAAAAGAAATAAATACATTTAAGCAATTTAAAAATTTTGTTATTAAAAATAAAAATTCTTCATTTCTTATTGGCCCAGGAGCTGGATCTAATCCTACAACAAAAAAGAAGACAATATTTTTGCTTAAAGAAATTGAAAATGTAATAATTGATGCTGATGCTTTAACATGTTTTAAAAAAGATAAAAATTTATTTTACAAACTTTTGGATGAAAAAAAGATAATTACACCGCATATAAAAGAATTTACAAAGATATTCCCTAATTTAAAAAATATTAAAAGTAATAAAAGTAAAATTATTGAAGCTTCTAAAATTGTAGATTGTACAATTGTGTTAAAAGGTAGCACTTCGTACATATCAAAAAAAAAAAAATTGATTATAAATAATAGCTCTACAAAAGAATTAGCAGTTATAGGAAGTGGAGATGTATTATCTGGAATTATTGGTAGTTTAATTGGAAAAAAAAAATTAAATAATTTTGATGCAAGTTGCGCTGGTGTTTGGATACATAGTGAAATAGCAAAGAGATCTGGTATAGGTTTAATTGCTGAAGATTTAATAAAAGAATTAAAACCAATTTTAAAAAAATTATATGGAAAATTTACTAGAAAAAGAAGCGGTAAAAAGAGTTAAAGAAAAATTAAAAGAATTTGATAGAACTTTAGAAGTAATAGTTTTAGATAATTCTGCAAGAACTGCAAATGATGCAGCTAATAGTCTCAAAACAGAAGTTGGTTCTATTATTAAAAGTTTATTTTTAAAAACTAAAAACTCTTTCTTATTATGTTTGATTGCAGGTGATATGAGATGTTCTCTCAATAAAATTAAAAAAATACTTGGAGAAAAAGATGTGAGCATGGGCCACGCTGAACAAGTTAAAGAAATTACAGGTTTTACCATTGGGGGAGTATCTCCTGTAGCACATTTAAACCCTATAAGAATATTTATTGACCAATCATTATCTCGATTTAAAAATATTTATGGAGCTGCTGGTCATCCCAATTGTGTTTTCAAGATTAATTTTAATGATCTAAAAAAAATTACTAATGGAAAAGTTGAAGATATTACTGAATGAAAAATCCAAAAACTTTAGATTATTTATTATTATGCTTATTAGCTTTAATATGGGCGTCAGCTTTTTTTAATATTAAAATAGCAACTTACTCTTATGGACCAACAACAATTGCTTTTCTAAGAATTTTGTTCGGATCAGTTCCAGTTTTATTTATCTGTTTTTATAAAAAAATCAAAATCGAAGCTTTTTCAAAAGATTGGTTATGGTTTGCATCTATTGGTACAATTAATTTAGTGATACCTTTTTTTTTAATTGCATATGGAGTACAAAAAATTCAAAGTAATCTGGCTGCAATTTTAATGGCATCAACACCTTTAAGCGCAACATTACTGGCACATTTTTTTACAAAATATGAAAAAATAAATCTTATTAAAACTATAGGTGTATTGGTCGGTTTTTGTGGAATTGTATTTCTTTTTTCTGACGATCTACTTATTAATAAAGAGAATTTTATATACGCATTAATGATTTTGTTGGGTTCTACATTCTATGTTATTGGAGGGCTTTTAACATTAAAAATAAGTAAGAAAAAAAATGAAAATGTAACTGCTTCAATACTAATTTGGGGAACAATAATTATTTTTCCAATTTCAATTTTTGTTGAACAACCTTGGAATTTATCACCAAGATTAGACTCCACATTATCATTAATATATCTGGGAATATTTCCCACAGGCATAGCATGGCTTTTAAGATTTCGTATTTTAAAAAACAATGGTTTGGTTTTTCAGTCCCAGGTGGCTTATTTGATACCTATATTTGGAGTCGTTTTAGGATATATTTTTTTAAAAGAATTAATTACTTCAAAAGTTTTAATTGCTCTTATGGCAGTAATAATAGGAATTTATTTAGTAAAAAGATCAAATAAAACAACCTTTACTTCAACCTAATTAATTTGTTAGTTTCTTATTATGAAAGTAAATATAGCACTTTTAACTGTAACCGACACAAGAACTTTTAAAAATGATAAATCAGGATTAATCTTAAAGAATAAGATTTTAAAAGCCAAACATAATTTAGTTGATAGAAAAATTTGCAAGGATAGCAAAAGGGAAATAAATAAAATATTAAAAATTTGGTTTAAAAATAAAAAAATAGACGTTATTATAACAACTGGTGGAACAGGTTTAACTGGTAGAGACATTACTCCTGAGGCTTTAGAAGAAATAGCAGATAAAAAAATCCCTGGTTTTGGAGAAGTGTTTAGATATGTTAGTCTTAAATCGGTAGGAACTTCTTCAATTCAATCTAGAGCATGCGCTGTAATAGCAAAAGGAAAATATATTTTTGCTCTTCCTGGATCATCAGGGGGAGTTACAGATGCATGGGATAAAATTTTAATTCACCAATTAAATATAAATCATAAGCCTTGTAATTTTGTGGAGCTATTTCCAAGACTTAAAGAAAAATAAAATTATTTATTTTTTAGACAAGCATATTACAAAACTAAAGTTTAAATTTTGAGATTTCTTTAATATGGTTGGGAGTTGTTTCACAACATCCTCCAAGTATTGTGGCACCATTATTTATATTACTTTCAATAAATTTTTTAAATTTTTTTAATGTCATTTCCTTCCTTTTTCCCATGGTAATATTTGGATTTGTACCAATTTCATCATAATCTGATTTATTATAAATTTTATTAGGAACTGGCTCTTCTATATTCCATAAATTGACCTTTGAACCAAAAGGGATTTTTAATGATTTAAGCTCAGTTGAAGTTATATTTGCAATTTCAGGTGAAACGCATGCTGAAATAATACCCAACCAATTACTGGTATTATTTCTACTTACTATATCTGATATTATTTCTCCAGATGGCAGCATACCATTTTTTTTAAAATGAATTCCTAATAGAACAGGTTTATTAAATTTATCAATTATTTCTGAAGCAATTTCTATCTCTTTACCGCTTGAAATAACGTCTAAATAAAAAAAATCAATATATGGATTCAAAATTTCTGCCTGATCCTTAAAATTTGTTGAGATAATTTTATTATCTCTTAAATCTTCACAATAAGTATCATTTTGCGCCGGAAGACCTCCGGCGATTAAAATATCTTTTTTTGATTTTTCTCGAGCTTTAACAGCAAGCTCACCAGCTATTTTATTTGCGTATTCAAATTGTTTACCAACATTATTTTTTTCAAACCTAACTCTTCTTGATGCAAAAGTATTTGTTACAATTACTTCAGATCCAGCTTCAATAAAAGATAGATGAGTATCTACTACAAGTTGATGGTATTTTTTATTAATCAATGCTCCAGAAGACCAGAGCGAACCTTTGGATACAAGGCCTTTAGCTAGCAGCTCTTGACCCATTCCACCGTCTAATATTCTTAATTTTTTAAAAAAGTTTTTATCCATCTTTTTGATCCCTTGTTGCTATAAATACACCGCATGATGCTATAATAAATCCAATAATATCATAAAAGTTTAGAGACTCATTTAAAAATAACCAGGCCATCGCAGCTGATGTTGCTGGAATTAAGAAAAATATTGTTACAGTCTTACTAGCTGAGTTATTCTTTATTAAATACATAAGTATAGTGAATGCTCCAAAAGATACTAAAATAATTTGGTGACTCATTGCAATTATAAAAGTTTTAGTAAAATTTATATATGGATCAACAAATAGTACAATTATAATTAAGTGAAACAAACATCCACCTATTGCTTGATACATGTTACTTACCGACAATGGTAAATTATTACTTAATTTTTTTTGCCAAAGAGTTGAAGAAGTAATTGCAATTAGTGCAACAAAGGCAGATAAGATTCCAATTGTAGGCAATGAACTTCCAATATCAAAACCTATGACTAAAGCCGCTCCAACAAATCCCAAAATAACACCAGTCCATTGTTTCCAGGTAACTTTTTCCTTTAGTATCGGACCTGCTAATGCATTTGTTAATATAGGTTGAAGTGTAACAATTAGTGCCGCTATACCTGTAGGCAAACCCTTTGAAACTGAATAAAAAACACCACCTAGATAAAAACCATGAAACAGCACTCCACTAAATATAGATTGTACAATATACTTTTTTTTATCAATAATTATTTTTCTTTTGAAAATAGAAAAAATAAAAAAACCTAAGGCAACAAAAAAAAATCTAAAACATAACGCGGTAAATGGTTCACTATTATCTACAATTGGTTTTGTTGTAATAAAAGCTGAGGACCAAAGAAGGATAAAAACAAAAGGAAATAATCTTATCATTTAAAAGAAAAATATTTATTTTTGATATTTTTCTTTCCATTCAGAGTAGGGGATTCCGTAAATATGCTCTCTAGCACTTGGATCTGACATTTCTATACCTTTTTTTTCGGCTTCTTCTCTATACCATTTAGATAAACAATTTCTGCAAAAACCTGCAAGATTCATTAAGTCTAAATTCTGAACATCTTTTCTTTCTCTTAAATGATTTAATAATCTTTCAAATGCAGCTGACTGTAATTCTTTTTTAGTGTTATCATCCATATTTTTTTATGTTAAAGTTTTATTACTTATGAAGCTTTCAGGATCATATCAAATAAAATTGGAAAAACAAAAAGTTTGGGATGCATTAAATGATCCAGAAATATTAAGAAAATCAATCCCAGGGTGTCAAGATTTTACAAAAAATTCTAAAACAGAGTTTACTGCCACTGCAACAAATAAAATTGGTCCTTTTAATGCAAGTTTTACAGGAGATATAAAGTTAAAAGATATTGATGCCCCGAACAGTTATACAATCGAAGGTTCTGGCAGCTCCCCAGTTGGATTTGCTTCTGGTGAAGCAAAAGTTCAATTAGAAGATTTTGAAGAAGGAACAAAACTTTTTTATGAAGTAAATGCAAATGTTGGTGGAAAAATTGCTCAAGTTGGATCACGTTTAATTGATATGACTGCAAAAAAAATGGCAGATATTTTTTTTGGAAAGTTTTCTGAACTAATTTCAAATCAAAAAATTTCACGTGAAACAGAATCTAAACTTGAAGGTGAAAATGAAAAAGTAGATTATAATAAAAATATTAATAAAAAATTTAATAATAAAATTTTAATTTATATATCTGCATTAGTTTTTTTAGGATTAATAGTATTTTTTTTTAATTGAATCGCGTTATACTAGAATCATTATTTTATAATTATTTGAACATTTGCAATTATTGTGTTTAAATCAATTTAACAAATTTGAAACTTTTTCAAGGAGGTGCGGACTATGAAGAAGGTGAATATTGAAGTTAATGGTAAAAAAATCAGTAAAGATATAGAAGATCACACGTTATTATCTGTTTTTTTAAGAGATATTATAAATTTAACAGGAACACATATTGGTTGCGATACTAGTCAATGTGGAGCATGCGTTGTTCATGTTGATGGCAAATCAATAAAAAGCTGCACAGCATTTGCAGCTGATTTAGATGGTAACAAAATTACTACAATAGAAGGTATTTCTAAAAACGGAAAAATGCATCCTATGCAGGAAGCATTTAAAAAACTTCATGGTCTTCAATGTGGTTTTTGCACA
>CACFSO010000018.1 GCA_902568975.1 uncultured Pelagibacteraceae bacterium
GAAATATTCAGAAAATGGGCAGTTGTTACTTGCCATTGTTAAATGATAATTGTGCATTTGGCCAGCATGTGGCACAACTGGAACATTGTATTTTTCTGCTAGGGAATTAATTTTATGACCAGCGGTAATACCTCCAACACGATTAGAGTCATATTGAATATAACTTAATGCTTTTAGTTCTAATAAATGTTTAAAACCTAAAAAGCTAAATTCATGTTCGCCACCCGCTATTGGAATATCTCCTAGAGCATTTAATTCAATATAGCCCGATATATCGTCAGGTATTACTGGTTCTTCAAGCCATTTCGGTTTAAATTTTATTAATTTTGGAATTATTTTTTTTGAATACTCTAAATCCCACCCCATATATGCCTCAAGCATTAAATCATTATCATAACCAACAACTTCTCTAACAGCATTAACAAGTTCTAGATTTTTTTTAATTCCCTCAGTTCCGTCTTTTGGTCCCCAACCAAAACGCATTTTAAACATTTTGAAACCTTCTTTTAAATATTTTTCCGCTTCTATTTGAAGATCTTTAATTGGCTGACTATATAATTTAGATGCATAAACAGGAATTTTCTCCTTTGTTGTTTTTATTTTTTGTTTTTTACCAGTAGTTGAGGCTTTCATTGTTGACTGAATAATATCTAATACATGTACTGAAAGTTCACCACTACATCTATTTGGTTTTTTATTTTCTATACAATAAGCCATTTCAGCTAAACCTACCCCTCTATAATTTGCATTTGTTGAAGACTCGTTAGCTCTTAAACTTTTAGATCTTATGTTAATTTTACCTAAAGGCATTTTTTCAGTTTTAAATTCTTTCCAAGGATTTCCTAGTTTTGTGCAAGTAAAAACTGATCCACCAAACATATTAGGATCTGGTACTACCATTGAACCTTTTGACCCATATAATTCAATATGGTTTCTTTGATGAGCTATTACATCAAATGATAAGGTTACCCTAATTATAGAACCGCTTTCAAAAGTAATTGTTGAAAGATAGGTTGTTGGACAATGAACTTTTATTTTTTTTCCTTTTTTAGGTCCTATTCCAATTGTTCTATATTTAACTCCATACATAAAACTTCCCTGAACTTCTTTAGCAGGACCCAATAAATTTACTAATGCAGTTAAATAATAGGGACCCATATCTATAACTGGACCACCTTCTTTTTTAGCAAACCAAGGTTCTGGATTTGGATGGTAAGATTGCACACCTGGAAAAGCAAATATTGCATTTCCAAGATTTATTTTCCCTATTGAATTTTTTTCAATTAAATTTTTTGACATTTGGCTTCCTCCACCTAAAAAAGTATCAGGAGCATTACCAATATATAATTTTTTCTTCTTTGCTATTTTTAGGAGTTTTTTTCCATCATTTAAATTGATAGCAATAGGTTTTTCAGAATAAACATGTTTATTATGTTTTAAAGCACTTTTTGCTACTTTATAATGTGCTTTAGGAACGGTTAAGTTAAGTATTATTTCTAATTCATTATCATTTAATAATTCAGTTACTGATAATGCTTTTATTCCATAAATAGAAGCGCATTTCTTTGAGGCCGAATCTTTAATATCAGCACATTTTATTATTTTAAAATTGTTAAAATACTTATGCGCTCTAAAATAAGTTTCAGCTATATGACCACATCCAATTAAACCTACTTTAAATACCTTATTCATTATAAGGGTTAAATACCTTGTCTTTGTTTAGATTTGCCTTCTTTATGAAGTTTTAAAGCTTCTTCATTTTCTTTGGTGGTTGGTATTTCTAAAGTAGGGCTCTCCCAGTACGCTGAACCTTCTAACCACTGATAACTGTGGGTTTTTATTGAGATAAGGTATGTAACTTTAGATTTTTTTGCCCTTTTAAACGCTTCTTCTAATTCGCTTATTGTTGAAACTTCTTCTGATTTTGCACCCATGCTTTCTGCATGTTTTGCAAAATTAATATTAACTAAATTTGGTGCTCTTGAACTTTCAAATAAACAGTTAAATTCTTTACCGCCTTTAAATAATTGCAATCTGTTAATAACAGCATGTCCACCGTTATCACAAAGAATAATGATTAATTTATTATTTGTTATAACTGATGAATAAATATCAGAATTATATAACAAGTATGATCCATCTCCGATAAATACGATTACTTCTTTATGAGGATTTGCCATTTTAATTCCTAAAGCTCCTGATATTTCATATCCCATACAACTAAAACCCCATTCTGTCTCATGTGTATTTAATTCTCTTGGTCTCCATACTTGAATCACTTCGCCAACTAACCCTCCAGCAGCAGTAACTGCTATATCATTTGGATCGGAATTTCTATAAATTGCACCAACTGCATGGGCATAACTTGGGAGTTTTTGATTTGTTGGTCCGCTTTCTTTATCAACATATTCATTCCATGACTTTAATTCTTCTCTTGATTTTTTGTACCAGTTGTTTGAAGCTTTCCAATTTCCCAATGCATTAGAAATTTCATTTAAAGATACTTTTGCATCACCTATTACAGATTGTGCAAAATGCTTGCTTGCATCAAACCGTGAAACATTTATTGAGACTAATGAGAAATCTTTATTTTCAAAATTTGACCATGAGCCAGTTGTAAAATCTCCTAATTTAGTTCCCACAGCTATTGCAAGGTCAGTTTGCTTTGCTAAGTTATTAGCAGCTTTACCACCAAGCCCACCTATAGGACCTAAAAAATGAGAGTGATCTTTTTTCATTGACGAATATCCCATTACAGTTTGTGTAACTGGTATATTGTGTTTAACTGCAAAGTTTCCAATATCATCTATTGCGTCAGAATAAAAAACTCCCCCTCCAGAAATTATTATTGGATTTTTTGAAGATTTTATTTTTTCAACAGCTTGTTTTATTTGATAATAATCAGGTCTGGGTCTTCTAATATTATGAACTCGTTCTATAAAAAATTCTTCTGGATATTCAAATGTTTCACCTTGAACGTCTTGAGAAATTGAAATACATGCTGGTCCGCAATCTGCTGGATCTAGCATAATTTGTATCGCCTGGGGAAGTGTTTGTAAAATCTGTTCTGGTCTTGTTAATCTATCAAAATATTTGGTCACAGATTTAAATGCATCATTTTGGGTTATTCCAGGATTATTAAAATGTTCTACTTGTTGTAAAACTGGATCAGGCATTCTATTAGCATATGTATCTCCTGGTAAAAACAGAATTGGAAGTCTATTACTCATTGCAACAGCTGCGGCTGTAAGCATATTTGTTGATCCTGGACCAACTGAGCTAGTTGCAATAAAAATTTGTTGTCTTCTTTTCGCTCTTGCATAAGCTATACCTGTTAAAGCCATATTTTGCTCATGATGGCCTCTCCAAGTTGGAAGTTTATGCTGGTTTTCTTCAAGAGCTTGGCCTAAACAAGCAACATTTCCATGTCCAAATATTCCAAAAGCACCAGCAAAAAGGGGTTCTTTTTTACCATCAATTAAAATCTTTTGAGCAATCAGATGTTTTACAATTGCATGAGAACATGTAAGCTTTATTTTTTTCATAATTAAAGTTATATTTTAAAAAATAATATCTCAACTAGTAAACCATAAATTAAAATTATGTATAGTAAATTTGGACAATTCATTGATGGAAAGTGGCAACAAGCAGAAAATAATGAAACTTACGAAGTAATAAATCCAGCAACAGAAGAAGTAATAGGCAAAGCATCTAAAGCTACATCTGTTGAAGTAACTAAAGCATTAAAATCTGCTGAGAATGGTTTAAAAGTTTGGAGAGATACTCCGCCATGGCAACGATCCTATATAATCAGAAAAATAGCTGACTTGATGAGAGAAAAAAAAGAAATACTAGCTAAATGGTTAACCTTAGAGGTTGGAAAGCCGTTTGCTGAAGGAATGGGTGAAGTTGGAGGTTCAGCTGATATTTTTGAATGGAATGCTGAAGAAACAAAAAGAATTTACGGACAAACAATTGAAAGTAGGTTTCCTGACACAAGGGTTCATGTTTATTACCAACCGGTTGGAGTGGTAGCTGCACTAGTTCCTTGGAATTTTCCTCTAGTTTTAGCTTCTAGAAAAATTTCTACAGCTTTGGCTGCTGGTTGTTCTGTTATTTGCAAACCTGATGTCATAACTCCTGGCACTGTTATGGAACTTGTTGATATTTGTAGAGAGGCTGGAGTTCCACCAGGTGTAGTTAATTTATTATCAGGAGATCCTCCAGCAATTGCCGAACAGTTAATACAGTCTGATATTATTAAAAAAATTTCTATAACTGGGTCAACAAGAGTTGGAAAATTAATTTTAAAACAAGCAGCTGATAAAGTTCAAAGAGTTACAATGGAACTAAGTGGTCATTCTCCTTTTATAGTTTTTGATGATGCCGATATTAACAAAGCTACAGATATGGCTATAACTTCCAAATTTAGAAATAATGGACAAGTTTGTATTTCACCTAATAGATTTTATATCCAAGAAAAAAAGAAAGAAGAATTCATAAATTCTTTTATTAATAAGGCAAAAAAATTAAAAATTGGAAATGGGATGGATAAAGATGTGCAGTTGGGACCTTTAACAACTAAAAAAAGACTTAATGAGGTTGAACAATTGGTTGAAACGACAAAAAAAGAAGGAGCAAAAATATTAATGGGTGGAAAAAGACCTGCGGGTTTTAATAAGGGATATTATTATGAACCTACAGTTTTTGATGATGTTAAAGATAATTATACAATTATGAAGGAAGAACCATTTGGACCATTAGTACCAATGTTATCATTTAAAAGTTTTGATGAAGTAATAGAAAGAGCAAATAATAACGATTTAGGTTTGTGCAGTTACATTTGTACTAATTCAATGAATCAAGCTCATAGAGCATCAGAGTTAATGGAGACAGGAACTGTAGCTGTTAATACACCAGTTGTAGCTATTGCTGAAGCCCCTTTTGGAGGAATTAAACAAACTGGTTATGGCCGTGAAGGAGGATCAATGGCCATTAAAGACTATCTTAATGTTAAATATACACACCTAGGAATTAAGGGATAAAAATGAAAAAAAAGATAAAAATGAGTAAAAGAAGTAAAAACGCTGCTAAAATTTTATTTTCTTGGAGAAAGGCTATGCCTATTTATTACCTCGGAGCATGGGTAATAATAATTATAATTGTTTTATTATAAATGAGAAAAAATAAACTATTGGAAATCATAAAAAATGGAAAAGCAATAGTTAATGGCTGGCTTCAAATTCCAAGTTCATTTTCTGCAGAAGTGATGGCTCATCAAGGGTGGGATTCATTAACAATTGATATGCAACATGGCGTAATAGATTACCCAAATGCTTTACAGATGCTTCAAGCAATCTCCACGACTGAAGTTGTTCCAATGGCAAGAGTTAATTGGAATGAACCAGGTCAAATAATGAAAATACTTGATGCAGGTGCATACGGCATTATTTGTCCAATGGTTAGCAACAAAGAACAAGCAGAAAAATTTGTTCAAGCTTGTATGTATCCACCAAAAGGATATAGGAGCTTTGGTCCTATAAGAGGTTTAATATACGGCGGTAGTGATTATGCGAATTATGCTAATGATGAAATTCTAAAAATAGCAATGATTGAAACAAGTGAAGCTTTGCAAAAACTAGATGAAATTATGAGTACTCCAGGATTAAGTGGTATTTATATTGGTCCTGCAGATTTAAGTTTAGCGATAGGTCAAAAACCGGCTTTTGATAATTCTGAAGGAACTCCAACATATGAACAAATAGTCAATATATTAAAGCACGCAAAAAAAAATAATTTATTTGCAGGAATTCATAACGCTACTGCAGAATATGCAAAAAAAATGATAGAACTTGGTTTTCAACTTGTAACTATTGGCTCTGATCAAAGATACATGAGTGCAGGTGCAAAATCAGCAGTTTCAAAACTAAAAATAGTTGATTCAAAAGAGGAATCAAAAGCATATTAGTTAATACCAGTGTCTGATAAAAAAAAAATACTTGTTATTCAAAATATTCATGAAGAAGGAATTAATTTATTAAAAAAAAACACTGATTACAAATATGAAATAATTGAAAATATTGATTATGAAATCTTAAAGAAAAAAATAGTTGACTGTGATGGTTTGTCTATTAGAACGGCCAAATTACCCGCTGATATTATTGATCTTGGAAAAAAATTAAAAATTATATCAAGACATGGGGTTGGTTATGATAATATTGATTTAAATTCTTCAAAAAAAAATAATATTACAATTTCAATTACAGCAACTGCAAATGCTGTTGCTGTAGCAGAGCACGTAATGTTTATGCTTTTAAGTATATCTAAAGGAAAAAGCATGTATGATGAAAATGTAAAATCTGGAAAATTCAATGAAAGAAATAAACTCCCAAAAACTATTGAAATGTGGAAGAAAAATATTTTAATATTTGGTTTTGGTAGAATTGGTCAAAAACTAATAAAAAGATGTTTGGGTTTTGAGATGAATGTTTTTATATATGATCCTTTTGTTGACGAAAATACAATTGCTTCGTTTGGTGGAAAAAAAATAGAAGATTTAAAATCTACAGTAAAATATATTGATGCTATTTCTATTCATATGCCATTGAATGACGAAACAAAAAACATGATTAATTTAGACCTGATGAAGCAAATGAAAAAAAATTGTATAATAATTAACGCAGCAAGAGGTGGTATTATTAATGAAAATGATCTAAATGAAGCGTTAAATAAAAATTACATTTATGGAGCAGGATTAGATGTTTTTGAGGATGAGCCACCTAAAAGTGATAATCCCTTATTAAAAAATGATAAAGTTTTTTTAAGTCCACATACTGCTGCCTTTACTAAAGAATGCATGGAGAGAATGGGTAAAGAAACTATTCAAAATATTATTGATTTTTTTGATAAAAAACTAGAAAAATCAAAAATTGTTAAGAATTAATAAATGAAAATAAACTTTAAAAATTTTGGTCTATTGGAACTTTTGGTTGTTTTCTCATCTATTTATGTCGTTGGTATGTTGTTATGGACACTTAGTACAAGACCAGCGGTTGAAGCAAAAGCAACTCAAGTTACCGAAAACCACAAAAAAGTGGTAGATCTTATAAATGGAGAAGTAAATAAATGCTCATCAGCTAGTGAAGAATCATTAACGGTATGGGGAGACCCTTGTAATGAAGAATGGATTGCGAAAAATATAATTAATTATATAAAAAATAATTTAGATATAAAAAATCCTTACTCGGATGAATCAGTTATAAAAACTGATCCTGATCCAAGATTAAAAGCTGAAGGTAAAGCAGGACAATCTGTAGAAATGGGTGTAATTTTTTTAATGTCACAAAATTTTGATTCTGAACCTGGTTCAGAATGGATTATTGGAACATGTTTTAAATCTCCTTGCGTTGCTGCAGGAAACAATGAACTAACTTCAATATATCGTTAACTTAAAATGGGTAAAATTCAGAAAAATGTTTTGGGTGAAAAATTAGAAGAATGTTCTTTAGATCCATTAACAGGTTGGTATAGGGATGGTTGTTGTAATACAGATGAAAATGATATTGGAATTCATACGGTATGTGCCAAAGTTAATAATGATTTTTTAGTTTGGTGCAAAGAAGTTGGAAATGATTTAATTACTCCTCACCCTGAATTTGGTTTTCCTGGTTTAAAAGATGGAGATTCCTGGTGCGTTTGTGCTAGCTGGTATGCAAGATCAATAGACGCAGGAAAAGCATGTCCAATTTTCTTAAAAAAAACTCATGAAAATACTTTAAAGTTAATACCAATAGAAAAATTAAAAAAATATGCAATTGATTTATCTTAAAATCTGAATATTTAATTCCTCGCAAGATTTTGATAGATATTTATAACCAATTTTTGCATATTCAAATGGATTGGCCTTTTTTGGATCTTGTTCAGCTTCAACTACTAACCAACCAGAATAATTATTTTTTTTAAGTAAATTAAATATAGGTCTATAGTCTATACAACCATCTCCAGGAACTGTAAAAGCTCCTTCTAAAAATGCTTCCCTAAAACTTAAATCTTCCTTTATTGATTTTTCTAAAATATTTTTCCTCATATCTTTGCAGTGAACATGAATTAATCTTTCTTTGAAATCGTCAATAACTTTAATAGTATTTCCTTTAGCAAATAACATATGACCTGTATCTAAAGTTAATTTAACTTGATCACATGTGTTTTCTATTAATCTTTCAGTATCTTTTTGACTTTCAATAACAGTTCCCATGTGATGGTGATAAGCTAAAGGCATTCCTTGATCTTCTAAATATTTTCCCATTTCTGAAATTTTTCTACAAAAATCTTTCCATTCATCATCATTCATTTGAGGTCTTGTTGAAAGCTTTCTTGATTGATCTCCAGCAATAGAACCTGAAACTTCAGCAAAAACCATACAGGGTGAATTACAATCTTTAAAAAGTTTAAGTTGCTCTTGAATTAAATCTATTTCTTCTTTAACAGAATTTTTTCTTAGATTAGCCCCATACCATCCTGAGCATAAATTTAATTTATACTTTTCTAATAAAGGTATTAGTTTTTCTGATTGTTTTGGAAATTTTCCGCCTGACTCTATTCCTGAAAATCCAGCTTTGCTTGCCTCGGCAAGACACTGCTCTAATGGAGTATCTCCACCTAATTCTGGCATATCATCATTACTCCATGCTATTGGTGCTATTCCTAATTTTACTGACATTAAAATAATTTTTGCTAAGATATTTCAAAATATAATTTATTCAAACAAAAAATAATGATTGATATCGCTTTATTTGGGGTTGGCAGAATTGGTTTAATGCATGGTAAAAATTTAATGCGAAATCGTAATTTTAATTTAAAATATATTTACGATATAGATAAGAATCTAGCAAAAAAAAATGCAAAAAAACTCAAATCAATTTCAATAAATAAACCCTCAATTGCATTTAAAGATAAAAAAGTAAAAGCTATCTTTATTTCTTCAGCTACTTCAACTCATATTAAATTTATTCTTGAAGGAGTTATAAATAAAAAAATTATATTTTGCGAAAAACCTTTAGATTTAAACATAGACAAGATAAACAAGTGTAAAAAAAAAATATCAAAACTAAAAGCAAAAATTCAATTAGGTTTTAATAGAAGATACGATCCTGGACATAATTTTTTAAAACAAGAGCTAAACAAAGGAAAAATAGGCAAATTAGAAAAAATAATTATAACAAGTAGAGATCCCGCTCCCCCTTCAATAAAGTACCTAAAACAATCTGGAGGAATATTTAGAGATATGATGATACATGATTTTGATTTATTAAGATTTTACTTGGGCAGTGATGAGATTAAATCAATTTTTGCATCAGCTAGTAACATTTCAGATAAAAGATTCAATAAAATAAAAGATTACGAACTGGCTTCTTGCTTAATTAATTCTTACAAAGGTGTACAATGCATTATAACTAATTCAAGACATTGTAGTTTTGGTTATGATCAAAGAGTTGAGTTGTTTGGCTCTAAGGGAATGTTAATTTCAGGAAATAAAAAACAAAATGAAACAGAGCTTCATACAAAGAGTAACACCAACCAACAAAAGCCATTATTAAATTTTTTTGTAGATAGATATAAAGAGTCATATAAAATTCAATTAAATGATCTTCTTAGAATGATTAAAAAAAATACAAAACCACTTGCTACATTTGAAGACGGAAGAAAAGCTTTAATACTTGCTAATGCCGCATATAATTCATTAAAAAATAAAAAAAATATAAATATAAAATTTTAATCAACTCTTAGTTGAATAAAATAATATCCAAACTTTACAAATAATTTTAAAATTACTAGAATTTATTTTTTAAAAGTTAAATTTAACAATTAGAGGGAAAATAATAATGAAAACATTAAAAAACTTTTTGTTAGCTATAGGAGCTTGGGCATTGATGTCTGTGTCTACTTTAGCAACAGATGTAATAGTTGTTTCTCACGGTCAAGCTAATGACCCTTTTTGGTCAGTAGCTAAAAATGGTGTTGATGCTGCTTGTAAAGATCAAGGTATATCTTGCAAATACACAGCTCCCGGAACTTTTGACATGGTTGAAATGGCAAAATTAATTGATAATGCTGTATCACAAAAACCAAAAGGTATTGTGATTACTTTGCCAGATGCTGCTGCTTTAGGAAAATCAGTTAAAGCTGCTATAGCTGCTGGTATCCCAGTTGTATCAATGAACTCAGGTTCTGATGATTACCAATCATTAGGAATTAGTGCTCACGTTGGGCAAACGGAGTTTGAAGCTGGAGTTGGTGGTGGAATGAAAATGAAAGCCGCTGGTGGTAAAAAAGCATTATGTGTTAACCATGAAGTTGGTAACGTAGCACTAGATAGAAGATGTGCAGGTTTCAAAAAAGGTTTTGGAGGTTCGGTAGATATTTTAGGAACTTCTAATGACCCTACAGAAATTCAAAGTGCAGTTGCAGCAAAATTAGGTGGTGGATATGACACTATCTTAACTTTAGGTGCTGGTCTATCAGGTGAGGCAGCTTTAAAAGCTCTAGAATCTGCTGGAAAAGTTGGAAAAGTTAAACTTGGAACATTTGATATGTCTCCAGGAATGTTGAAAGCTGCTGCTGCAGGTAAAGTAGAGTTTTTAATTGACCAACAACAATATCTTCAAGGTTACCTACCTATAGTTATCTTTTCTCAGTATATGAAATGGGGTGTAATGCCAGCTGGTGTAGTTATGACTGGACCTGGTTTTGTAACTCCTGACAATGCTAGCGCGGTAATCAAGTGGGCAGCTCAAGGTTACAGATAAAATAGATCTTAAAAAGGCTCACAATTTATTGTGAGCCTTTTTTTTAACCAAAAATTAAAATTATGTCTCTTAAAGAACAAAGTATTAAAGGAAAAATCCATGACGAGAGACTTAGAAAAGTATCAAAATTAAAAGTATTGTTAAACAGACCAGAGCTTGGAGCTTTGGGAGGATCAGTTTTAGTATTCATATTTTTTGGAATTATCGCAGGTGACACTGGAATGTTTAGTGCTTATGGTACAATTAATTTTTTAGAAGTGTCAGCTAATCTTGGAATAATAGCAATTGGCGCTGCTATGTTAATGATTGGTGGTGAATTTGATCTTTCTGTTGGGTCAATGATTGGTTTCGCTGGAATATGTATAGCTATACCTGCTATCTATTGGGGATGGCCATTGTGGATGGCTATTCTTTTTGCATTTTCAATGGCAGTTTTAGTTGGATATTTAAATGGCATATTAGTTGTTAGAACTGGCCTTCCTTCTTTTATTGTTACATTGGCAATGTTGTTTATTTTAAGAGGAGCAACTTTAGCGTTAACTAGATTAATAACAGGAAGAACTCAAGTACCTGGATTAAGAGTTTTAATTGAAAATGATCCAATTGCATGGATTTTTTCAGCTGATGCTTTTAAAAGTTTATTTATTTGGATGGGTAATATTGGTTTAATTGCTCTAAGAACTGATGGAACACCTCTTGCAACAGGTATTCCTGCCTCAGTTTTATGGTGGATTGGTTTAACTGTATTTGCGACTTGGATATTAATGAAAACAAGTTATGGAAATTGGATATTCGGTGCAGGTGGAGATAAAAATGGAGCAAGAAATGTAGGTGTGCCAGTTAATAGAGTAAAAACCAGTTTGTTTATTGGTACAGCTGTTTGTGCAACAATATATGCATGCGTACAAGTTTTAGACGCTGGATCAGCAGACACAATGAGAGGAAATTTAAAAGAGTTAGAAGCAATTGTTGCAGCAGTTGTCGGTGGCTGTTTGCTAACTGGAGGTTATGGATCCGCTATCGGAGCTGCATTTGGTGCATTAATTTTTGGAACTGTATCAATGGGTATATATTACACAGAAGTGGATACAGATTGGTTTAAAGTATTTTTGGGCGTAATGATGTTAATAGCTGTAATATTCAACAATTTTATAAGAAGAAGAGTAACGGAGAATAAATAATAATGAGTGATGTATTAGTAGAATTCAACAATATAAGTAAATTTTTTGGATCAGTTATTGCATTAAAAGATGTAACAATGAAAGTTAAAAAAGGTGAAATAATGTGTTTATTAGGTGATAACGGTGCAGGCAAATCTACTTTGATTAAAACTTTGTCTGGCGTCCATAAACCTGATGAAGGAGAAATAATTGTTGAAGGAAAAAAAACAGAATTTGACTCACCTAGAGATGCTTTGGATATGGGTATTGCAACAGTATATCAAGATTTAGCTCTAGTTTCTCTAATGAGCGTTACTCGAAATTTTTTTATGGGAAGAGAACCAAAAAAAGGTTTTGGTCCTTTTAAATCTTTTGATATTCAAAAAGCAAATAGAATTGCAGCAGAAAGAATGGGTCAAATAGGAATTGATATTAGAGATCCATCTCAAGCTGTTGGAACAATGTCTGGAGGTGAAAGACAATGTTTAGCTATTTCAAGAGCAATATATTTTGGCGCTAAGGTACTAATTTTAGATGAGCCTACATCTGCATTAGGAGTACATCAAGCATCTGTTGTACTAAAATATATTGTCAAAGCTGCTTCTCAGGGTTTAGGTGTAATTTTAATTACTCACAATGTTCATCACGCTTACCCTGTAGGAAATAGTTTTACTATTTTAAATCGTGGAAAAAGTTTAGGGACTTATCCTAAAAAAAATTTGTCTAGAGAAAAACTTCTAGGAATGATGGCTGGGGGAGAAGAGCTGGATAAACTAGAAGTTGAATTAAAAGAAATGGATCGTATTTCAAATAATTAACTTAATATAATATTCATATCCTCTAATATCTCATTTTGTTATAATCTTTTTAAAAAAAGGAGAAAATTATATGAAACTTATAGCACTTGGTTCTTACAGTGATAAAGGTCTTGCTGGTTTTGTTCAAAATCCTAATGATGATAGACGTGCTGCAGCGAGTAAAATGATAGAAGCTGCGGGTGGTAAATTATTAGATATGCATCTATTAAGAGGTAAATATGATTTTTGCGCAATTATTGAGATTGATAGTTTTGAAGCGGCCGCGGGAATGAAAGTAGTTATGATGGCTTCTGGCGCTGTTAAAGAAATGGAAACTTTAGAGGCTATTGATATGGGTAAAGTAGCTAGTCATGCAGCAAAAATTGCAGGAACATATAAGCCACCAGGAAAATAATTTAATTGTACCTTAGCCTATAATTTAGGCTAAGGTTTTTATATTTCAAACAAAGTTGGAAACATTTTTCCACCCAGTGGGTCTCCATTTTTATATCCAGCATCTTGCATGGTTTTTCTGTAATTATAGCCTGTCAAATCTTCGATATAACTTATTTTTACATCCTCCTTTGCTACTCTTAAAGTATATCGGCTTAATGTTTTGCTTGGTATAGATGGACTTAGAGCACCATGAAGTGTTCTTATGTCAAAAATTACACAATCTCCTATATCAAAATCCCAATTTAAAAATTCATACTTTTCTTTATTACCTAAAAT
>CACFSO010000019.1 GCA_902568975.1 uncultured Pelagibacteraceae bacterium
TTCCATTTAGACCATCGTGTTCTGGTGAAACAATATAATCAAAGTTTTCTAAAGATACTAAGGGGTTTTGAATATGAATATTTATTATTTTTTTATTAGAATTTCTTTTAAGATAGATTGAAGGAACAACACTTTTTCTTCCACATGAAATGATAATATCAAATTCTTTATTTATTTTATTTTTAAAAATAAATTTACTTACTGGTGTAAGTTTTGGTGGAATTAAATTCCAAAAACTGTTTAATTCAACTTTTTCGTGAAAAAAATCTAAGTTTAAAGCTTTAGCCAATCCTTCTACTTGACTAATCATACCGTGCAATCCTTCGGTTAATAATAATCCTTTTAATTTGCTCATTAATTACTATATAGCTTTGATATGAATCAAAATCCAACTAAACACACAAAAGTGTTGATAATAGGATCTGGTCCTGCAGGATATACAGCTGCTGTTTATGCTGCAAGAGCAATGCTAAAACCTATTATGGTTTCTGGAATGGAGCCAGGTGGACAATTAACCACCACAACTGATGTAGAAAATTATCCTGGTTTTGCTGAAGTAATTCAGGGACCTTGGTTAATGGAGCAAATGCGAGATCAAGCTAAAGCTGTGGGTACAGAATTGATTGAGGATCATATTTCATCTGTAAATTTAAAATCAAAACCTTTCGAAGCTATAGGAGATGGTGGACAGAAATACACTGCAGACTCCATTATTATTTCGACAGGTGCTCAAGCAAGGTGGTTAAATATTGAATCTGAACAAAAATTTAGAGGCTTTGGCGTATCTGCTTGTGCAACATGTGATGGATTTTTCTTTAAAGATAAAACTGTTGCAGTAGTTGGTGGTGGAAATGCTGCAGTAGAAGAAGCAATGTTTTTAACAAAATTTGCATCAAAGGTTCAATTAATTCATAGAAGAGACTCGCTTAGAGCGGAAAAATTGCTTCAAAAAAAATTGATGGAGAATAAAAAAATTGAAATTATTTGGGATAGCGTAATCGAAGAAGTTATTGGAGACAATGAACCTAAAAGTGTAAAGGGTTTAAAAATTAAAAACGTAAAAACAAATAAAATTAATGAATTGAAAATTGATGGATTATTTATTGCTATAGGACATGATCCAGCGACACAACTATTTAAAGATCAACTGGATATGGATAAAGAAGGTTATTTAACAACAAAACCAGAATCTACAGAAACTAATATTCCTGGTGTTTTTGCTGCAGGAGATGTTAAAGATAAAATATTTAGACAAGCTGTAACCGCTGCAGGAATGGGCTGTATGGCTGCTCTTGAGGCTGAAAAATTTTTATCTCACTAATTAGTTCAAACTTTCACAAAAAGATTTTATTCTTTCCATGGCTTTTTTTAAATTTTTCATTGAGGTTGCATAAGAAATTCTAAAGTAACCTTCTAATCCGAAAGCCGAACCTTGCACTACAGCTACATTTGCTTTCTCAAGTAATTTTTGAACAAAATCAGTATCCTTTTTTAATTTAGTTTTTTTATTCAAAAGAGCTTTGCAACTTGGAAATACATAAAATGCTCCATTGGGCGTTAAGCATTTAATTCCTTTAATTTTATTTAAGCTCTTAACAACAAAATCTCTTCTTTTTTTAAACTCTTTAGATCTTGTTTTTATAAATTTTTGATTTCCATTTAAAGCTTCAACTGCGGCTGCTTGGCTTATAGAAGAAGGGTTAGATGTTGATTGAGATTGGATTTTACGAATAGCTTTAATAATTTCTTTTGGTCCTCCGGCATAACCTATTCTCCATCCTGTCATAGCATAAGATTTACTCACACCATTCATAGTTAGAGTTCTGTTTTTTAAATTTGATATTTGAGCAATAGTAAAAAATTTAGCTTTATCATATGTGATATGCTCATAAATATCATCACTTAAAATTTGAATTTTTTTGTATTTAATTAAAACTTGAGATAATTTTTTTATCTCTGCTTTTGAATAACTTGCGCCTGTAGGATTTGATGGTGAATTTAATATTAACCACTTTGTTTTCTTAGAAATTGCTTTCCTTAATTTTTGTGGTGTTAATTTAAAATTATCTGACGCGCTACATTTAATAATTTTTGTTTTGCCTCCTGCTAATAGAACCATATCAGGATAAGAAACCCAATAAGGTGCTGGAATAATTACTTCATCGCCTCTGTTTAAAGTTGCCATGAATGCATTGTAAAGGACTTGTTTGCCTCCTGTTCCTACAGTTATTTCCTCATTTGAGAACTTTAAATTATTTTCTTTTTTAAACTTTTTAATTATTGCTTTTTTTAAAGCTGGAGTTCCATCAACTGCTGTATATTTGGTATCACCACTTCTAATGGCTTTTATAGCTGCATTCTTAATATTATTTGGTGTATCAAAATCTGGCTCTCCCGCTCCTAGTCCAATCACATCTTTTCCTGCAGCTCTTAATTCTCTAGCTTTTTGAGTAACAGCTATAGTGGGAGATGGTTTAATCCTTTTTAAACTATCTGATATTATGCTCATTGAAATATAAAATTATTCTAATACGTTGTTTAATATATGGAAAATACTTATCAAGATTTAATTACAGATATTCAGAGTAAAAATCCAAAAATTAGTGGAAAACTTGAGGGTGGTAAAAAATTTAAAATTAAATCTGATTTTAAACCTGCGGGAGACCAGCCAGAAGCTATAAAAAAATTGGTTCAAAGCGCTAATAAAGGAGAATTCAATCAAGTTCTTCTTGGAGTAACAGGATCAGGAAAAACCTTTACTATGGCCAAGGTTATTGAGGCTACAAACAGACCGGCATTAATTTTAGCTCCAAATAAAACACTTGCAGCTCAGCTTTATGGTGAAATGAAGGGTTTCTTTCCGGACAATGCTGTTGAATATTTTGTCTCTTACTATGATTATTATACGCCCGAAGCTTATGTTCCTAGATCAGACACTTATATCGAAAAAGAAGCTTCAATTAATGAGCAAATAGATAGAATGAGACACTCAGCTACAAGATCTCTTTTAGAAAGAGATGATGTTTTAATCGTTGCCAGCGTATCTTGCATTTATGGTCTTGGATCGGTTGAAGCATACAGCAAAATGACTTTAACGCTTCAAAAAAACTATGATTATAACAGAGAACAAATAATTAAATCTTTAGTAGCTCTTCAATATAAAAGAAATGATCAAAATTTTTATAGAGGAACTTTTAGAGCCAGAGGTGAATATCTTGAAGTTTTTCCTTCACATCTTGAAGATAGAGCGTGGCGAATAAGTTTGTTTGGTGACAAATTAGAAAAAATTGAAGAATTTGATCCATTAACTGGTGACCAAGTTAGAGAATTAAATTTAATTAAAATTTACGCAAATAGTCATTATATAACTCCCAAACCAACAGTAGAACAAGCAATTATAAATATAAAAAAAGAGCTAGAAGTAACTTTAAAAAAACATAAAGCCGAAAATAAATTGCTTGAAGCACAAAGACTAGAAGAGAGAACAAAATTTGATTTAGAAATGATTGAAGCAACTGGTTCATGTGCTGGGATTGAAAATTATTCAAGATTTTTATCTGGTAGAAAACCAGGTGAACCGCCTCCTACTCTTTTTGAATATTTTCCAGATAATACTTTAATATTTGTAGATGAGTGTCATGTAACAGTACCACAGTTAAATGGTATGTTTAAAGGAGATAGATCAAGAAAAAGTACTCTTGCAGAATATGGATTTAGACTTCCATCATGCATGGATAATAGACCTCTTAAATTTGAAGAATGGGACATGATGAGAACCCAAACTGTTTTTGTTTCTGCCACTCCTGGGCCTTGGGAACTAGAACAAACAAAAGGTAAATTTATTGATCAAGTAATAAGGCCTACAGGATTAATAGATCCTAATGTGGAAATTAGACCTGCAAAAAACCAGGTTGATGATTTAATGCATGAATGTAAAAAAGTTGTTGAGAAGAATTTCAGAGTATTAGTAACAACTTTAACAAAAAAAATGGCTGAAGATTTGACTGAGTATCTTCATGAAAATGGAATAAAGGTCAGATATTTACACTCAGACATTGATACTCTTGAAAGAATTGAAATCATGAGAGATTTAAGAATGGGAGTGTTTGATGTTTTGGTTGGAATAAATCTACTAAGAGAAGGACTAGATATACCAGAATGTGCGTTGGTTGGAATTTTAGATGCAGACAAAGAAGGTTTCTTAAGGTCTGAAACTTCACTTATTCAAACTATCGGCAGAGCCGCAAGAAATGTTGAAGGAAAAGTTATTCTATATGCTGACAAAGAAACCAAGAGTATAAAAAAAGCAATCAAAGAAACGGATAGAAGAAGAGAAATACAGCTTAATTACAATAAAAAAAATAATATTGATGCAAAAACAGTAAAAAAAGAAATTAGTGATATTTTAGAAAGTGTTTATGAAAAAGATTATGTAAAAGTTAGCGAAGGCTCAAATATAGGTGGAAACCTAAAAAAACACTTAAAAGCATTAAACAAAAAAATGAAAGATTCTGCATCCAATTTAGAATTTGAAGAAGCTGCAAAAATTAGAGATGAAATCAGAAAATTAGAAAGTACAGAGTTAGAAATTACTTTAAATCCAAAAATAAGACAGTACGATGTAAAAAATAAACTCTATCCTAAGGGAAGATCAACCATGGGAATGCCTGGAACTAGAACACAAAAAGGAAAAAAAAAGTGGAAGCAAATAAAATAATCATTACTGGAGGTGCAACCCGTATAGGAGCAGCTATAGCTAAAAGGCTTGCAGGGAGAGGTGTAGAAATTGTCATACACTTTAATAAATCTAAATCTAATGCTGAAAAATTAAAAAAAGAATTATCAAAAAAACAAACTAAAGTTTATCTTGTTAAAGGAGACTTGAGCAAAGAGAAAGATGTAAATAAAATTTTAAAATTTGCCAAATATAAATTGAAATATTTTGATTGCTTAATTAATAACGCCTCTTTATTTGAAAATGATAAACTTGAAAATTTTAGTACTACAAGTTGGGGTCGTCATTTAAGAACAAATCTTAGAACTCCTGCTTTATTATCCAAAGGATTTGCAAAAAATATAAAAGTTAAAAATAATAATATAATTAATATTATTGATCAAAGAGTTTTTAAATTAACTCCATTCTTTTTTTCCTATACAATAAGTAAAACAGGACTTTATACTCTTACTAAAACAAGTGCTATGAGCTTGTCACCTTATATAAGAGTAAATGGAATTGCGCCTGGACCTACAATGAAAAATAAAAGGCAAACAGATAAACATTTTAAAAAACAGTACATGTCTACCCCGCTCAAAAGACAAGTTGATGTTGAGGAAATTTGTAATGCAGTTGACTTTTTTATAAAAAATAGATCTATTACTGGACAAGTACTGGCTATTGATAGTGGACAAAATTTAAATTGGCAAACACCAGACATTATGAAAGGTAAAGAGTGAGAAAAAATAATTTTAAAATAATCAAAATTGACAGAAAAAAAAACTTATTTAACTATGAGAAAAAAGTTTTAATTAATGATTTAGTATTAAATTTAAAACTTGGTTATTTTGAATTTGAAAAAAAAAAATCACAAAAAGTTAAATTTACAATGGAAGTAAACTACGAAAATAAAAAACCATCAAATGATAAAGATATTAAATCAATTGTAAACTATGCAAAAATTGTAAGATTGGTTAAAAAATTAGTTAGAAATAAACATTATAACTTTCTTGAAACACTAGCAGAAGATGTTTTTGATGAGCTATTTAAAGATAAAAGAATTGATAAAATTAGCCTTCAAATTGAAAAGTTAGAAATAATGAAAGATTGCGCATCGGTAGGAATTCAAATTTCTAAAAAAAGAAGTCATGATAAGCTCTGAAATTGGAAAAGAAGTAATTAAAAAAGAATTACCATTAATACAAAAACTTCCTGGAGTTTATCGTATGCTAAACGCTGATAATCAGATTCTGTATGTAGGTAAAGCAAAAAATCTTCCAAATAGGTTAAAAAGCTACTTATCTGAAAAAAATCACATTATTAGAACAGAAAGGATGTTATCTCAAACCAGAAAACTTGATGTAACAACAACAACAAATGAAAGTGAAGCTTTACTTTTAGAAGCTAATTTAATTAAAAAATATAAACCAAAATTTAATATTTTACTTAAAGACGACAAATCATTTCCATATATTTTTATTTCAGATCATGAATTTCCAAGGATCGAAAAACATAGGGGTGCAAAAAATAAAGCTGGAAAATATTATGGACCTTTCGCAAGTTCTTTAGCTGTTAATATGGCAATTAAAACTATACAAAGAATTTTTTTATTAAGATCTTGTACTGATAAACAAGTCGAAGATGGTAATAAAACGTGTTTTAATTATTTTCTTAAAAGATGCTCAGGACCTTGTGGAGGGAAAATTAATAAACAAGATTACGCAAAGTTGGTTGAAGCCGCAGATGAATTTTTAAGCAAAGGAAAATCAAGAAAAATTCAAAAAACACTTTCACAACAAATGGAAAATGCAAGTGAGGAACTAGATTTTGAGAAGGCAGCAATACTTAGGGATAAAATTAAATCTTTAAATATAATTAAATCATCATTGACGATAAGTGAAGCAAACCTTGTTGAAGCAGACGTAATTGCGGGTTACAAAGAATCAGGCAAAACTTGTATTCAAGTTTTTTTTTATAGATCTAAACAAAATTGGGGTAATCAAGCTTTTTTTCCAAAGCATGATCCAGATGAAGATTTGAAAGAAATCATAAATTCTTTTGTGTCACAATTTTATGAAAATAAAGCTGTACCAAGTTCTATAATTTTAAGTGAAGATATAAAAGAGAGAAAATTAATTGAAAAAACTTTATCAAAAAAAGAAGGAAAACAAATAAATATTTCAACAACAAAAAAAGGATCAAAACTTAAAGTAATAAATTTAGCAATAAAAAATGCAAAAGATAGCTTAAATAGAAAATTATATGAAAGTCAAAATAATAGAAGTTTACTAGATGAAATTGGTAAAAAATTTAAATTGGAAAATAGCATTAGTCTAGTAGAAGTTTATGACAATAGTCACATCCAAGGAACAAATAGCGTTGGAGCTTTAATAACATACGGAGAAGAGGGATTTATAAAAAAAAGATACAGGAAATTTAATATAAAAACAGAAAATTTTAAACAAGATGATTATGGAATGATTAGAGAAGTATTAAACAGAAGATTCAAACGTGCATTACAAGAAAAAGGAAATTATTTAACTTTTCCAGATTTAGTTTTAATAGATGGTGGCAAAGGTCAATATTCTTCAGCTAGGCAAGTTATGAACGAACTTGGACTTAATGAGATACCAGTTATAGCTATTGCTAAAGGTAAATACCGAAATAGTGGTAATGAAACTTTTTTTTACAACGGTAAAGATTATAAATTTGAGAAAAATGACCCAACGCTTTTTTTTCTTCAAAGAATAAGAGACGAATCTCATAGGTTTGCAATAAGCGCTCATAGAGCTAAAAGAAAAAAAGGAATAACAAAGTCACTACTAGATCAAATACAAGGTATTGGATCGACTAGAAAAAGGGCATTATTAAACCATTTTGGATCAGCTAGATCTGTTGAAGCAGCAAGTTTAGACGAAATAAAGTCTGTTGAAGGAGTAGAAGAAAAAACAGCAAAAAAAATATATAATTTCTTTCACGAATGAAATTTAAAATTCCTAATTATTTAACTATTGGTCGAATTATAATAGTGCCTATTTTTGTAATTACATTTTATTTGCCAGGATTTTATGGTGATCTAATTCCTTTTATTTTATTTGTAATAGCTTCTTTTACTGATTTTTTAGATGGTTTGCTCGCGAGAATGTATAAAGAGGAATCAAAATTGGGTGAATTATTAGATCCTATCGCTGACAAAATTATTGTTGCAACTGCGCTTATACTTTTGGTTATGGATGGAACAATTAAAAATTACGAAGTAATTGCTGCGATAATAATATTAACTAGAGAAATATTAATTTCAGGATTAAGAGAATTTCTTGCAAAAAGTCAGCAAAAATTACCTGTTTCAAGTTTAGCTAAAGCCAAAACATTTTTGCAAATGTTTGCAATTGCAACTTTGTTAACTGGAGAAACGGGAAATAAAATTATAAACTTTCAAGATTACAATGCTCAAACAATAGGTATTGTTCTTCTTTGGCTTTCTGCATTTCTCACACTTTATACTGGGTATGAATATTTAAGAAAAGGAATTGATCATGCAATTTCTGAAGATAACAAAGATTAAGCTGCTTTTTTTTTTCTTACTAATTTTCCATAACTTGCTGATAAATCTAAAATAAGATCGCAAACTTTATAGGTATTTTCTGCTATCTTTGAAACTGGAGTAATTTCTGCAGCGGTACCAGTTAAAAAACATCCTACAAAAGTAGAAAGTTCTTTTGGTGAAATCTTTCTCTCATGAACTTTTATATTCTTTGATTGAGCTATTTCGATTACTGTTTTCCTAGTTATGCCATTTAAAAATGAATCTGGTATGGGTGTATGCAATTCTCCATTTTTATCTTTGAAAAAAATATTAGCACTTGTAGACTCTGCTATGTTGCCCTCATGATCTAACATTAGAGATTCACTATAACCTTGTTTTTCAGCTTCATGCTTAGATAAAGTGCAAATCATATATAGACCGGCAGCTTTACTGTCCCAAGGTATTGAATTGGGAGCGGGTCTTCTCCAATGAGAAATATTTAATTTAATTCCTTCAGTTTTTAATTTTGGATCAAAATAATCTCCCCATTCCCATGTTGCTATAGCAACATTAATTTTTGTATTTTGAGCAGAAACACCCATCATTTCACTTCCTCTCCAAGCAAATGGTCTAACATATCCATTTTGAACTTTTTGAATTGAGATAATTTTTTTGCAAGCTTTATTAATTTCTTCTTTTAAATAAGGAATTTTAATATCCATTCTTTTAGCTGAATGATAAAGTCTATCTGTATGCTCTTCTAATTTAAATATTTCTCCATCATAAACTCTTAATCCTTCGAAAACTAAGCTTGCATAATGTAATCCATGACTAATTACATGAAGCTTGGCATCTTGCCAATCAACAAGCTCATTATTGTACCAGATTTTACCTTCTCTTTTATCGTAGGGTATCATTTGATTTTTTTTTTTTTTAAAAAATATCTTTGTATATATAATATGTCAATATAACTTACCATTATGAAAGAACTTTTATATTTAAAAGATGACAAAATAAAAGAGTTTATAGAAAAAATTTTAATAATTAATCGTGAAATTTTTTCTGACTCAAAAAAAATATTAGATAAATATTCTATTGGCATTGCCCATCATAAAGTAATTCTTTTTTTATCTATATACAAAGGTATAAGTATTTCTGAACTTTTAAAAAAACTAAAGATAACTAAGCAAAGTTTAAATAGGGTATTAAATGAATTGAATAGTTTAGAGGCTGTCAAATTTAAAAAAAATTTAAAAGATACAAGAATTAAACATGTATATTTAAGTGAAAAAGGACTAGTAATATTTCAAGAGATTTTTACAATTCAAAAAAAAAGAATTTATGAGGCACTTTTAAATTCAAATTCGAAAGAGGTTATAGATTTTGAAAATATTTTAAAAAGAATAATTAATGAATAAGTTTGAAGCACATATTTTAGTTGTTGATGACGATGATGGAATAAGAACGCTAGTTAAAGAGTATTTAAATGAAAATAACTTTCTAGTGACTACTGGAAAAAATGCTGAGGATGCTTCAGAAAAAATAAAAATAATCAAATTTGATTTAATTGTTTTAGATGTAATGATGCCTGGGAAAAGTGGTATAGATTTTATTAAAGAAAATATAGATAACTTAGATACTCCTATAATTCTTCTTACAGCAAAAGGTGAAGCCACCGATAGAGTTAAAGGATTAGAGATGGGAGCTGATGACTATTTAGCAAAACCATTTGAGCCAAAAGAATTAATACTGAGAATAAATAATATTTTAAATAAAACTAAAAATAAAAATACAAAAAAAGTAATTAATTTTGGTAATATAAAAATTGATTTGAATAAATTATTTATTTTCAAAAATAATAAACAATTCAAAATTAACGCAACTGAAAAGGTTATACTAGAAAAGATGATAAATTCTCCAGGTCAAACTTTTTCTCGTGAAGGAATCGGAAAATTAATTAATTTAGATAAGGAGAGATCAATAGATGTGATTATAACTAGATTAAGAAAAAAAATAGAGCAAGATCCAAAAAATCCTAAGTACTTACAAACTATAAGAGGTGAAGGTTATGTTTTATGGATTGAATAAATTTATAAAAAATTTTTTACCAAAAAGATTATTTTACAGAGGATTATTAATTGTAGCTACCCCAATAATAGTAATACAAATAACAATATCATTAGTTTTTTTTGATAGTTTATGGATTAAAACAAATAAAGGTATGACAAGGGCTTTGGTTTCAGAAATCAAAACTTTTATAGATGCTTATGATAATGATGAAACCAATAAAGATTTTGTAATTATTCTTTTTAAAGAACATTTACAATTTAATATTAAATATTATGAAGAATCAGAACTAATATCTACTGGAAATAATGAAGAAAGATGGTTTAGCCCTATAGATAGAACTTTAAGAAGAGAACTGAAATCAAAACATCTAGAATATTGGTTTGATACAACAAAATACAAACAATTAATTGATTTAAAAATTAAATATAAAAAAGGATATTTTCAATTTTTTATTCCTAAAGAAAGAGTGTCAAGCTCATCAGCAAGAATATTTGCTTTATGGATCACTCTTCCTGCATTTTTGATGATTACAATTGCAATAATATTTTTAAAAAACCAAACAAGACCAATTATTAAGTTAGCGCAGGCTTCTGAAAAATTTGGAAAGGGAGAAGATGTAGAAGAATTTAGACCATCAGGTGCTCTTGAAATAAGAAAAGCTGGTTATGAATTTGAAAAAATGAGAAAAAGAATAATTCGTCATTTAAATCAAAGATCTGAAATGCTTTCAGGTATTTCTCATGATTTAAGAACGCCGTTAACTAGAATTAAACTCCAACTAGCTTTAATTAAGGATAAAGGAATATCTGAAAAGTTATCTGAAAATGTAGACGAGATGGAAAAAATGTTGAATGAATATCTCCAATTTGCAAGCTCTACCTCAAAAGAAAAAACAGAGACTTTTGAATTATCTGAATTGATAAGTTCTATGGTTGAAAAATATGATAATGATAATATTTCTTTAGAAATAAAAGAAAAAATATATTTTGATGGAAGAGAGAATTTGA
>CACFSO010000020.1 GCA_902568975.1 uncultured Pelagibacteraceae bacterium
CTGCATATGTAAACCCAATAGGTCAGGTTATTTATAGGATAGAATCAACTGAGAAGGGAGTAATTGAAGTTAAAAAATTTTTTCAAAGTAAAAAAACATTATTTAGTGTTTATGGAAATAAGATATTTCTTTATTTTTTATTATTTTATATTAGTTTGGTTTTTTTTTTTAAAAAAAAAGGAGAATAAATGAAAAAAAATTTTTTATTTACTAGTGAGTCAGTTTCAGAAGGTCACCCAGATAAAGTTTGTGACAGAATATCAGATATGGTTGTAGATAGTTATTTAGGAGCAGAACCTCAGTCCAGAGTAGCTTGTGAAACATTAACAACAACAAACAAAGTAGTTTTAGCAGGAGAAGTCAGAGGACCAGAAATTAAAAAAGATGATCTAATTCAAAAAGTTAGAGAATGTATTAAGGATATTGGCTATGACCAAAAAGGTTTTACATGGAAAGAAGCAACAAAAATTGAAAGTCATCTTCATTCACAATCTGCAGATATAGCTATGGGTGTAGACTCTTCAGGAAATAAAGATGAAGGAGCTGGTGATCAAGGTATAATGTTTGGATATGCATGTAATGAAACAGATGTATTAATGCCAGCACCTATACACTATTCACACAAAATATTAAGACTAATGGCAGAAGATCGAAAATCAGGAAAATTAAAAAATATTGAACCTGATTCAAAAAGTCAAATAACTATAGAATATAAAGATGGTAAACCTGCTCATGTAAAATCAGTTGTTGTTTCAACACAACATTCAGCAGATGTAAATCAATCTCAAGTTAGAGAATTAGTAAAACCATATATTGAAAAATCTATACCAAAAAATCTTTTGAATGGATTAGATGAAAGTGAAATTTATGTAAATCCTACAGGAAATTTTGTTATTGGTGGTCCGGACGGTGATAGTGGATTAACAGGTAGAAAGATTATTGTAGATACGTATGGAGGTGCAGCTCCACATGGTGGAGGAGCTTTTTCAGGAAAAGATCCTACTAAAGTTGATAGATCAGCAGCATATGCATCAAGATATCTGGCAAAAAATGTAGTAGCCTCAAAAATTGCAGACAAATGTTTAATTCAACTAGCTTATGCGATTGGAGTTTCAAAACCATTATCAATTTATGTTGATCTTTTTGACAATGATGAAGAAAAAAATAGACATGTGGAAAAATTGATTAATGAAAATTTTGATTTAAGTCCAAGAGGAATTAGAGAGATGCTTGGTCTAAATAAAGCAATATATGAAAAAACTGCTGCTTATGGTCATTTTGGAAGAGATCCAGAGAATAATGGAGCATTTTCTTGGGAAAAAACAGATAAAGCAGATGTTTTTAATAAGTAATTAAAGTTGAAAATATAAAAAAAATACATATATTTCAGGTACATTGTTGAAATTTCAAAATGGGCCTCGGCCCATTTTTTTTTGGAGAAAACAAAAATGTTAAATAGAAGAGCCGATAAATTAGAATTGCTGAGGATAGCTGAAGCTGTAGCTTTAGAAAAGTCAATAGATAAAGAATTAATTATTGATTCAATGGAAAATGGGATTGCTAAGGCGGCAAAATCGAAATTCGGTTCAGACAATGAAATTAAAGTATTAATTGATAGAGATAATGGAGATATTGGAATTTATAGAAAGTTGATAATTGTAGAAAATCCTGAAAATACTAATTTAGAAATAGGTTTGAAGGAAGCAAAATTATTGAATAATGATAACGAAGATAAAAAAATAGGGGATGAAATTCTACAACCTCTACCCTCCTTTGACTTTGGTAGAATAGCAGCACAGACTGCAAAACAAGTTATTAATTTTAATGTTAGAGAAGCAGAGAGAGAAAGACAATATAATGACTTTAAAGATAAAAAAGATACTATTTTAAGTGGAATAGTTAAAAGATTAGAATTTGGAAATGTAATAGTAGATTTAGGTAGAACGGAAGCAATTATTCAAAAAAATGAACTTATTCCAAGAGAAAATATTAAAGCTGGAGATAGAATTAAAGCTTACTGTTTAGATGTAAGAAGAGAACCAAGAGGTCAACAAATTTTTCTTTCAAGGGCACATCCTAAATTTATGGAAAAATTATTTATGCAAGAAGTTCCAGAAATATATGATGGATTAATAGAAATTAAATCTTCTGCTCGTGATCCAGGTAGTAGAGCAAAAATATGTGTTAAAGCAATTGATACTTCTCTAGATCCAGTAGGAGCATGTGTTGGAATGAGAGGAAGCAGAGTTCAGTCGGTTGTAAACGAACTACAAGGAGAAAAAATTGATATTGTTAATTGGTCTGAAGATCCTGCAATAGTTGTTTCAAATGCTTTATCTCCTGCTGAAGTACTTAGAGTTAATGTAGATAACAATCTTAAGAAGTTGGATATAATATTAACCGAGGAAAATTTAAGTAAAGCTATTGGACGAAGAGGACAAAATGTACGTCTTGCAACTAAACTTTTAAATTATGAAATAAATATAATGACGGAACAAGAAGATTCCGAAAGAAGACAAACAGAATTTAAAGAAAAAACTGAAAATTTTGTCAAAAATTTAGAATTAGATGAGACACTGGGACAGCTATTAGTTGCAGAGGGATTTTCTTCAATTGATGAAATAAAAGATAGTTCAATTGAAGTCCTAAAAAAAATTGAAGGAATTGAAGATGAAACTGCAAAAGAATTAATTGAAAGAGCAGAAGAGTTTCATAAAAAAGATCAAGAAGAAATTTCTAAAAAAATAAAGAACCTTGGATTAGAAAATGAATTAATTAATCATGAGGGATTAACCCCAGGGATGCTTGTTACTTTGGGAGAACAAAAAATTTTGACATTAAATGATTTTGCTGATCTTGCTTCTGATGAGTTAACTGGAGGATATGACGTAGTTAAGGGAGAAAGAATTAGAATAAAAGGCTATCTTGAGGATTTTGCATTATCAAATAAAGAAGCAGATGATTTAATTATGTCAGCTAGAAATAAAATTTATAAAGATTGAAAGATGGAATATGGAGAAAAAAAAATTAAAGTTATCAATCTCTGGAACTTCAAAAAAAGCAATTAGCAGTATAGAACAGGCTAAATCGCAATCCAAAAATGCTGTTTTTATTGATAAGAAATCAGTAAGACCAGGGAAAAAACAGCCTTTTTTTAGATCAGGTAATTTAGAAAATAATAATAGAAAAAAAACATCTTTTATTCCAAAAAAACCGTTATTCTCAAAACCTATTCCTTCAGGCCCATCTGATTTTGAAAAAAGGAAATTAGCAGAACAAAGAGCAACAAAAAGATTAAAAGGAGAGGCAAATCAAAAAGATAGCAAAGGAAAAATAGGATCAAAAAGAAGAGAACTTAAATTAACTATATCAAGAGCTCTTAGTGATGAAGATATTGAAACAAAATCAAGAAGTATAGCTTCTCTAAAAAGAGCAAAACAGAAAGAAAATAGAGAGTTAAAAAAACAAGAAATCAAAGAGAGCTTAAAACCAGTAAAGAGAGAAATTAATATTCCTGAGGTTATAACTATAAGAGAATTAGCAAATAGAATGGCAGAACAATCAAGTAATATAATCAAACATTTATTAGGGATGGGAGTTACTGCAACAATAAATCATACAATTGATTCTGATACAGCTGAATATTTAGTTAAAGAATTTGGACATACTCCAATTAAAGAAAAAAAAGTAGATGAAATAATTAAAAAAATAAAAGAAGTAAAAACAGAAAATTTAAAATCTCGTCCGCCAATTGTTACTGTTATGGGACACGTAGATCATGGAAAAACATCTTTATTAGATTCTCTAAGGAAAGCGAATGTTGTAGAAGGTGAATTTGGTGGCATTACTCAACACATAGGCGCTTATCAAATTAATCATAACTCAAATAAAATTACATTTATAGATACTCCTGGACATGCAGCTTTTACAGAAATGAGAGCTAGAGGATCAAAGCTTACAGATTTGGTTATATTAGTTGTAGCAGCTGATGATGGTGTAAAACCTCAAACAATAGAATCAATTAAACATGCAAAAGCTGCTAAAGTTCCTATAGTAGTCGCAATTAATAAATGTGATTTAGCTGAAGCAGATCCAAAAAAAGTTAAAAATCAATTACTTGAATATGAGCTAATTTCCGAAGATTTGTCTGGTGATACTTTAATGGTAGAAATTTCAACTAAAACAAATCACAATATAGATAAATTAATCGAGTCAGTTTTGCTTCAGGCTGAATTATTAGATTTAAAAAGTGATTTTGATATTAAAGCTGCAGGGATAGTTTTAGAGTCAAAAATTGATATTGGAAGAGGCCCTATTGTGAACATAATACAAACTTCTGGAACCCTTAAAAGAAGTGATTATTTTGTTTGTGGATTAAAATGGGGAAAAATTAGAGCACTTATTAATGATATGGGTCAAAGTATTTATGAGTCTTATCCATCCACTCCTGTTGAAGTTTTAGGAATAAATGGTGCTGCAAGAGCTGGCGATGATTTTATAGTTGTAGAAACAGAAAAAGAGGCAAAAGATTTATGTGATGCAAGAAATCAGGAGGCAAAAGAAGGAAAAAATCCTCTTTCACTTGTTACTCAAGACTCAGCATTTAAAGATAAGACTTCAGAAGAACTTAATATAATTATAAAATCTGACGTACATGGATCTTCAGAGGCTATAAAAAATGCTATAGCACAAATTAAACATGATGAAGTTAAACCAAAAATTTTACTTTCAGATATTGGAATGGTTACAGAAACAGATGTTTCCTTAGCAAAGGCTTCAAATGGAATTCTAGTTGCTTTTAATGTAAAACCTAGCAAAGAGGCAAAAAAACGAGCAGAACAAGAAAAAATAAAAATCTATTTTTACAACATAATTTATGAATTATTAGATTTTGTAAAAAATCAAATGTCTGGTCTACTAACACCTGATATAGAAGAAAAAATAATTGGATCTGCTGAAATTTTAGAGATTTTTAAAGTCTCAAAAGTTGGGAAAGTTGCTGGATCTAAAGTAATCGAAGGTGAAATTTTACAGGACTCAAATGCAAGAATAATTAGAGATGGAAGCATTGTCTTTGATGGTAAAATTGGATCTATATTCAGAGAAAAAAACCAATCAAAACAAGTAAGTGCAGGTCTTGAATGTGGAATTACAATAAAAAATTTTAGTGACTTTCAAAAAAATGATATTATTGAGGTTTATAATTCAAAAGTGACAGAAAGAAGAATATAATATATGACAAAACTAGGAAAACCATTCAATCAAAGACAATTAAGAGTTGGAGAAATGGTAAAACAAGCTTTAGGAATGATATTTATTCGTCAAGAGGCTAAAATACCAAATTTTGAAACAAAAGAAATAACTGTAACTGAGGTAAGAATGAGTCAAGATCTTAAAATTGCAAAGGCATTTGTTTTACCTTTAGGAGGTAAAAATTCGGATGAAGTAATAGAAAAATTAAAAGAATACTCATTTTTGATAAGAAAAGTTCTTTCAAAAAAAATAACAATGAAATTTCTTCCCAAGATTTTGTTTGTTAGAGATGAGTCATTTGATTATGCAGAAAAAATAGAAAACTTAATTAAACAAACAAACAAGTAAAGGAAAAAATATGTCAAAAAAAGCAAAGGAAGTTGCCATTCATGAAAAAGATGTAGGATCTTCTGAAGTTCAAATAGCCTATCTTACTGATAAAATAGAAAATTTATCAAAGCACATTAAGCAAAACAAAAAAGATCAACATTCATCAGTTGGTTTATTAAAAGCAGTTAATAAGAGAAAAAAATTATTAGATTATTTAAAAAAAAATAAAATTGATTCATATAAAAATGTAATATCAAAATTAAATTTAAGGAAATAAATGTTTAAAATATATAAAAAAGAGATTGAGTTAAATGGAAAAAAAATAAGTTTAGAAACTGGTAAAATAGCAAGACAAGCCGATGGTGCTATAATTGCTCAATGTGGAGAAACTATTGTTATGGCAACTGTAGTGGGAGCAAAGAAAATAAACCCAGAAATAGATTACTTCCCTTTATCAGTAAATTATCAAGAAAAATACTATGCTGCTGGAAAAATACCTGGGGGATATTTTAAAAGAGAGGCTAGACCAACCGAAAGTGAAACATTAATATCAAGATTAATTGATAGACCAATAAGGCCTTTGTTTCCTGAAGAATTTAGAAATGAGGTACAATTATTACCAACAGTAATTTCTTATGATAAAGAAAATGAGGCAGATATTTTATCTATAATTGCCTCTTCAGCTGCTTTAGCGATTTCTGGAATGCCATTTTTAGGACCTATTGGTGCATCAAGGGTAGGATATATAGACGGAAAATATGTACTTAACCCATCTAAGGTAGATTTAGAAAAATCAAAATTGGATTTGGTAGTTGCTGGAACTAAAGATGCTGTACTTATGGTAGAATCCGAAACAAAGGGTTTAACAGAAGAAGAAATGTTGAATGCAGTTAAATTTGGTCATGAAAATTTTGTTCCAATTATTAATATGATTGAGGAATTAGCTAAAGAATGTAGAAAACCTGACTGGGAAATAGAGAAAAAAGATTTATCAGATGTTAAACAAAAACTAGAAAAAGAGTTTACTGAAAAACTTAAGAAAGCTTTTTCAATAAAAGACAAACAAGAAAGATCAAATCTTATTGCTAGTATTACTGAAGAAGCAAAAAAACTTTATCAAGAAGATGAAAATATTTCTGAACTAGATGTTAATTTTGAGCTTAAAAATTTAGAAAAAAAAATAGTTAGAACTGATATTTTAAAAAATAAAAATAGAATTGATGGAAGAGGACTTTCAGATGTAAGACCTATAATTTGTGAGGTAGGAATTTTACCAAGAGTACATGGTTCAGCATTGTTTACTAGGGGTGAAACACAAGCAATAGTAACTGCTACTTTAGGAACATCTGATGATGAACAAAGGATTGAGAGTTTGGATGGTCTTTTAAGAGAAAGATTTATGCTACATTATAATTTTCCACCATTTTCAGTAGGAGAAGTAGGAAGAGTCGGGACTGGAAGAAGAGAAATAGGTCATGGTAAACTTGCTTGGAGAGCAATTAACTCTTCTTTACCATCTAAAGAAAGTTTTCCTTATACCTTTAGAATAGTATCAGAAATAACTGAGTCAAATGGTTCATCATCTATGGCAACCGTCTGTGGAACATCTCTTGCTTTGATGGATGCTGGAGTTCCAATTAAAGAACCAGTGGCAGGTATTGCAATGGGATTAATTAAAGAAGGAGATGAATTTAGTGTACTGTCAGATATTTTAGGAGATGAAGATCATTTAGGCGATATGGATTTTAAAGTGGCTGGCACCAAAGATGGAATTACATCGCTTCAAATGGATATTAAGATCACAGGAATTACATTTGAAATAATGGAGAAGGCTTTGAAACAAGCAAAGGATGGAAGAATTCATATACTAGGTGAAATGAATAAAGCTTTAGATAAATCTAGAGCAGATGTTGGCAAACATACTCCAAAAATGGAAAAAATAACTGTAGATAAAAAAGATATTGCAACTGTCATTGGAAAAGGTGGCGCAACAATTAGAGAGATTGTAGAAAAGTCAGGGGCAAAAGTTGATGTAAATGATGTTGGTGAAGTAACAGTTGCGGCTCCAGATGAAGATTCCAGAAATAAAGCAATGCAAATGATTAAAGACTTAACAGCTAAAGCTGAGATGAATAAAATTTATAATGGAAAAGTTATAAAAATTATGGAATTTGGAGCTTTTGTTAATTTCTTAGGAAAACAAGATGGTCTTGTTCATATATCTGAGCTTGCAAATAAAAGAGTTGCGAAAGTAACAGATGTTGTAAAAGAAGGAGATGAGGTCAAAGTTAAAGTAATTGGATTTGATAGAGGAAAAGTAAAACTATCTATCAAAGCAGCTGTTTAGTTAATTTTTCCAATCAATACTAAACATAGCCTCATTTCTTCTAAGTATAGGAAGTGTAAATGGGCTATTGTAAGTTGCTCTAATGAAAGATCCTATAATTGTAATTTTATCTTCAGTAAGTTTTTGCTTAAGTATTTGACTATGTTTTTCAAAATTTTTGTCAGAAGATCTTCCGGAAAATTGTAATACCGCATAATATCCCTCTTGTATTGTGGTAATTTCAATATCAGGATTAGAAGGAATAGGTATTGTTTCTTTAGTAAATTTTGAAGGAAGATAAAATTGCATGAAAAATTTATCATTTTTTTTTGTTTGAGTAACTGGTATTGTCATTGCGATCTTTTCTGAAGCATTGTTTGATCCAGAAATATAATTAAAAAGTTTTCTAAAGCTATTATTATCTCCTTTATTAATCACTTGAACTGCTAATCTATCTGAATATTTACGAATTTCATAAATATCAGTTTCGTGAACAATATTATATGGAGCTTCCTCGTTTGCCATTGTATAAGAATATTTAAAAATGCTAATAAAGCAAATAATTAAAGAAATTGCCAAAAAATTTTTCTTCATTATTTATCTATAAACTTTTTCTTAAGTAATATTTTTAGGATTGGGCATTCCCACTTTATTATATCCAGCATCAACATAATGAATTTCACCAGTGACACCACTTGCTAGATCACTTAATAGGTATAACGCAGAGTTTCCAACATCGTGTATATCTACATTTCTTTTTAAAAATGAATGGTCTTCATTCCATTTATAAAGAAATTTTGCATCCCCTATAGCTGAAGCTGCAAGAGTTTTGATTGGTCCTGCACTTATTGCATTAACCCTGATTTTTTTTGTCCCTAAATCTCTGGCTAAGTATTTTACGCTTGCTTCAAGTGCAGATTTACAAACACCCATTACGTTATAATTTGGTATAGCTTTATTTGATTCATAAGTTAAAGTAAGCATGCTTCCATCTTTTTTCATTATTTTAGAAGCTTCTTTTGCAACCTCTGTAAATGAAAAACATGAAATTAACATACTTTTTAAAAAATTTTCTCTTGAAGTATTTAAATATTCTCCTGATAATTCTGATTTATCAGAAAAGGCAACA
>CACFSO010000021.1 GCA_902568975.1 uncultured Pelagibacteraceae bacterium
GTTATTTTTTTTTGCAAGCCTTGAAATATCTACTGATGCCTCAGTATGACCAGCTCTAACTAAGACACCACCATCTCTAGCAATTATAGGAAAAACATGACCAGGAGAAACAATTTCATTTTTATTTACATTTTGTTTTGTAGCTACTTTAATAGTAAGTGCCCTATCCATAGCTGAAATACCTGTTGTAACACCTTTTTTTGCTTCAATAGAGACTGTAAAAGCGGTTTGATTTCGAGATTCATTTTTATGAGACATATAGCTCAAGTCAAGTTTTTTTGCTTGTTGGGAATTTAACGATAAACATATTAAACCTCTGCCATTTTTTGCCATAAAATTTATTTTTTTTGCAGTAGTATCTGATGAACAAAAAACAATATCGCCCTCATTTTCTCTGTTTTCGTCATCTACTAAAATATACATTTTGCCTTTTTTTGCATCTCTTATGATAGACTCAATATTACTAAATTTATTTTTTTTCATTTATGTATTTTTTTACATATTTTGATAAAATATCAATTTCAATATTGACAAGATCTTTTTTTTTTAACTTCGATAAATTAGTTAACTTAATTGTGTGAGGTATTATCCATGTTTGAAAACCACTTTTTGTAATTTTTGATATTGTTAAAGATACTCCATTTATAAGAATAGAAGCTTTTTCTATTATATCTTTTTTATAATTTTTATTTATTTTAAAATCATAGATGTAAGAGTTGCCTTTTTTTAATATTTTATTTACAGAAGCTACAGTATCAACATGACCTTGAGCTATATGTCCCGATATATCATTCCCATACTTTAAAGGTAATTCTAAATTTACTTGATCGCCTATATTAACATTTCTAAATTTAGATCTAATCAAAGTTTCATTTGAAAGATAAAAGTTCAAAATTTTATTTTTTAATGAAACAAGTGTTAAACAGACACCATCACAACAAATAGAAATACCAATATTTTTTTTTTTGAGATTTAAATTAGATTTTAAAAAAAGATCTATTCCATTTTTTTTTTTATTAATTTTTGTTACTAATGCTTGATTAAATATAATTCCATTAAACATTTTTTAGTAATAATAGATAACTTTATCTTTATCCAGAAATGTTTTAATTTTTTTTTTGTAGTCAAAATTATGTGGTAATTTATTTATAATTTTAGATATTTGTATACTTCCTTTTTTTCCCAATTTAACGGGACTCTTGAATAAATAAAATTCATTGAACAGTTTATCTTTCAAAAAACTATCGGTTAATTTAGCGCCACCTTCAACTAGTAAACTGTTAATACCAATATTGGAAATTTTTTTTAAAATATTTTTTAAATCAAATTGATTATTTTTATTTAATTGTGAATGAATTAATTTAATTCCTGATTTAATTAAAAAATTTTTTTTTTTATTATTTTTTTTATTGTAAAAAATATAGGTTTTTAATGATTTAGCTGATTTAACTAAATAAGATTTTTTTTTTAAAATTAAATTTTTATCAAGAATAAATCTAATAGGTGAAAAGCTCTCTAAACCTTCTAGTCTACAGTTAAGTTTGGAATTATCTATATTTAAAGTTTTAGAAGAAGTTAAAATGGCTTGATTTTTATATCTTAATAAATGAGAAAAACTTCTACTATGTTTATTTGTAATAATTCTACTTTTTGTATAAATATAATTGTCTTTTGAACAAGCAATTTTTCCAACAACATATGGTAAATTTTTAGTTTTAGAAAAAAAATATGATTTATATAGATTTTTAGCTTTTTTAACTAATAAAAATTTTTTAACAATTATTTTTTTTTTACTTAAAATTTTACTGCATCTGTTATGTGATCTCTTATCAACATCATTTACTGCATAATATAATTTTTTAATTCTATTTTTTATAATCAACTTTGTGCATGGTGGTGTTTTACCATAGTGACTACATGGTTCTAAAGATACATACATAGTTGAACCCTTTAAATTTTCTTTAGAATTTTTTACCGCATTATATTCAGCATGGGGTCTACCATTTAATGAAGTTTGACCAAGAGAAATTATATTATTATGTTTTACAATAACACATCCTACGGAAGGATTTGTTCCCGTTAATCCAACTCTATTAATCGCAAGATTCAATGCGAGATTCATATAGAATTTATCTTTTGAATTAAATTTATCTTTTTTTAAAGACATTAATTTTGTCTACAAATTGAACAAAATCTTTTTCTTCTCTGAAATTTCTATAAACTGATGCAAATCTTACATACGCAACCGGGTCCAAATTTTTTAAACCCTCCATTACCATAGTACCAATTATATTAGATGCAATTTCACTTTGCCCAAGCTCTTCCAAAGATCTTGAAATGTTTGTAATGAATTTTTCAGCAGTATCTGTATCTATAGGTCTTTTTTTTAAAGCTATATATATTGATTTAGATAATTTTTCTCTATCAAAAGGTGACTTTCTTCCATTCTTTTTTACAACCATCAACTCTCTAAATTGAACTCTTTCAAAAGTTGTAAATCTTTCACCACAGACACATTGCCTTCTTCTTCTAATTGAAGCACCGTCCTCAGTTGGTCTTGAATCTACTACAGAGGTTTCTCCTTTTTTGCAAATTGGACAAATCATAATTTTATCTTAAGTGTTTATAAATAGGAAATTTAGAACAAAGTTCAACAACTTCTTTTCTTACTTCTTCTTCGATTTTAGAGTTATCAGATGGATTTAAACTTAAACCTTTAATATTTTTAGTTATTAATTCTCCTACTTTTTCAAATTCTTTTAATCCAAAACCTCTTGTTGTTGCTGCTTGAGACCCCAATCTGATTCCTGATGTAATCATAGGACTTTCTGAGTCAAAAGGAATACCATTTTTATTACAAGTTATATTTGCTCTTGATAAACTTTCGGCAGCAGTATTTCCTTTAACTCCAAACGGTCTTAAATCAACTAGCATTAAATGTGTGTCTGTTCCATCTGAATATATTTTAAATCCATTATTTTTTAATGTTTCAGATAAAATTTTTGCATTTTCTATAACAGATTTTATATAATCTCTAAACTCTGGTTTAAGTGCTTCATAAAATCCAGCGGCTTTCGCAGCAATAATATGCATCAAGGGTCCCCCTTGATAGCCGGGAAATACTGCTGTATTAAATTTTTTTGAAAGATCCTCATGGTTTGTTAAAATTATTCCTCCTCTAGCACTTCTAAAAACCTTATGAGTAGTTGATGTTACTACATGTGCATAATCGCATGGATTAGGGTATCCTTTTCCAGCAACCAATCCAGAAAAATGTGCCATATCAACCATAAGATATGCTCCAACTTTATCGCAAATATCTCTAAATTTTTTAAAATCTATTACTCTTGAATAGGCACTTCCACCAGCAATTATAAGTTTAGGTTTGTGCTCTAATGCAAGTTTTTCAACATTTTCATAATCAATAAGCTCACTTTCTTTATCGACATCATAGCCAATTGCATTAAACCATTTTCCTGACATAGATATTTTTAGTCCATGAGTAATATGACCTCCCGAATTAAGACTCATACCCATAAAAGTATCTCCAGGTTTTAATAAAGCCAAAAATACAGCTCCATTAGCTTGTGCTCCTGAATGAGGTTGGGCATTAGCAAATTTGCAATTAAACAATTTTTTTAAACGCTCGATAGCAAGTGTCTCAGCAACATCAACATGTTCACATCCATTATAGTATCTTTTACCTGGGTATCCTTCGGCATATTTGTTTGTTAAAACGGATCCTTGAGCTTCTAAGACTGCCTGTGAAACAATATTTTCTGAAGCAATAAGTTCTATGTGGTTTTGTTGTCTGGTAAGTTCATCACTGATAGCCTTAAATAGTTCAGGATCTGTCTCAGATAAGCTTTTTTCAAAAAAATCTTGATAATTTGAGTTTAAATATTTCCCTTCACTAGACATAATGTAAGTATTAAATTTTCTTAACTCTTTTAATGTGTCTTCCACCTTCAAACTTAGTATTTAAAAATGTACTAATACATTTAAAAGCAATTTCTTTTTTTATTAATCTAGAGCCTAATGTAATGATATTCGCATTATTATGCAATCTAGATAATTTAGCATTTTTTATTGAATAACATAGAGCTGCTCTAATTTTCTTATGTTTATTTGCTGTCATTGACATTCCCATTCCTGATCCACACACTAAAATACCTATATTTTTATTAGAGTTAGAAACTTTTTTACAGAGTTTATGAGCATAATCGGGATAATTAACTGATATTTTTGAATTATTAGTTCCTAAATCTATAAAAAGAATATCATTACCAAAAAATTTAATAATTTTCTTTTTTAAACTATAACCAGCATGATCTGATGCGATAAAAATTTTTTTCAAACTATTTAATTTATAATATAAAATTAATTAAATTTATAGTCTAAAACACAGGCTACTAAATGAACTCTATTTTCTTCTCCACCGTTAAAAGCATTATGATATTTTAAATTATTAGTAATCCAAACAGATCCGTCTGCAGGCATATGATGTGCAGATTTATCAATTACCATTATAGCTCCTGGATTTGTATATATGGGAATATGGAGTCTTGGCTCTGGATCTCTATGCCAGCTCAATGTAGATCTTGGTTCTTTTAAAAGCAACCTTACTCTTCCAAGCTTATATTTGTTTTTAAGAACATCATAAACTTCTTTAAAGTAAGTATTTTTATATTCTTCTATAAATTGAGTATATTTACCCTCATCTATGTTAACATCTCTGGAAACTTCCTTCCCTGACGAATCTGGCTTTGTCCAGTACACTCCCCTAGCATTATTGCCTTTTATCGATTCAGGATCACCGGGAATTTGATTTAAAGATATACTTGCAAAATGTGGTATTCCTAAACTTGTATCAAAACCCTTAACTTTTAATACTTCATTGCAGGCTTCTCTAAGCTTAATTATATCAAATTTAATATCTTGCTTTTGAAAATCATTTAATGATAGCGACATAAAGTATTTATTAATAAACTATAGATTATTATAATATATATCACTATTGTCGCATATATAAAATTTTGTTGAGAATGATTATCACTGGAAAATATCCTAATCTTAGGCTTAGAAGAAATAGAAAAACCGACTGGTCTAGAAGATTAACTCAAGAAAATACTCTGTCAAAAAATGACTTGATACTTCCAATTTTTGTTATTGATGGAAATAAAAAAAAACAAAAAATAAAAAATATGCCAGGTGTTTATAGATATAGTATTGATAATTTAAGTTTAATCCTCAATAAAGCTATTAAATACAAAATTCCAATGGTAGCTATATTTCCGTACATTAATCAAAAGTTAAAAAATAATTTAGGTTCTGAAGCTTTAAATAAAAACAATTTAGTATGTAAAGCTATAAAATATATAAAAAAAAGATATAAAAATAAAATTGGTATAATGTGTGATGTAGCATTAGATCCATTTACTTCTCATGGTCATGATGGATTAATCAAAAATGGAGAAATTTTAAATGATGAAACAATAAATATACTTATAAAACAAGCTCTAATTCAAGCTGAGATGGGTTGCGATGTAATTGCACCTTCCGACATGATGGATGGTAGAATTGGTCAAATTAGAAAAGCTTTAGATAAAAAAAACTTTAAAAATGTTCAAATACTTTCTTACTCAGCTAAATATGCATCTAGTTTTTATGGTCCTTTTAGAGAAGCTGTTGGATCCCAAACTATGCTTAAAGGTGACAAAAAAACTTATCAAATGGACTATAGAAATAAGCATGAAGCGATTAGAGAGGTAGCTTTAGATATAAAAGAAGGCGCAGATATGGTTATGGTTAAACCTGGAATGCCTTATCTTGATGTAATTAAAACAATAAAGGAAAATTTTAAAATTCCTGTAATAGCTTATCAAGTATCAGGGGAGTATAGTCTAATTATGAATGGAATTAACAAAGGTATAATTGATGATCGAAGTATAATAGAATCACTCTCATCATTTAAGCGTGCTGGTGCTAACGCTATTATTACATATTTTGCTGATAGAATAGTTAAAAAACTAATTTAGATTTATAAATAAAATTATTTAAACAAATTGATAAAATCAAATCTAGCATTAGGATAAATAATATTATTCGGTTTTAAAATTGATTTATCAAGGTAATCACCAACAAGTTTTAAACCTTTAAATATATCAGATTTGTCAGTTTGATAATTTTTATCAATTAAAAAATTTGGAACAATTTTTTTTTCAGTTTGAGACTCAACAAAATATATTATTTTTCCATTTATAATTTCTTTTGAAACTATATTTTTTAAATTTAAATCATAACCAATTATTTTAAAAAACTCTAATTCCCAAAAAATATAATCCTTGATCCATTCTTTATTATGCAAGATTTTAAACAAATTTCCGATTAAATTAAAAATATGCTTATTATGCTGACCATCAACAGTTAAAATTTTTATTAAATTCATGCATGCAATAATGCATAGTAATTTTTTGTTATTTTCCAAAAAAAAAGGAGTTAAAATTTCATCTATTTCAACTTTGAAATTTCCTATTTTAGTTTCACTTTTGGAAAGATATTTAACATAAAATTTATTACCAATTGTCAAATAATTTTTAATTTTTTTAGATGAAGATCCAAAAATTATACCAGTTATTTTACCATTATTTTCGGTATAGAATTCTGCTATAGAGGAATTTTCGTTATATTTATTTTTTGAAATAAGATAAGCTTTATCTTCAAATTTCATAAATTTTATTTTTTTTTAAAAATTCTTTAGCGGCTGATTGTTCAGCAATTTTTTTAGAACTCCCAATAGATTCAACAAATTTAGAATTTTTTAGTCTAACAGCTATTTTAAAACTGGGTTTATGTTTCGGGCCTGTATTAGATATTAATTTGTATATAGGCAATACTTTAAATTTTTTTAATGAATATTCTTGTAATTTTGTCTTTGAATCTATTTCTGTAATATTTGAATACTTAATAAGATTTTTCCAAATATTTAATATAAATTTTTCTGTGAAATAAAAACCTTTGTCTAAATAAATTGCACCAATTAAAGACTCACAACAATCAGAAACAATTTTATTTTCTATTTTATGAGATTTAATTTTTTGATTTCCTACTAAAATAAAATTTTGAAGTTTTAAAGAAATTCCAATTTCAAAACATTTATCCTTATTTACAAGCGATGCTAACTTTTTATCTAAAATTCCCTCTTTTTCATTTGGATAAAGATCCAGAAGTTTTTTAGAAATTACCAACCCTAATACTCTATCTCCTAAAAACTCAAGTTTTTCATAATTGTAATTTTTATCATAACTTTTGTGAGTTATGCTTCTAAGCAATAAATTAGTATCTTTAAATTTAACGTTTATAATATTTTGTATTTTAGATAAAATATTTTTCATTATTTTATTTTTTTAAAAAATCTATTAAATCTAATTATTTCTGACCATTTCCAAAATTGAATTATGCTGCCTTTTCTTCTATCTGTTGAAAAAAAAAGAAATTGAGCTTTACCAACAAGATTATCCTTATGAACGTATCCAACATCAGACAAAAATCTACTGTCTTTTGAGCAGTCTCTGTTGTCACCTAAAAAAAAATAGTGTTCTTTTGGCACTAAATATTTATCTGAATTTTTAAAACTTATATCTATTCTATAAGATGCAAAATATTTTTTTCCATCAGGTAATTTTTCCTCAAATGTCTTAACTTTAATTGATTGTTTTCCACAAAAAAGTTTATCGTTTTTTTTGATTATTGTATTAATGATTTGATTATTATTTATATAAAGATTTCCATCAATAAATTGAATTGAATCTCCAGGCAAACCTATCAATCTTTTAATATAATCTGTTCTATTATCAGATGGTGTCTTAAATACAATTACATCTCCTCTTTTGGGTTGATTATACAAAATTCTACCATCAAAAATATTTGGACTAAAAGGAAATGAGTGTTTGCTATAGCCATATGAGTATTTTGTAACAAAAAGTCTATCTCCAACAAGTAAATTAGGTTCCATTGAAGATGAAGGTATATAAAATGGTTGAATAAATATAGATCTTATAAAAACTGCAATAATCAAAGCGTATAAAATTGTTTTTAAATTATCAAAAATTTTGTTTTTTACAGACATTATATTTTATTGATTATTACATAAGCTATAGAGTATTTTTTTTCGTCTGATAAAGATAAAGAAATTTGATAATTATTAGTTTTAAATCTTTTCTTAATAAAATTTTTTACTTTTTTATTTATGCAAATCATAGGTTTGCCAAATTTTTTTTTTTTAACGGAAATATCATTAAAATTTATATTTTTACGAAAACCAAGGCCAATAGATTTAACAAAAGCCTCTTTAGCTGCAAAGCGTTTAGCATAATAATTTACTTTATTTCTTATTTTTTTTG
>CACFSO010000022.1 GCA_902568975.1 uncultured Pelagibacteraceae bacterium
AATTTGAGATTTTGAATTTCATATTTATATCCAAATTTTAGTTCACATATTAAAAAAAATCAAAAAAAACCGCTAATTTGTTGGCTTTTTTTATCAATTTTTAATTCTTAACTTCTTGATTTAGTTTAATTTTATATTATAAGCGTCACACTCAACAAAAAAAATGTTGTAATTTTATTAGGCTATATGCCTAATTAGCTATTTTATTTGTAAAAATTTAAGAAGAGAAGTGTGGACGGTTAAGGTTACCAAAATTTGTCGTACACACTTCAACATTATGCAAATTTTATTCTTAGAATTTGCATAGAAGCTAGTGTGCGCCGTTTTTAAACTTGAGAGTTTGATCATGGCTCAGAACGTACGCTGGCGGCACGCCTTATACATGCAAGTCGAACGGAGTAGCAATACTTAGTGGCAGACGGGTGAGTAACATGTGGGAATCTTCCCTTTGGTGAGGAATAACACGAGGAAACTTGTGCTAATACCTCATAAGTCTTTACGGAGAAAGCTTTATGCGCCAATGGATGAGCCCGCACTTGATTAGTTTGTTGGTGGGGTAATGGCCTACCAAGACTTTGATCAATAGCTGATTTGAGAGGATGATCAGCCACATTGGGACTGAGATACGGCCCAAACTTCTACGGAAGGCAGCAGTAGGGAATCTTGCACAATGGAGGAAACTCTGATGCAGCGATGCCGCGTGAGTGAAGAAGGCCCTTGGGTTGTAAAGCTCTTTCGTCGGGGAAGAAAATGACTGTACCCGAATAAGAAGGTCCGGCTAACTTCGTGCCAGCAGCCGCGGTAATACGAAGGGACCTAGCGTAGTTCGGAATTACTGGGCTTAAAGAGTTCGTAGGTTGTTAAAAAAGTTGGTGGTGAAATCCCAGAGCTTAACTCTGGAACTGCCATCAAAACTTTTTAGCTAGAGTATGATAGAGGAAAGCAGAATTTCTAGTGTAGAGGTGAAATTCGTAGATATTAGAAAGAATACCAATTGCGAAGGCAGCTTTCTGGATCATTACTGACACTGAGGAACGAAAGCATGGGTAGCGAAGAGGATTAGATACCCTCGTAGTCCATGCCGTAAACGATGTGTGTTAGACGTTGGAAATTTATTTTCAGTGTCGCAGCGAAAGCAATAAACACACCGCCTGGGGAGTACGACCGCAAGGTTAAAACTCAAATGAATTGACGGGGACCCGCACAAGTAGTGGAGCATGTGGTTTAATTCGAAGATACGCGCAGAACCTTACCAACACTTGACATGTTCGTCGCGACTCTAAGAGATTAGAGTTTTCGGTTCGGCCGGACGAAACACAGGTGCTGCATGGCTGTCGTCAGCTCGTGTCGTGAGATGTTGGGTTAAGTCCCGCAACGAGCGCAACCCTCACTTTTAGTTGCCATCATTTAGTTGGGCACTCTGAAAGAACTGCCAGTGATAAGCTGGAGGAAGGTGGGGATGACGTCAAGTCCTCATGGCCCTTACGTGTTGGGCTACACACGTGCTACAATGGCATTGACAATAGGAAGCAAGACGGTGACGTTAAGCAAATCCTAAAAAAATGCCTCAGTTCGGATTGTACTCTGCAACTCGAGTACATGAAGCTGGAATTACTAGTAATCGCGGATCAGCGCGCCGCGGTGAATACGTTCCCGGGTCTTGTACACACCGCCCGTCACACCATGGGAGTTGGTTCTACCTTAAGGCAAGGTTTAAAACCCTTGACCACGGTATAGTCAGCGACTGGGGTGAAGTCGTAACAAGGTAGCCGTAGGGGAACCTGCGGCTGGATTACCTCCTTTCTAAGGATGATTAAGGAATTTTTCTTAATCTAAATAATATAACAGGTTAATGTTGACCGTCCTCATTTCTCTTCTTTAAATTTAGTGTTTCTCTTTTCTGCATAGGGGCCGGTAGCTCAGTTGGTTAGAGCACACCCTTGATAAGGGTGGGGTCGAAAGTTCGAGTCTTTCTCGGCCCACCAATATAACTCTGGGGGATTAGCTCAGCTGGGAGAGCGCCTGATTTGCATTCAGGAGGTCAGCGGTTCGATCCCGCTATCCTCCACCAAGAAACACTTAGTTATTTTATTTGTAAATATTTTTAAATTATCAATATCTATATCCGATTGTTCGAATAGATGAACAATCATGAATGTTCGAATAGATGAACATTCCAACAAAAATTTGATTCAACACAGAATTTTTTTCTGTGCATAAATCAAGCGTTTAAGGGCGTGTGGCGGATGCCTTGGCACTGAAAGACGATGAAGGACGTGGTATACTGCGATAAGTTTCGGGGAACTGTATGCAAGTTTTGATCCGAAAATTTCCGAATGGGGAAACCCAACACTTTATGTGTTACTTTAAACTGAATTCATAGGTTTAAAGAGATAACCTGGAGAACTGAAACATCTAAGTAACCAGAGGAAAAGAAATCAATTGAGATTCCGTTAGTAGTGGCGAGCGAAAACGGAATAGGCCAGTAGACTTGTTAAAAAAATTAAAATAGTTTGGAAAAACTAACCATAGAGGGTGATAGTCCCGTATAAGTAATGTTTAACATGTTTGATGAGTAAAGCGGGACACGTGAAATCTTGCTCGAATATAGGGGGACCACCCTCTAAGCCTAAATACTCTTTAGTGACCGATAGTGAACTAGTACCGCGAGGGAAAGGTGAAAAGAACCCCTATTAGGGGAGTGAAATAGAACCTGAAACCGCATGCCTACAATCAGTCGAAGCTCTTTTTAGAGTGACGGCGTACCTTTTGTATAATGGGTCAGTGACTTAATTTATAAAGCAAGCTTAAGCCATCTAGGTGTAGGCGCAGCGAAAGCAAGTCTTAATAGGGCATTAGTTTTATGAATTAGACCCGAAAACGAATGAGCTTACCATGAGCAGGTTGAATGCAAGGTAACACTTGCTGGAGGACCGAACCAGTTGACGTTGAAAAGTCTTTGGATGACTTGTGGTAAGGGGTGAAAGGCCAACCAAATTCGTAGATAGCTGGTTTTCCGCGAAAACTATTTAGGTAGTGCGATGAATAAATATATGTTTAGAGGTAGAGCACTAAATGGGCTAGGGGGAAGAGATTCTTACCAAACCTAATAAAACTCCGAATGCTAAACATAGTTCTTCATCAGACAGACTGTGGGTGCTAAGGTCCATAGTCGAGAGGGAAAGAGCCCAGACCACCAGATAAGGTCCCAAAATTGTGATTAAGTGTGAAAGGATGTGGAAATTCCTTAACAGCCGGGAGGTTGGCTTAGAAGCAGCCATCCTTTAAAGATAGCGTAACAGCTCACCGGTCTAATAGAGTTTCTGCGCCTAAGATGTAACGGGGCTAAAATCATATACCGAATCTGTGGGTTTATAAAATTTTCGAATTTTATAAGCGGTAGCGGAACGTTCTGTAAGCCTGTAAAGGAGTACCCGTGAGGGACTCTGGAGGTATCAGAAGTGCGAATGCTGACATGAGTAACGATAAATAAAGTGAAAAACTTTATCGCCGAAAATCCAAGGGTTTCTGCGCAAGGTTAATCCGCGCAGAGTTAGTCGGCTCCTAAGGCGAGGGCGAAAGCCGTAGTCGATGGAAATAAGGTTAATATTCCTTAACCAGATGGAAGTGACGGATTTTGTAAGTTATAAGTTCTTAATGGATTGAACTTGTTGCGAAAAAGTCCCAGGAAATAGCTCCATCATTAGACCGTACCCTAAACCGACACAGGTGGATTAATAAAGTATATTTAGGCGCTTGAGAGAATGATGTTGAAGGAACTCGGCAAAATACTTCTGTAACTTCGGGATAAAGAAGACCTTTTATTGGGCAACCATTAAGAGGTGGCACAAGCCAGGGAGAAGCGACTGTTTATCAAAAACACAGGGCTCTGCTAACACGTAAGTGGATGTATAGGGTCTGACGCCTGCCCGGTGCTGGAAGGTTAATGCGATGGGTGCAAGCTCATTTCTGAAGCCCCAGTAAACGGCGGCCGTAACTATAACGGTCCTAAGGTAGCGAAATTCCTTGTCGGGTAAGTTCCGACCTGCATGAATGGCGTAACGATTTCTCCGCTGTCTCCAACATCAACTCAGTGAAATTGAATTCTCCGTGAAGATGCGGAGTTCGCGTAGTTAGACGGAAAGACCCCGTGCACCTTTACTGCAACTTTACATTGGTGTTAGGAAGAACATATTTAGTATAGGAGGGAGACATTGAAGCAAAGGCGTCAGCTTTTGTGGAGTCACCAGTGAAATACCTCTTTTGTTTTTCTTGGCATCTAACTGATAGCCGTTATCCGGCATCAAGACATTGTATGGTGGGTAGTTTGACTGGGGCGGTCGCCTCCCAAATCGTAACGGAGGCGTGCGAAGGTAAGCTCAGAACGGTCAGAAATCGTTCGTAGAGTGCAATGGCATAAGCTTGCCTGACTGTGAGACTGACAAGTCGAGCAGAGTCGAAAGACGGTCATAGTGATCCGGTGGTTCTGAGTGGAAGGGCCATCGCTCAACGGATAAAAGGTACGCCGGGGATAACAGGCTGATACTGCCCAAGAGCTCATATCGACGGCAGTGTTTGGCACCTCGATGTCGGCTCATCACATCCTGGGGCTGGAGCAGGTCCCAAGGGTTTGGCTGTTCGCCAATTAAAGTGGTACGTGAGCTGGGTTCAGAACGTCGTGAGACAGTTCGGTCCCTATCTGCTATGCGTGTAGAAGAATTGAGAGGAGCTGTCCCTAGTACGAGAGGACCGGGATGGACGTACCACTGGTGGACCGGTTGTAGCGCCAGCTGCAGTGCCGGGTAGCTAAGTACGGACGAGATAACTGCTGAAAGCATCTAAGCGGGAAACTCACCTCAAAACTAGTTCTTCCTATAGAGCCGTGGTAGACCACCACGTTGATAGGCTGGGTGTGGAAGTGCGGTAACGCATGTAGCTAACCAGTACTAATAGCTCAATTGGCTTGATTTATGCACTGAAAAAAATTTTGGATATTAATTCTTGTAAAAAAAACTAAAATTTTCTTTTGTTATTTTTTTTTTGAACCCTGATATTATAGCTAGATTTATTGATTTTTTATTCATAGCTTTTTTATATAATCCTTTTGTATCTCTATTAACTAATATTTTTAAATTACAAAATAAATAAAATTCAAAATAATTTTTTTTAAATATTTTTTTTGCAAATTTTCTTGTTTCGGCAATAGGAGAAATTACTGCAACTAAAATGTAATCATATTTATGAATTTCTTTTTTTATATGGTTAATGATTGATAGATTATTTTTTTTTATCGAATTTCTTGTAAAGGATTGTTTATATTTTTTATTTCTCCTAAATATATCTCCGTCAATAAGTAGGGTTTTAAATCTCTTTTTTAATTTTTTTTGTAGTATTTTACAAAGAGTTGATTTTCCAGTTCCCGATAATCCAGTTAACCATACCACCTTACTTTGCATTAAATTTTTCTATTTATTTAAATTAATTTTTTTTAGATATTTTCTTATAAATAAAGCTAGATTTTTTTCTTATTAAATTTGTACTAACTTTAGGGGTTCTTTTTAAAATCTTGTATTTAGTTTTTTTTAAATGATTATTATAATCATCACCATGTATAAGTAGATCTATTCTATTTTTCTTAATATCGCGTTCAGTTACAACATGATTAATTTTTACAACATCAAAAACATAAGTTATAGCCATTAGTATTTCTTTCCTTTGTGTAAAATTTAATTCGGGCTTATAACCTTTAAATTTTTTTATATCTTTATCTGAAGATAGTCCTACGATTACATTTCCATATCTTGAAGCTTTTTTTAAAAGTCTAATGTGACCATGGTGTAATATCGTAGCTGACATATCAACTAAAACTCTTTTTTTTCTCATATATATTTTTTGATTAGTTATTCACTTATTTTGCCAATTTGTTCAATAGCTTAAATATTTTTTTGTCATCATAACTAATTCTTTTCATTATTTTAGAAGCTTCTTGAGGGCTGTGTTTAAAAGCTAATTTTAATATATTCATCCAATTTACATTATTTTTGGATCTTACTTTTTGAATTTGATTAATTATTTTATTATAGTTTTTTTTCATATATAAGTTTTTATCACTTGTTTTATTAAATTTAAAATTTTTTATGATAAAAATTAATAATCAAACGATTTTTAGTTACAACAAGCCTCCATTGATAATCACTGAAATCTCTGGAAATCATGGTGGTAGTAAAAAAAGATTTTTGAAACTAATTGAAAGTGCATGTAAAAATGGAGCAGATTTAATAAAAATTCAAACATATGAACCTGATGATATAACTCTAAATATTAAGAATGATAAATTTAAAATCAAAGAAGGAATTTGGAAAAACAGATATCTTTGGGATTTATATGAAAATGCATGTACTCCTTATAAATGGCATGAAGATGCATTTAAAATTGCGAAAAAATACAATAAGGTAATATTTAGCAGTCCATTCAGTATAAAAGGTGTAGATTTCTTAGAAGGTTTTAATGTTAAAATATTTAAAATTGCTTCATTTGAAATTACTGACATTAATTTAATCAATTATATAGCTTCAAAAAAAAAACCTATAATTATTTCAACGGGTATGTCTGAAATTAGTGAAATTGAGAATGCTATAAAAATAATTAACAAATATCACAATAAAATTATTATTTTACATTGTGTCTCAAATTATCCTACAAATTTAGAAGATACAAATTTAAGAAATATTAAATTGTTAAAAAAAAAGTTTAAAAACCACTTAATTGGAATATCTGATCATACAAATAATATTTATTCCTCCATTGCATCAATTCCATTAAATATCGTTGCTATTGAAAAACACTTTAACTTAGATGAAAAAAAAACTCCTGACTCAAAATTCTCTATTAATGCTGATATGTTAAGAAACTTAAAGTATGCTAGTTCAAGAATATTTGAAAGTTTTCACAAGAAAAAAAAATCAAAAATATTTAAAAAAAATATTGGTTTAAGAAGATCTATATTCGCAAAAAAAAAAATAA
>CACFSO010000023.1 GCA_902568975.1 uncultured Pelagibacteraceae bacterium
TAGGAAAAATAAATGATTTTAGAGATTTAAAATTTTTTATTTCTTTATCTTATGAAGTAAGCATAGTTTCTGGATTTTTATCACTAATTCCTTTGCCATTTATAGTTGATTTATCTTCCGGTGGATTAATAAATAGATTTATATTTGGTTCTCTAATTTCATATTTGTATGTGAAAAAACTAAATAAAAATTTGCTTATTTTAATTTGTATATTGCCAAGCTGTATACTTTACTCCAACCTTCTTTTAAAAGAGATTGTTGTTTTAGCATCTTGTGTAATTTTATTTTTATCATTAAAAGAAAATCGTTTAATTCTTAGTTTTTTGTCAAATATTGTTTTGATATTAATTAAAACTAAAATGGGCTTAATATTAGTTCCATTCACTCTTTTTTATTGTGCCTATAATAACAATTTAAAAAAATTGTCATTTTTAATTTTTTTAACAACTACTGTTGTAATTTATATATATTTTTCACAAATTATAGATCTAATAAATCACCATACTGCTAATTTACATGAAGAGGACGGAGTATATGATACTGGAATTTATTTATCAAAAGATTTTGGTGCTTTCATAATTTTGCTTTATAAAAGTTTAACATCATTCTTTGAATTAAGTAAATTTGGAAATTTATTCACTTTGATAGTTTTTTTTGAAAATCTTTTATTACTAATAATTTTAATATTTCTTTTTTTTAAAATTTTTAAAATAAATAAAATAAAAGCTATATTTTGGACAACTAATTTATTAGTAGTTTTAGGAGTATTCAATCAAGTTCTTTCAAACTATTTTACATTAAATCGTTATAAGTTTACAATTTTAATTTCAACGCTCATAGTTTTATATTTTGAACAAAAAATAAAAAAAAGGATAAGCTAAAATGTGTGGAGTATCAGGAATAATTGATAATTCTAATAATAATTTAAGTACTGAAAAATTAGTTCAAAAAATGAATAGTGTACTAAGAAAAAGAGGTCCAGACAATTCAGAAGTTTTAAAATTTAATCATATTAACTTTTCTTTAGGGCATACAAGGCTATCAATATTAGATTTATCAGAAAAAGCAAATCAACCCATGAAGTCTAGTTCTGGTCGATATTATATTTCATATAATGGAGAAATTTATAATTTTAAACATCTTGCCAATAAAATAAATATAGATAATTTAAATAAAAATTCTGACACCAAAATTTTAGTTGAATTTATAGAAAAATTTGGCCTGGAAAAAAGTTTAAATAGTTTTTCAGGAATGTTTGCATTTGCTCTTTACGATAATAAAGAAAATAAAATTTTTTTAGCAAGAGATAGGTTTGGAGAAAAACCATTATATTATTATAAAGATGAAAAATTTTTTGTATTTGCATCAGATATAAATTGTTTTGAGGAATTAGATTTTATTAAAAAAAGAATATCGAAAGAAGCTTTTGATCTTTATTTAAGTTTATCATATATACCAGCCCCTTACTCAATTTATGAAAATATTTATAAAATTGAACCAGGCGAAATAGTTGAAGTAAACCTTAAAAATTTTAATTTAAATAAAAGAAAATGGTGGACTATAGAAACCGAAATAAATAAGCAATCAAAAGAAAAGTATAATTCTTCAGAAATTGCAATTAAAGATTTAGATTCAAAATTTAATGAAGTTATTCCAAATTATTTATTATCAGATGTGCCGATAGGTGTATTTTTATCCGGAGGCATCGATTCTACTTTAATATCTTTATATGCACAAAAACATTCAAATCAAAAACTAAATTCATTTAATATTAAATTTAAAGATAGTGATTATGATGAGTCTATTTATTCTAAAAAAATATCAGATGCTTTAAATACAAATCATAATATTTTGGAAGTAAATTATAAAGATAATGAAGAAATATTTGAAAAATTAAATGATATATATCAAGAACCATTTGCAGATAGTTCTCAAATTCCAACTTATTTAGTATCAAAATTTGCTAAAACTAAAGTTACAGTCTGTTTATCAGGAGATGGGGGAGATGAGCTTTTTGGAGGATATAATAGATATTTATGGATAGATAAACTCTGGAGATACTTATCTATTTTTCCTCTTAGTTTAAGAAACCTAATACTTGATTTTTTTAAAATATTACCAAATAAATTAAAATTAGTTTTTGTTAAAATTATACTGAGTTTAATTGTTAAAAATTCAAATTATAAACAATTAGAAGATAAAATTAGTAAATTTATTTCAAAATTCAAAAACGTAGCCACTAAAGATGATATTTATTACAATTTAATTAACCAAAATATTATATATTCATCAAGTACTTTAAATAAATTTTTCAAATCAAATAGTTCTTATAATGATAAGTTTAATAAATTAGAGGAGTCAATGACCTACATGGATTCAAAATATTATTTGAGCAATGATATTTTATGTAAAGTTGATAGAGCTTCAATGTATAATAGTCTTGAAACCAGGATACCTTTTTTAGATAGAGAAATTTTTGAAATTAGTCAAAAAATCCCAATTAGTATGAAAATAAAAAACGGTGAAACAAAATGGATATTAAAAAAATTACTTAAAGGTTATTTAGATGAAAGTTTATTTATAAGACCAAAAATGGGTTTTAGTATTCCTTTAGGAAAAATATTAAGAAACGAATTAAAGGGCGTTATGAATGAACTTATACAGGAAAATAAAATTAAACATCACAATTTATTTGATTTTAAAAAAATAAAAAAAATAATTAACGAGCATTGTAATTTAAAAGAAGATCATAGCTCAATAATATGGAATGTTTTAGTTTTTCAAAATTGGTATGAAAAAAAAAAAAATTATTTATCTAGTTAATCATTTAGCTTTTTTTTCTTCGCATAGGGAAAAATTAGCGTTGTCAGCTCAAAGAGAATATGATGTTAAAATATTTTGTGGAACAGCAGCAAGTAAAGAAATGGAAAAAATTGCAATAAAAAAATTAAAAAAATTGAATTTAAAATTTTATAGATTTAAAATAAGCTCATCAAAAATCAATTTATTAAGCGAAATTAGTGGAATTTTAAATTTAATTCATAGAATAAAAAAAACTGAACCAGATATTATACATACAATTTCGCCGAAATTTAATTTTATTGGCGGAATTATTTCATTATTATTGCCGAAGAGTAAATTAACAATCTCAATTTCAGGATTTGGACATATTTATTATTCTAACTTTTTTTATAAATTTTTATATGATTTTTTTTTAAAAGTGATTCTTTTTTTAAAAAAACCTTTAGTAATAGTTCACAATGTCGAAGCTAAAGAAAAATTAAAAAATTATTATAATTTTAATAAAAAAAAAATTATTTTAACTCATGGATCAGGAGTTGATTTAAAAAAATATAGATTTTCAAATTATAAAAATGCAAAAAAAATTATACTATTTCCCGCAAGAGTATTATTTGAAAAAGGTATAATTGAACTGCTAGAAGCATCAAAGATTTTAAATAAAAATTTTCCAAAATGGAATTATTGGATTGCTGGATCTTTAAATTATAATAGTCCAGACAACGCAAGAGAAAAATCCTTTTTATTCAAAAATTTAAATTATGTTAAATTTTTAGGTCATGTTAACAATATGAAAAAAATTATAGGACAAAGTTCAATTGTATGCTTGCCGAGTTATCACGAAGGAATGCCAAAATCTTTACTGGAAGCTTTTTCAGTAGGTCGTGCAGTTGTCACAACTAATATACCTGGTTGTAGAGATATTGTTAAAAATAATGTTAATGGTTTGCTATGCAATTTAAAAGATCATGTTGATCTTTCCCTAAAATTAAAGAAATTAATGGTTAATAAGAAACTTTTGATTAAAATTGGAAAAAATAACAGAAAAATTGCTATAAAAAAATTTGATGAAAAAATAGTGATTAAAAAAATTATTCAAGGCTATCATACTTTATAAATGAAAGAGAAATTAATATTAGTACAGCTTAATGAAATAAACTTTGATATTTTAAAAAGTTATTTAGATAGAGAACAATTAAAAAATTTTCAAAAGATTTATAATCAAATTATTTCTACTAAATCTGAAAATGAATATAATTTACTTGAGCCTTGGATTCAGTGGTATTCTATTTATACAGGTTTAAAAGCCAAAGAACATAATGTATTTCGCCTTGGAGATGTAGAAAAACTTAATTATGAACATGAACAAATTTTTGAACTCTTGGAAAAAAAGGGTTTAAAAATTGGAGCAATTACCCCAATGAATGCAAAGAACAAATGTAAAAATCCTGCATACTTTATATCTGATCCTTGGACAAAAACTAAAAATGCAGGTGATAGCTCTGCAGATTTAATATCTGAGGTTATTTCTGAATTTGTAAATAATAATTCATCTTCAAAAATAGGTATAAAATATTTTTTATATTTATTTTACATTTTCTTTAAATTTGTAAGATTTAAAAGATTTTATACTTTTTTTATTTTATTTTTAAAATCAATAAAAAAAAAATGGTATAGAAGTATTTTTTTAGATTTATTAATACATGAAATACATCTTAAATATTACAATTCAAATAATCCAAATTTTTCATCAGTGTTTTTTAATGCAGGTGCACATATACAGCATCACTATTTCTTTAATTGTATATTATTTAGTGAAAGTAACCAAAAAAATCCAAATTGGTATTTAAACAATAATGATGATCCATTTAAAGATATAATTAAAATTTATGATTTAATATTAGAAGATTATTTGGATTTTGAAAAAAAAGGAATAAATATTATTTTATGCACTGGCTTATCTCAAGAACCAAATAATGATAAAGAATTTTATTATAGATTAACAAATCATAAAAATTTTTTAGAAAAGCTTGATATTAAATTTTCCAATATACTACCAAGGATGTCCAGAGACTTTTTAGTTGAATTTGAAAATTTAAATGATTTAGATAAAGCGTATGATATTTTATCGAGACTTAAAATTAATGATTCAAACTTGTTTGGTTTGATAGAAAAAAGAAATAAATCTTTATTTGTTTCTCTTACTTATAAAAATGAGATTACAGCAAATACAATCTTGGATTATAGGGATATTAAAATTAATTTAAATAATGAAGTTTCATTCGTAGCAATAAAAAATGGACAACATTCCTCTAAAGGCTATATTTATTTGTCAAATAATTTTAATTTTAGTAAAAAGAGCAATTTAGATATCGTTGAAATCTTTAAAATAATTCAAAACTTTTTTGATAAAAAAAATCTTAAGAATGAATTTTAAAAATAATTATAAAATTTCAGTAATAGGCCTTGGTTATGTTGGTCTACCTTTAGCATGCGAACTTGGAAGAAAATATTCAGTGATAGGTGTAGATTTAAATTTAAATAGAGTCATAAATCTTAAAAAAAAAATTGATATAAATCAAGAAGTGACAAAAAATGAGCTAAAAAATGCAAAATACTTGCATATAACAAATAATCATAAGTTAGCTAAAGAATGCAATGTTCATATAGTTACAGTACCAACGCCTTTAAAAAATAAAACCAATATTCCTGATCTTTCATATTTAAAAAAAGCATGTGAAATGGTTTCTAAAAATTTAAAAAAAAAAGACATAATAATTTTTGAGTCAACTTCGTACCCAGGCACTTCAGAAGAATTTTGTGTACCTATAATAGAAAAAAATTCAAAATTTAAATATAAAAAAGATTTTTTTGTTGGCTATTCACCTGAAAGAATAAATCCTGGTGATAAAAAGCACAGTTTAGTAAATTCTGCCAAAATAGTATCGGCTTGCGATAGTTCAACTTTAAATAAAATTTAAAAAATTTATAAAAGTATAATTAAAGCAAATATATTTAGAGCTAAATCAATCAAGATTGCTGAAGCAGCTAAAATTATTGAAAATACTCAAAGAGATTTAAATGTAGCATTAATGAATGAATTTTATTTGCTGTTTAAAAAAATGAATATAGATGTATACGACGTTTTAAAAGCAGCAAAAACAAAATGGAATTTTTTAAATTTTACTCCTGGCTTAGTAGGAGGACATTGCATTGGAGTTGATCCATATTATTTAACGTATATTGCAAAAAAAAATAAATACAATCCACAGATTATTTTAGCGGGAAGAAAAATTAATGACAATATGCCAAAAAAAATTAGCGGAGAAATTATTTCAATTTTTAAAAAAAAAAATATAAAAAAACCAAATATTCTTATTTTGGGAGCAACATTTAAAGAGAATTGTCTAGACATAAGAAATTCTAAATCAATAACTCTCTACAATATATTAAAAAGAAAAAAAAATATT
>CACFSO010000024.1 GCA_902568975.1 uncultured Pelagibacteraceae bacterium
TGTAATTATTGATCCTTCAAAAAAAATTTTTTTTGGAGATTTTATAAGTTTATCAATACCAAAACCAAAAAAAACTTCATTAAAACCCTATAATTATAAGTTAGATATTGTGTATGAAGATGATGATTTATTAGTAATAAATAAATCTGCAGGTATATCTATACATCCAGGACCAGGTAATTACGATAACACAATAGTTAATGCATTAATGAACTACTGCAAAGGTCAGTTATCTAATATTGGAGATGAATTAAGACCAGGAATAGTACATAGAATAGACAAAGACACATCAGGTTTAATAGTTGTTGCAAAGAATAATAAAACACATGAAAATTTATCAAAACAATTTAATCAACATTCTATAAAAAGAACTTATGACGCTTTAATTTGGGGAAAATTAAGACCTCAAACTGGAAAAGTTGAAACATTAATAAAAAGAAGTTCAAAAAATAGACAATTAATGGAAGTTGGAATTATAAAAGGAAAAAAAGCAATTACTAATTATAGAACTATAGAAATTTTTGAAGGCAGCAAAATTCCAACACTTAGTCTAGTAGAGTGTACTTTAGAAACTGGGAGAACCCACCAAATTAGAGTCCATATGAGTCATAGTGGAAATAATATTTTAGGTGATAAAAAATATAAAAAAAAATTTAAAAAACTTAAAAATATTGACAAAAAAATTGAAAATTTAATAATGCTATTAAATCGACAGTTTTTACATGCAAAATTACTTGGATTTAACCACCCATCAACAGGTGAGAACTTGGAATTTTCTTCAAATTTACCAAAAGATCTTAATAATATTTTAAAAAACCTAAGAAATACTTATAAATAAAAGCATTGTAAATTTAGAAATCTTTATTAAATAAATACTCAAAATGGCAAGTACAACATATAATTTACCGATACTATCTAATGAAGGTGGTCTATCTGCATATCTCGCACAGATAAAAAAATTTCCGATGCTTGATGCTGAAGAAGAATATATGCTTGCGAAAAATTGGCAAACAACAGGAAATGTTAAATCGGCTGAAAAGCTAGTAACTAGCCATTTACGATTAGTTGCAAAAATTGCAATGGGCTACAAGGGATACGGATTACCATTAAATGAAATGATATCTGAAGGTAACGTGGGTTTAATGCAAGCAGTAAAAAAATTTGAACCAGAAAAAGGTTTTAGACTCGCCACATATGCTATGTGGTGGATTAAAGCTTCTATACAAGAATATATTTTAAGATCTTGGAGTTTAGTTAAAATGGGTACCACAACAGCTCAAAAAAAATTATTTTTTAATTTAAAAAAAATTAAAAATCAAATTTCTCCTACTACTGAAGGTGATTTGAAAGATAAAGATGTTAAACATATTGCTAACAGATTAGATGTAAGTGAAGAAGAAGTAATTTCAATGAATAGAAGATTGTCTGGTAAAGAACAATCTCTTAATTCACCAATTGGTGAAGATGGAGACGAATGGCAAGACTGGGTTGTTGATAAAGAAATGGATCAAGAAGTTAGATTTGCACAAAATCAAGAAATGGAACAAAGAAAAGACTTATTAAAAGACTCAATAAAAATTTTAAATGAAAGAGAGAAAGAAATTTTATATTCAAGAAGATTAACTGATGAACCAAAAACTCTAGAAGATTTAAGTAAAAAATTTAAAATAAGTCGTGAAAGAATTAGACAAATTGAAAATAAAGCTTTTGAAAAGCTACAGAAACATATGCTTAATTCTGCTAGGTCAAAAAATTTATTACCCGCAAACTAAATATTAAAAGGATCTTCAATAAGTATAGTATCTTTTCTTTCTGGACTTGTAGAAATACAAGAAATTTTAGTTTCAACAAATTTTTCTATATCTTTAATATAAATTTTTGCTTTATCTGGTAAATCATTAAATTTTTTTATGCCTTTTGTTGAGCATTTCCATCCTTCAAAAGATTTATATATAGGTTTTAAATTTAGCTGCTCTTCAATACTTGATGGTAAATAATCTATTTTTTTTCCTTTTAGCTCATATGATACACACATTTTAATTTCTTCAAGTTCGTCTAGAACGTCAAGTTTGGTCAGTGCTATTCCATTTATTCCAGAAATTTTTACAGATTGTCTTACAAGAATTCCATCTAACCAGCCACATCTTCTTTTTCTACTAGTAGTAGTACCAAATTCTTTTCCCTTATCTCCTATTTTTGCACCTATACTATCTTTTAATTCAGTTGGGAAAGGACCCTCTCCAACTCTTGTTGTATATGCCTTTGTAATTCCTAGAACATAATCTATTCTATTTGCTCCACAACCAGATCCAATTGCTGCTGCAGCTGATACAGTATTTGAAGATGTAACAAAAGGATATGTACCATGATCCACATCTAATAAAACTCCTTGAGCCCCTTCAAAGAGAATTTTTTTTGATTTAAATTCATCTAGTTTTTTCCAAATTGGCATTGAATATTTTAATATTTTTGGTGCTATATCTAATAATTCTTTTTTAATTTGATCTTTGTTATAAATTTTTTTTTCAAGACCTTTTCTTATAGAATTGTGATGTAATAATATTTTTTCTAATTTTTGGTTTAAAGCACTTTCTGATGCCAAATCGCCTACCCTGATACCTCTTCTTCCTACTTTATCCTCATAAGCTGGACCTATGCCTCTCCTTGTTGTTCCAATTTTTGATTTTCCGGCTTGATCTTCTCTAATTTCATCCATTTCTTTATGTATTGGTAAAATTAAATTAGCAGTATCAGAAATAAATAGATTATTTTCTGTAATTTCAATTCCTTTAGATCTAAGTTCATCAATTTCATTTGACAGTGCCCATGGATCAATAACTACACCATTTCCTATAATTGAAATTTTATTTTTTCTAATTATGCCGGATGGTAATAAATGTAATTTAAAAACTTTGTCATCAATTACAAGTGTGTGTCCAGCATTATGTCCGCCTTGGAATCTCACAATTATGTCAGCTTCACTTGATAGCCAATCTACAATTTTTCCTTTTCCTTCATCTCCCCATTGAGAACCGGTAACTACTACATTCTTCATCTAAATTTTTTATTTATTATTATTGTATTTAAATGGTTAATAGGCCCATGACCCTGTCCATACTTTGGTCTTGTGCCAATTGCATGGTTAACATACTTAGTTGCCATTTCACAAGATTTCTTTAATGTTTTTCCACATGCGTAATATGTAGCAATCGCACTAGATAATGTGCAGCCAGTTCCATGGGTATGTTTTGTAAAAATTTTTTTATTGCTAAAGATAGTAATTTCATTTTTATTAACAAAAACATCCTTAATATTTTTCGTAAATAAATGCCCACCTTTTATTAAAACATTTTGAGCACCGAGATTTAATAATTTTTTAGCTGCAAAAATCATATCTTCTGTACAATTTATTTTTACATTACTTAAAATTTCTGCTTCAGGAATATTAGGTGTTATTAAATTAACTTTGCTTATTAGTTGATTTTTTAACATATATATTGATTTATTATCAATAAGTTTTGCTCCACCCTTTGCAATCATAACTGGATCCAAAATTATTTTTTTTATATTTATTTTTTTTAAAGATTTTATTAAAGCTTTAATTACTCCAACTGAATGAAGCATTCCAATTTTTATTGAATCTGGTTTTATATCATTTGAAGTAAATTCAATTTGTTTAGAAATTTCTTTTGGAGGTATTGGAAAAATAGAAAAAACTCCAGTTGTATTCTGTGAAGTTATAGCGGTTATTGCAGTCATAGCATAGGACCCTAAGGATGTGACTGTTTTTATATCTGCCTGAATGCCAGCTCCTCCAGACGAGTCTGAACCTGCAATTATTAATACTTTAGATTTAGGTTTCAATTTATTTTATCGATCTTTTTACCAAATTAATGCATTTTAAAAGTAAATCTTTATTTTTAGATTCACCCATTATTCTAATTTTAGACTCTGTTCCAGATTTTCTAACCAACATTCTTCCATTATTTTTTATTATCATTTTTGCTTCTTTAATGGCTTTTTTGCATTTTGTAGAATTTATTATAGATTTATTTTTAACTAAAACATTTTCTAAAATTTGAGGAGTTGAATTAAAAATATTTAAAAGTGTGCTAGCTTTTTTTCCTTTTCTCATTGAGAATAAAACTTCAAGGGCAACCAATAATCCATCACCTGTAGTTGCAAATTTTCCAAGAATTATATGTCCAGATTGTTCACCACCTAAATTAAATTTATATTTTTGCATTTTTTCTTTTACGTACCTGTCTCCAACTTTAGATCGATAAAATTTGATATTTTTTTTTTTAAAATAATTTTGCAATCCATAATTTGACATAAGAGTTCCTATAACTCCGCCTTTTAAAATTTTTTTTCTTTTCCATCTTTCTGCTAACATTGCAATTATTTGATCTCCGTCAATTATATTTCCTTTTTCATCACACAAAATTATTCTGTCTGCATCTCCATCTAAAGAAATACCAAGATCAGCTTTATTTTTCTTTGTTAAAAGTTGAATTTTTTTTGGATTTGTTGATCCACATTCATAATTTATATTAAAGCCATTTGGAGTTGTGCCAGTTTCAAAAACTTTTGCTCCTAATGATTTTAAAAGCTCCGGTCCTGATTTGTAACCAGCACCATTGGCACAATCAATTGCAATTTTAAGACCTTTTAAGTTAAAATTTTTTGGAAAGTTATTTTTTAAAATTTTTACATATTTTTCGTTTGCATCCTCTAATCTTTTAACTCTTCCAAGTTTTTCTGGCTTTGAAAGATTATTAATAATTTTTGAGTCAATTAATTTTTCTATTTTTTTTTCAATTTTATCTGAAAGTTTTAATCCATCAGGTCCAAACAACTTTAATCCATTATCGTAATATTGATTATGTGATGCTGTAATCATAATTCCCATATTTGCTTTCATTTTCTTTGTTAACATTGCTAAACCATTGGTGGGTAAAGGTCCTAAGGTAAAAACATGCATTCCAGCGGAAGCAAGACCAGATACTAAAGCCGGTTCCAATGAATAACCTGACAACCTAGTGTCTTTTGCAATTATAGCGGTTTGTTTTGTTTTTTTTAAATTTTTAAAATAAGTACCGGCAGCCAGACCAAATCTAAAAAACATTTCTCCATTAATATTTCCTCTATTAACTGTTCCTCTAATACCATCTGTTCCAAAATACTTTTTTAACATTAATTAAAATTTAGTGATTTAAAAATTTTTATACTTTGATTTACCTCATTTACATCATGAACTCTTAAAATTTGTACACCTTTTAGCATTGCATGTATTGTAGATGAAATGGTTCCACCAATCCTATTATGACTATCATTTATACCTGACAAATCTTTAATAAATCTTTTCCTTGAAATACCTAACATTACAGGAAAACCAAGAGAGTGAAAAATAGAAATATTAGATAATATAGTAATATTATGTTTCAAGTTTTTACCAAAACCTATTCCTGGGTCTATTATAATATTTTTATGTTTTATTCCTTTTTTTCTTAATTTGTAAATTTTATTTTCAAAATAATCATATATATCTAGAATAACATTTTT
>CACFSO010000025.1 GCA_902568975.1 uncultured Pelagibacteraceae bacterium
GTTGTTCATCCATTATATTATTTCAATCGATCTTTTAATTATTAAGCTAGGATTTTTAAAATCTTTTTTACCATATAATACTTCATTACCATCAAAATCTGTAATACTACCTCCAGCATTTTTTAAAACTGCATGTCCAGCAGCTATATCCCATTCCGATGCTCTAGGTTCAGCGATATATAAATCAAACTCTCCTGCAGATATAACACAAAATTTTAATGAACTTTTCATTTTGACAGTTTTTGTAACTTTAAATTTTTTGTGCAATTCAAATATCTCAGGTTTTAAATTATTTGAGTAAGAAACTGCAATGACTTCATTAACATCACTTAATTTTTTGCAGTTTAGTTTTTTTTTTTTGTTATCGCTAATTTCAAAACTATTATTTTCTCCAAAAGTATAGAACATTCTTTTTTTATCAGGAGCATTAACAATTCCTAGCAAAGGTTTTTTATCAATTATAAGAGCAGCATTTAAAGTAAATTCATCTTTATTATTTATATAATCATAAGTTCCATCAATTGGATCTATTAACCAAAAGTTTTTAAGATTTTTAGCAGATGAATCTATTGATGATTCTTCAGATATAATAGGGATTTCTGGTGTTAATTCTTTTATTCTCTTTGTCAAAATATTGTTTACCTCAATATCTCCATTAGTAACTGGAGTATTGTCAGATTTAATTTTTTTGATTAAACCTTTTGCCCTTAATTTTAGAGAAAGATTTCCAGCTTCATAAAAGGTATCTAGTAATTTATCTACTGTATCTTTTGCTTGTTCTATTTCCATTATCTTAATATTTTTTTAATTCCACTTTTGTAATATTAATGACTTTTTTACCTACGTTTTCAAAGTTAACAGTAACTATTTCCTTTAATATTGATTGAACTTGGCCAATACCCCAATCTTTATTAGATGGATTTATAACTTTGTCTCCTGGCTCATAATCTAATACCATTTTATTTAACTTATAATATAAATGAGTATAAATACCATCAATATGACAATAAAATTAAACACATTAGGTATCGAAAAAAAACCAAATGAGACCAAAGTAGTTGTGGCCATGTCTGGTGGAGTTGACTCTTCAACTGTAGCTGGGATGATGAAAAAAGAAGGATACAATGTTATAGGAATAACATTAAAGCTTTATGATGATACAAAACAGATTTCTCAATCAAAACAATGTTGTGCCGGTCAAGATATTATTGATGCAAAAAGAGTTGCAAACAAACTAGGAATTGAACATAAGATACTATACTTTCAAAAAAAATTTAAAGAAGGGGTTATAGATAATTTTGTTGATAGTTATTTAAAAGGCGAGACTCCTATTCCATGCATACAATGCAATCAAACTGTAAAATTTAGAGATTTATTCGATGTATCAAAAAATTTAAATGCAGATGCATTGATAACAGGGCATTATGTTAAAAGCATAACTGAAAAAGATCAAACAAACATGTATTGCGCAATAGACGAAAAGAGAGATCAAAGTTATTTTTTATTCAACACTACAAGAGAACAATTAAACTATTTAAGATTTCCCCTTGGATCAATGCATAAAACAAAAACAAGAGAAATTGCAAAAAAATTAGATTTAAATGTGGCTGAAAAACCAGATAGCCAAGATATTTGTTTTGTTCCAAATAAAGATTACTCATCAGTCATTAAAAAATTTAAACCTGATTCATTTAAAAAAGGAAATATAAAAGATTTAAATGGTAATGTAGTTGGTGTACATGATGGAATTATTAATTATACAATAGGACAAAGGAAAGGTATAAAAATATCTGACAAAAATCCTTTATATGTAATTCGAATAGATTCTAGTAAAAATGAAATTATTGTTGGACCAAAAATTAAATTAGCAAAAAAAACTATAAATCTTAAAAATTTAAATCTTCTTTGTTTAAGAGAAGAATTAAATAATGAAATTTTAGTAAAAGTTAGATCTACAGGGAAATTTCTTAAAGCAAATGTAGATTTTAATAAAGATAAAGCGAGAGTAAATCTTTTAGAAGATGAATATGGAATTTCTCCAGGTCAAGCTTGTGTATTTTATTATAAAGATTTTAATGGTTACAAAGTTTTGGGAGGAGGTTGGATAACTGACTAATTTATTTCCAACTAAGATAATCATTAAGAAAATAAACTTGCAATAGTAGAAAATAATTCCATGAAATTATATTTTTTATTTCTGGATAATTTTCAATTTTAATTAATAAAATTGGAAGTAAAATAATACCAATTAATAACAATGTAGAACTGTAAAATAATTTAATTTTAATAAAATTAATATTTAAATTTTTTTTATTAATTTTAATAAGTTCATTATACTTTTTTGATAGCAAGAATTGGGAAATTACCATAAAAAAGATGAATATATAAATACCTATTTTTCTAAAAAATCGATAAATTTCTCCTTCTCCTAAAAAAATAATATATAAAAATAGAAAAATTATAGATAGAATACCCATCATATAAAATAAAATTATTTTTTTTATTTTATTCTTTTTCATTATTAGATAATTCTCTCTCCAATAATAAAATAGGATTATTCCATACAAAAACATAAGCGGTTTAAAAAAGAACTTCACAGGTTCGTATCTACCAACTCTAGAAATTGAGGTACAACCATCTAAATTAGGTATACATGATGGAACCAAATTAAACTTAATTGAAAATATATATGAAATTACTACAGTAAGAATTGGAATTATTAAGCAAGATATAGATAAATATTTTATATTTACCCTCATTTTTATTTCTTAATTATAAATGAAATTTACTTCTTCTTATTTTTTTTTCTAGCTCTTCTTTTTTTTGAGCCCATTTTTCTTCGCCCTCTATGTTTTTTTGGATATCCCATAATCTCCTTATTTTTATTATTTTATTGACTTATTTTCCGGATATAGCATTGTCCTAAAAACATATCAATTTTTTTATGAAAAAATCAATAAAAACATTTTTAAAACATTCATCTAAAGATTATTTAAATAGATCAGCAAATCCTGCAGTTGTAAGAGCATCCACTATTTATTTTAAATCTATACAGGAGATGCAACAACATCAAAAAAACCTATTAAAAAATATTTCAAAAGGTAAAGAAATTGCTTTTTATGATTATGGCAGAGGAGGCAGCCAAACTTCTATTGCATTACAAAAAATTTTAAATGAATTAGAACAGTCATACCACGTATTTTTAACTCAAACTGGATTTGCCGCTGTAGCTTTAGCCATAATGAGCATTTGTAGACCTGGCGATGAAATTTTGATTTCCGATTGCGTTTATAGACCAACACAAAAAATTACAAATCAACTTCTTAATGAATTTAATATAAAAACAGTATGGTATAATCCAAACAGTTTCGATGATTTAAAATCCAAGGTTACAAAAAAAACAAAACTTATTTATGTCGAAAATCCAGGAAGTAATTCTTTTGAATTTCAAGACTTAGGAAAAATTGTAAATTTAGCAAAAAAAAAGAAAATTTTTTCTGCTATAGATAATACCTGGGCAACAGCATATTTTTTTAAACCCATTAAATTTGGTTTTGATCTTTCAATTACTTCCGCAACAAAATATTATTCTGGACATTCAGATGTAATGGCAGGGAGTTTAGCTGTTAGTAAAAAGGTTTATAAAAAAGTTTGGTGGTATTATCATATATCAGGATATAGATTGTCAGCTGATGATGCTTATTTAATTATAAGAGGTTTAAGAACTTTAGATCTTAGAATGGAAAAACATCAAAAAAATACAATGGAAGTAATTAAATGGATGTCTAAACAAAAAAAAATAGCTAAAATTTTATATCCATACAAAACTTCATCAAAAGAATATAAATTATGGAAAAAATATTATTCAGGAGCATCTGGCTTACTGGGTATAATAGTAAAAAGCAAAATCAAGTCTTCTGTTTATAAATTTATTAATTCTTTAGAACTTTTTGGCATTGGATATAGTTGGGGAGGATACTCTAGCCTTGCAGTTTACAATCATGAAACCGAGATGGGTAAAAGAAGATATTTTAAACTAAGTAAAAACCAGCATTTACTTCGTCTTCATATAGGCCTTGAAGATCCTAAAGATATAATTAATGATTTAAAAAGATCTTTAAGGTTTATTAAGTGACTTCAGAAAATTTTATTCCAAATCGAACTGCACTAATCACACTAATTGCTGCATGCTTAGTAGTTATTATTTCTTTAGGCATCAGACAAACTTTTGGTCTTTTCTTTTTTGATTTTGAAGTTGATCTTGGATGCACTCAAACAGAATTTGGTTTTGCAATGGGATTGCAATTATTTTTTTGGGGTTTGCTTGGACCGATTTTTGGACTTATAACAGACAAATTTAGTGGAAGAGTTGCTGTATTTATTGGTTTTTTGTTTTATTTAGCTGGAATTTATTTTTTAAATTATGGACCCAATACTGGATTTTGGTTTACATTTGATCTTGGAATTTTGATTGGTATTGGTCTTGCCGCTACTGCAATCAGTATTCCAGTTTCAATAGTCGCAAAACATTTTCCATTAAATTCCAGAACTATAGCAACTGGAATTGTAACTGCAGCTGGTTCTTTTGGGTATTTTGTTTCTCCCATGTACACACAATTTGCTCTTATAGAATTTGGTTGGAATGTAACATTAGTCATTTTTGGAACTATGATTATTATTGGATTGGTAATTTCATTATTTCTAACAACACCAATACAAGAAATAAAACAGGACAAAAACCAGCAGACTGCATTAGCAGCCATTAAAGAAGCTTTTTTAAATAAAAGTTTTAATTATTTAACATTAGGTTTTTTTGTATGTGGTTGGCATATAGCTTTAGTAGCAACGCATATTCCAATGCACATAAGAGATAAAGGACTGGAGGATTGGACAGCAACAGCTATTTTAGCTCTGATAGGCTTGTTTAATGTTTTTGGAACTTTAACTAGTGGATATTTATCAACTAGATTTAGTAAGAAAAAACTATTAAGCGCAATTTATTTATTAAGAGGAGTATCATTAATATATTTTGTATTTATGCCATCCAGTGTTATTAATGCCTTAATTTTTGGTGCTACATTCGGTTTCTTATGGTTATCAACTGTACCTCCCACAAATGGAATCGTTGGCCATATTTTTGGAACAAGATATATCTCTTTATTGTATGGATTTGTTTTTTTAAGTCATCAAGTTGGATCTTTTTTAGGTGCTTACCTAGGTGGATTATTTCACGATTTATACGGATCCTTAGATTATGCCTGGTACATTTCTATTGCTTTATCTCTTTTTGCAGGTTTGATACATTTACCGATAAAAGAGAGACCAATTGAAAGAACTCAAATCGCATAAACTTAAATTTAATTCTTATCTGGAAAAATTATATAATTCAGATCAGCCATTAATAATTTATAAAGTAAAAAATGGTTATAATTTATATACTGACTTCTCAAAAAAAATTATAATTAAAAAAAAAAATATAAATAATT
>CACFSO010000026.1 GCA_902568975.1 uncultured Pelagibacteraceae bacterium
TGTGATCCATCGACTAGAAGTTTGTTATTTTTAATAATTTTTTTAAGTTTACCAGATCTTATTTCCTGTAATCTAGCTAAACTTTGAATCTTAGTAATTCCTTCTTTAATATTATCATACGAAACTTTTAAATTATTTATATTTCTAAGAGTTGCTATAGCTGCAGCTACATTATCTAGTTGAAATTCTCCAATAAGATTAGGCATAGGAAGTTTTAAACCACCAACCTCATCTTCATAATAGAAAAAATTATTTTCTCCCAATGAAAATGAATATAAATCATTAAAATATATTTTTTTTGATTTATTTTTTTTTAATGATTTTTTAATTTTTTTTAAAGTTTCTAAGTTGGCCTGTTTTGATACAATTATTTTAGAGTTTAATAAAGATGATGTTTTTTCATATATAATTTGATCTATAGTTCTTGCATTTTTGGGGAGCCAATCAATATGATCAAGTCCTATTGGAGTTATCACAGATGCTAGGTTTTTTTCTATGATATTTGTAGCATCATATCTATGAAATAAACCAGACTCTACAATATTTATATTTTCTTTATATTTTTTTGCTTTGTAAAAAAACGCTGCAGTTAAGATTTCAAAATATGTAATTGATTCTCCATTATTTATTTCCTCTACTTCTGATAAAATTTTATATAAATTTTCATCCTCAATTTCTTCATTATTATAAATAAATCTTTCATTAATTCTTTGTATGTGAGGGCTCGTATAAATGTTACATTTTATTTTAGCCGAAGTAAGTATTGATCTCATTGTTTGAATGGTTGAATTTTTCCCATTTGTTCCAACAACTGTTATAAATTTTAAGTTTTTTTGAGGATTTTCTAATTTATTGCAAAGGCTTTTGATTCTATCTAAGCTTAAATCAATTTCTTTAGGATGCAGTTTTTGTAAACGGCTCAATAATTTCTGAAGTTTCATTTATTAATTCGGATTTTACTTCAGAATTTTTCTTTAGCAATATTGATAAAATCAAACTTATTTGATCATTTAAATCTTTTCTATGAACAACTTTGTCTACAAATCCATGTTTTTCAACAAACTCTGCTGTTTGAAAATCAGAGCTTAGTTCTTCTTTAACAGTTGCTTGTATAACTCTTTTACCCGCAAAGGCTATCATGCATCCTGGTTCAGCAAAATGAATATCACCTAACATTGCAAACGATGCTGTAATGCCCCCAGCAGTTGGATCTGTAAAACAAACAATGTATGGTAAATTATTTTTTTTTAACTCATTAATTGCAAGTGTTGTTCTAGTCATATTTGCGAGAGCTATTGGGCTTTCAAACATTCTTTGTCCTCCACCGCAAGGAAAAAAAACATATGGTGATTGATTGTCAATAGCTTTTTGAACTCCATAAATTATTGCTTCTCCTTCAGCTGCTCCAATTGATCCACCAATAAAATCAAAATTAATAGCTCCGGCAATAATTTCTATTCCTTTTATATTTCCTCTTGCGATCATTACTCCGCAATTTTGATCAGTTTTTTTTCGTGCCTCTTTTAATCTATCTTTATAGGATTTTGTATCATTCCAATTTAGAGGATCTTCAGTTGGTAGAGGAGTATCAAGTATTTCATATGCATTTTTTCCAAAAAAAATATCGAATCTTTCTTTTGATCCTATTCTATGATGTTTGTTACAAGAGTTACACACCCACATATTTTCTTCTAATTCTTTTTTTAAAATAGGTCCTTTACAACAACTAGTCCATTCAGAATTTTTTATATCTTCTTTTGTTGGACGTTTTTTAAAAACTTTTTTTATTGATTCGCCAAAAATTTTAACTTTTGTAAGCCAGTTCATTTATTCAAAATTTTAATTAATTTATTACAATAATCCCTAATAAAATTGGCAATTATTTGTTTATCATTTGTCTCTTCATTTTTTTTTTGTATTTCCTTAACTATTGCAGACCCCAACACTATTCCATCAGCTTTTGATTTAGAAAATATTTTAACATCTTCTTCTGTTTTAATTCCAAAACCTGACACTACGGGGATTTTAGTATATTTTTTTATTTTTTCAATTTGTGAATTAACCCTATCTATATTTGCTGATTTGACACCAGTCTGACCTTCTACATTAACACTGTAAATAAATCCTTCAGCATTTTTTGTTATTTTTTCTATTCTTTCATCTGATGTAGTAGGAGTAATTAATTTTATTAAAGCAATATTTTCTTTTTTAAGTGCATCTTTAAGTTGTTTTTCTTCATCAACTTCGGTGGTTAGGTCTACGCATATGACAGCATCTATGATCCCACTAATTTCTTTTGAAAATTTTTCAATTCCATAAATAAATAAATTATTAATATAACCCATCATACAGAGACCAATCTCAGAGTTATGATTTCTTACTTTTTTTGCAATGTTAATTATTTTTTTTAGATTTATACCTTTATTAATACTTTGAATATTTGCTAATTGAATTATTGGTCCATCAGCTTGAGCTTCTGCATGAGGAAAAGATATTTCATGAATATGAGCTCCAGAATCAGCAATAGATTTTGCTATTTCTAAGCTTGTTTCTTCATCTGGATAACCACCAACAGAAAAAGAAATAAAAGCTTTTTTATTTTCACTTTTTAGTTTATCAAAAATTTTTTTAATTCTTGCTGTCAAGTTGTGTACCTAAAATTTTTTCAGCAGTGTCTATATCCTTATCTCCTCTTCCACAAATATTACAAACTAAAATTTTTCCTGGCATTGATTTTGCTAATTCAATTGTTTTTGCTAATGCAAAAGAGGGTTCAAAAGCAGGCAGGATTCCTTCAGTTTTACAAAGTAATTGAAATGCCTCAAAGGCTTTTTCATCGCTTGAATAAGTATATTTAACTCTTCCAATACTTTTCAAATATGCGTGCTCAGGTCCAGCTGAATAAAAATTAATACCGCTTGCTAAACTGTTTGTTGGTAAGGTTGATGATCCGTCTTCAGACTGCAACATAAAGCTTTTAAATCCTTGCATAATACCAATTGTACCATTTGTTAAAGCAGCACTATTTTCTGCTTCAACTCCATATAAATCAACTTGTTGATCATCTAAAAATTCATGTATAGCTCCCATTAAATTTGAACCTCCACCAATGCAAGCAATAATAGCATCAGGTAATTTATTTTCCTTTTTTAAAATTTGTTCTTTTATCTCTTTTCCAATAACCGCTTGTGCATATTGAACAATTCTTGGAAAAGGATACGGACCTATTGTCGAACCACAGCAATAATATGCGCTAGGATCGTTTGACCATGCTTTGAGAACAGCAGTACAAGCATCTTTCAAAACTCCCTTTTTACCAGTTCCATCTACACATTCTACAACCTTTGATCCAAACAATTTTGCTTTTAATACATTTGTAGATTGTTTGATTATATCATCTTTTCCCATATACCCGTCACAAGGAAGATTAAATTTTGCACATGCAGCAGCAGTTGCAATTAAATGTGCGCCCGCACCTGTTTCACATAAAACTTTCTTTTTTCCCATATATCTTGCTAATAAAATTTGAAATAGAGCATTATTTATTTTATGAGCACCCAGGTGATTTAAGTGGTCTGACTTTAAATAAATTTTTGCACCACCAATCTTTTTTGTAAGTTCTTCAGCAAAATATAGTGGATTAGGTCTTCCAACCCACTCTTTTAAATAAAATTCAAATTCTTCAATAAATTTTCTATCATTAATAGCATCATTAAATGCTTTTTCTAATTCTATTAGACTTGGCAT
>CACFSO010000027.1 GCA_902568975.1 uncultured Pelagibacteraceae bacterium
AGTAATTGTTGTATCTTCCGCTATGAGTGGTGTGACAAATGATTTGTTAAAAAAATCAAAAGACATTAGTAATAATTTCAAGTTTTCGGAGCGTGATGTTCTTATATCCTCTGGAGAACAAATGTCTTGTGCTTTAATTGCAGGAAGACTAAATCATATTGGATATAAATCTAGATCATGGATTAGCTGGCAAATTCCAATAATAACAGAAGGAGCATATAATGCTTCAAGAATAATTAAAATTAATAAAAAAAAAATTATTAACTATTTGAAATCTGGAGGAATACCAGTGATCACAGGTTTTCAAGGAATTAATAAAGATAATAGAATTAGCACCCTAGGAAGAGGAGGGTCAGATGCATCCGCTATAATGTGCGCAAAATTTTTCAATGCAAAAAAATGTATTATTTTTACAGATGTAGAAGGTGTTTACACCACTGACCCAAAGAATTTAAAAAAAGCAAAAAAAATAAAAGTAATATCTTATGAAGAAATGCTAGAAATGGCATCACTAGGTGCAAAAGTAATGCAACCACATTCGATACAAGACGCAAGAATACATAGAACCGAAATTGATGTAAGATCATCATTTGTAAATAGAAAAGGGACTTTAATTACAAAAAGAAAAAACATATTAAGAAATAAAACAATTACAGGAATAACTTCTACAAAAAATGATGCTAAAATAACTCTAGTTGGAGTAAAAGACAAACCTGGAGTTGCTGCATCAATCTTTAAACCTCTTTCAAAATACCTTATAAACGTTGATATGGTTGTTCAAAATATTTCTGCAAATGGAAAAGAAACAGACATGACCTTTACTATTAAATCTGAAGATTCTGCAAAAACTTTAAAACTATTAAGACAGAATCAAAAAATAATTTTTAAAAAACTAATTATTGACAAAAATGTTTCAAAAGTATCAATTATAGGGGTTGGAATGATTACAACACCTGGTGTAACATATAGAATGTTTCAAACATTGGCTAATAAAAAAATTAATATTTTAGCAATATCAACATCAGAAATTAAAATTTCTGTTTTAATAAATAAGAAGAATTTAAAGAAAGCAATATCAGCACTTCATAAAGAATTTAATTTAAATAATTAAAAAATGAGTCTTAGACCATTTAGAGATATAAACAGAAAAAAAACTAAAGAAATTAGTGTAGGGGAAGTTAAAATTGGAGGAGATAATCCAATTTCAGTTCAATCAATGACAAACACTCTCACCAAAGATCCTACGGCAACGATAAAACAAATTAATGAAATAGCAAATGAAGGAGCGGATTTAGTTAGAGTTTCGTGTCCCGATGAAGATTCAACCAAAGCATTGAAAGAAATAGTAAAACATTCAACTATTCCAATTATTGCAGATATTCATTATCATTATAAGAGGGCATTGGAGTCGGCTGATAATGGTGCAAAATGTTTAAGGATAAATCCAGGGAATATAGGTGATAAAAAAAAAATTAAAGAAATTATTTTAGCTGCAAAAAATAATAATTGTTCAATTAGAATTGGTGTTAATGCAGGATCATTAGAAAAAGATATATTAGAAAAATACAAAGAACCTTGTCCAGAAGCCTTAGTAGAGAGCGCATTAAGAAATATAAAAATTATAGAAGATGAAGACTTTTTTAATTTTAAAGTTAGTGTTAAGTCTTCGGATGTCTTTCTATCTATAGGAGCATACAAACAACTATCTAAAGTTACGGATTATCCTTTACATCTTGGAATAACAGAAGCTGGATCATATTTGCCAGGAAGCATTAAATCATCAATTGGTCTGGGAAATTTATTATTAGACGGAATAGGTGATACGATAAGAGTTTCTTTATCAGATGATCCAGTAAAAGAGGTAAAAATTGGAAATGAGATATTAAAATCTTTAAATCTTAGAAATAGAGGAGTAAAGATAATTTCTTGTCCATCTTGTGCAAGGCAAGCTTTTCAAGTTATTGATACAGTTAAATTGTTGGAAGAAAAACTTGCACACATAAAAACTCCAATTACCTTGTCTATAATAGGATGTGTTGTTAATGGACCAGGGGAAGCTGCGCAGACGGATATTGGAATTACAGGAGGTGGAAAAGGAAGCAATATGCTTTATCTTAATGGTGTTCAAACTGAAAAATTATCTAATGATAATATTATTTCTAAAATTGTTGATCTTGTAGAAAAAAAGGCATTAGAAATAGAAAAGTAAAATAATGATACCTATAAATAAAGTTAGAGATTTAATCTCAAGACACAAAGAACTAGAAACTGAATTATCGTCAGGTTCAATTGATAAAAAAAAATTTGCAGAAAAATCAAAAGAATACTCGGATTTAAATGATATTATTATTGAAGCAAAAAATTATACTACATTCAATTTAGAAAAAGAAGATCTAGAAAAAATTATAAATGATCAAAAAAATGATCAAGAAATAAGAGATTTAGCCAGATCTGAGCTAGAAGAATTAATTACAAAAAATGAAATTAACGAAAAAAAAATAAAATTATTTTTATTACCCAAAGATGAGGCTGATACAAAGAATGCAATCATTGAGATTCGAGCTGGAACCGGAGGTTTAGAAGCAAGTTTGTTTGCCTCTGATCTTTTTAAAATGTATGAAAAAGTAAGTTATAAAAAAAGTTGGAATTTAGAAATAATTAGCATCTCCAAAAGTGATGCTGGAGGCTTAAAAGAAGTAATAGCATCAATAAAAGGAAAGAATATTTATTCATTGCTTAAATATGAAAGTGGAGTTCATAGAGTCCAAAGAGTTCCTGATACCGAAACACAAGGTAGAATTCATACTTCGGCAGCAACAGTTGCTGTTCTGCCAGAACCTGAAGAGGTTGATGTTAAAATTGAGGATAAAGATTTAAGAATAGACGTTTTTAGAAGCAGCGGACCAGGCGGACAAAGTGTAAATACAACAGACTCAGCTGTTAGAATTACCCATATTCCTTCTGGTATTGTAGTGAGTCAACAAGACGAAAAATCTCAAATAAGAAATAAAGAAAAGGGTTTAAAAATTTTAAGATCTAGACTTTATGAATTTGAGAGACAGAAAAGAGATGATGCAAGGTCAAAAGATAGAAAAAATAAAATTGGCACTGGAGACAGATCGGAAAGGATTAGAACTTATAATTTTCCACAAGGTAGAGTTACAGACCATAGAATCAATTTAACTTTACACAAGTTAGAAGAATTTATGCAAGGTGAGATTTTTGATCAAATGATAGAAAATTTAAGTCTTCAGGCTCAAGAAGAAGAATTAAAAAATTTAAATTAATATGATTATAAAAGATATATTGTTAAAAAGTTCACAAGTTTTAAAAAAAAAAGCAATATCTTCATATGAAATAG
>CACFSO010000028.1 GCA_902568975.1 uncultured Pelagibacteraceae bacterium
TATGAAAAAAATAAAAATAATAGCAACACTCGGACCCTCAACCTTAAAAAAAAAAATAATTACAAAACTAAAAAAAAAAATAGATCTAGCAAGATTAAATATGTCTCATTTGACAATTAGGGAATTAAAAAAAAATTTAAAATTTTTAAAGAAAAACAAAATTAATAATATTTGTATCGACACAGAAGGTGCTCAAATAAGAACAAGTAACATAAAAAGAAATATTTTCTTAAAAAAAAATCAAATAATACATTTATCTACAGAAAAAAATAGATCTCCAAAAACAGTTAATTTATATCCAGAGTTTGATTTAAAAAGTATTAAAAATAATTCAATTATTCACATAGGTTTTGATGGTTTGGTTTTAAAAGTTGTGAAAAAGTACAACAAAATTCTTAAGAGTAAGGTTTTACAAGGTGGTAAAATAGAAAATAATAAAGGTGTTCATTTTGATAGTTTTATAAAATTACCACCACTTACAAAAAAGGACCACGAAGCAATTAAAATTGCTAAGAAATACAATATAAAAAAATATGCACTCTCATTTGCTAATTTACCAAGAGATGTAAATTATATTAGAAGTTTTTTACCTAAGAATGCTGAATTAATTTCAAAGATTGAAACTAGAAGTGGCTATACAAATAGAAAAAAAATTATAGCATTGTCAGATAAAATATTGATCGATAGAGGTGATTTATCAAGATATATTAAAATATCAAAAATCCCAATCGCTCAAAAGGAAATTATAAATGATTCTAAAATTTTAAAAAAAGAAGTATATGTTGCAACAAATCTCCTTGAAACAATGATTAAAAATAATTTACCCACTAGAGCAGAAAGCAATGATATTTTTTCATGTCTAGAAATTGGCTGCACTGGTTTAGTTTTAGCAGCAGAAACTGCAATTGGAAAATATCCATTGGAGTGTTTAAATTTTCTTGAAGAATGTATTTATACTTTTAAATCAAAAGAAAAAATTAGGTTGAGCAAAAATTTAATATTTAATTTCAAATGAACAAAAATAATAAGCCTAAAAACTTAATTATAGAAAATATTTTTAAACTTACTTCTTTAAAAGAAATTAGAAATAAAATTGAAAAAAAAGTTAAGGAAATTAAGTTTTATCTTAAAAAATTATTTTTAAATCAAAACACTATTAAAATCGGAGATAGAGTAAATTTAATATTTAAAGAAAGAATTAGTGACTTTGATTTTTATAATTCAAAACTTACTAACAAAGTAGATTACAAATCAAAAATATTTCCACTAAATAAATTGGAGTCATTTGATGAATTTTCAATTGAATTTTATTTTGAAAGTGAGATTTTTGAAAATGATAAAATAAGAATAATTTTTGATTTATTGTTGGATGACAAAAAAATAGGAGAAAGTTTTGAATACAATTTTACTAATAATGATTTTAAAAATATAAAAAAAACAAAAAAATGGCTTAAAATTACTCATAAAATGAATGAAAGATTAAATTTGAATAATTCAAATGTTTGCATTCAATTAAAAGAATTAAATATAAATTCTAAAAATAATTTTTGCACTTTAAAAATATATAATAATGAAAATGCAAAAAAAAATATATATTTAATTATTCTTGATGGAATTCATAGTAGAGACTTTGAAGAATATTCAAAAAACATCAATCCATATGGAATTTTTAATGATTTTATTAATAATAAAAAATATTTATCAAATGTAATTTCTCCTTCGACAGTCACTGGATCTTCTCTTCCTTCAATTTTAACTAATAATAATGTATTGCAACATCAAGTTTTCCAATATGAATATTTTAAAAATACATCTAGCAAAATCATTTCCCAAAATATTGACTTATTGCCTGAAATATTATTAGAAAACAAATATCATTGTATGGGTGTAACAAATTTTAGCAGAATGAGGCCTCATTTTGCTATGAATATGGGATTTCATGATTATATAAATATAAGTAGCGGTCCATATTATTACAGTTCTTTTTTAGATAATGTTTTTAGTAATATAAGTTATTCAAAAAAGACAAATACTTTTAATTTCTTTCATTATACAGGGGGTCATCCACCTTTTGAGCCTGAAATAAATAATAAATTTAAATTTAAAAATCTAGAAAAAAATTTTTATTATTCAAATATAAAAAATTCTGAACAATTTATTGAAAATATAATTACAAAAATTAAAAATTGCAATCTCTATGAAGAGTCTTTAATCCTAATAAGTTCTGATCATGGAAATAGCCTAAATAATTTTTCTTTTTTTGGGGATCATTCTATAGATGATAGAATAAGAGTTCCTTTTATTCTGCTTGATGAAACAAAAAGTAACGAAAAAATAAACTATAATGATTTGTTAATTTCTAATGAAATAATATTTAAAAGTATTGAAAACTACACAAAAATTAAAATTAAAAACAATAATTTAGATAATTATGATAGCCCAAACATAAAATGGACTACTATTTTTGCAAATTATAAAAAAAAGAATAATTTTTTTATTATAGGATACGAAAAAAAATATAAATGGAAATTTGAAACTAAATTTGACTCAAATATGAAATCATTTCAAATACTAGATAATTTTGAAGTTTTTGATTTAGATGAAGATTTTTATTCAATTAGTTCAAATAATAAAATTAGCCCAAGCCATGTTGCAAAAATTAAAAATCATCTTAATGAATATATTTCGCTTTCAATTAAAAATTCTTCATCAACAGTTACGCAAAATTCTAGGTCGATTTATTATTAATATTTAAAATAATTAATTTTACTTGTAAAATGGAGAAAATTTAAATTTATGTACCAAAAAAATCGATTTAATACATATTCAATTAATAATAGCAGTATTGAACGTTGGAAAAAAAATTACAGCAGGTATTTATATAGAAGGCAAAAAAATTATAATCAAAAAGAAAGATATATATTTTTTTCTGAAATTAATAATTTGTTAAAAAAAAGAAAGATATATTTTTTTTGCGGATATGGAACAGCTCTAGGTTTATTCAGAAATAGAGATTTTATTTCTTACGATGATAATATTGATATTGTTATTTTAGATAAAAAAATTTCTATCGAAAGTCTTGTAAAAGTAATACAGAAAACTGGAATTATAGTTATTAGAAAAAATACAAGATTAAATTGTTATAAATATGGATATAAAATTGAAATTCATTTTTTCGAAAAAAAAAAAGAAATGTATGTATGTACCAGTCTTAAATTTCCTGAAAAATATTTTAGAAGAAAAATATTTTTATTTAAAAACATATCTACATTTGTTCCATTTGATTTACGAAGTTATATATTTTATTTATATGGAAAAACGTATAATCA
>CACFSO010000029.1 GCA_902568975.1 uncultured Pelagibacteraceae bacterium
ATCATCAATTGAAGAAACTCCACCTGATATGATTACTGGACAATTTGAAATATTTGCAACTTTTGCTGTCTCTTCAAAATTAGGGCTTTGTTTCATTCCATCTCTATTAATATCTGTATAAATCAATCTGCTTACACCTAAATCTTTTACTTCATTTAAATAATCTAATGTTAATTGATTAGAGTTTTCTTTCCAGCCAGACACTGATAAATACCCATCTTTAGCGTCTAATCCTAATGCAATTTTATTCGGGAACTTTTCACATGCTTCTTTTAAAAAGTTTTTATCTTTTATTGCAGCGCTTCCTAAAATTACTTTTTCAACACCAGCATCAGTATATTTTTGAATACTTTCAAAATTTCTAATACCACCTCCAATTTCAATTTTATTTTCAAATTTAGCAACTATTTCTTTAATAATGTCTAAATTGACAGTCTCTCCTTTTAAAGCTCCATCTAAATCAACAATATGTAAATTTTTAAAGCCATGATCCTTATATTTGCAAGCTTGCTCAACTGGAGACATTTTATATTCAGTTTTGTTTTCAAAATCTCCCTTAACTAACCTCACACATTTTCTATCTTTGATATCTATTGCCGGAAATATTTTCATTATATATTTATAAAATTATTAATTATTTTAAGTCCAATTTTATCACTCTTTTCTGGATGAAATTGTGTTCCAAATATATTTTCTTTTTCAACAGAACAAACAATATTCGATGAATAATCTGTTGTTGATGAAATTACATTTTTATCTTCAGGAATAAATTCATAGCTATGTACAAAATACATGTGAGAGTTATTTTCTATGTCTTTAAAAATTTTACTGTCTTTAACAATATTTATTTGATTCCAACCGATATGAGGGAGTTTGTACTTTCCATTTTGATTATCTATTTTTGATACTTTGCCTGAAATCCAGCCTAAACCTTTTGTTTCTTTTTCTTCATAACCAATATCTGCAAACATTTGTAATCCTACACAAATTCCAAGAAGAGGTTTTTTATTATTAATTACAAATTCATTTAAAGTATCTACTAAACCATTGATATTATTTAAAGCATCTACACAACTTTTAAACGAACCCTGTCCTGGTAAAACTACTTTATCGCTAGACTTAATCTTGTTTAAATCTGAAGTTACTTCAATATTTACTTTATCTTTAGCAACTTCCTTAAAGGAGTTTATTACAGAGCTAATATTGCCCGAGTTATAGTCAACAATTGTGACGTTCATTAAGCTTATAAAGAACCTTTTGTAGAAGGAATTGTATTTTTATTCCTTGGATCCATCTCTAATGCAGCTCTTAGTGATCTTGCTAATCCTTTAAAACAAGATTCAATTATGTGGTGGCTGTTATCACCATAAATATTTTCAACATGCAATGTAATTCCTGCAGCTTGCGAAAATGCTTGGAACCATTCTTTAAATAATTCAGTATCCATTTCACCTAATTTTTCTACTTTTAATTTTACATTCCAGATTAAATAAGGTCTGTTTGATACATCAAGTGCAACTCTAGTTAATGTTTCATCCATCGGTATTAATGCATGAGCATATCTTTTAATTCCTATAAATTTTTTTGATGCTTTTTTTAAACATTCGCCAATAGCAATTCCTGTATCCTCTGTTGTGTGGTGGAGGTCTATATGTGTATCGCCTTTTGCTTTAAGATTAATATCCATTGATGAATGCTTTGATAGCTGTTCAAGCATATGATTTAAAAAACCTATGCCAGTTTCAATTTTGTATTTACCTTTCCCATCAATATTTAAATCTACGTTGATGTTAGTTTCTTTTGTTTTTCTTGTAATTTTTGCTTTTCTCTTCATAATTTAAAAAGGTATATATCTATTATTCAATTATGGCAATAATAGTGGCCTTGGTCTTGAACTATTTAAATTAGTATCCATTTATAAGCTATGACAACAATAGTGTTAGTAAGAAAGAATAATGATGTTGTAGTTGCTAGTGATGGACAAGTTAGCATGGGAAACACTGTTATTAAACATACAGCAAATAAAGTTAGAAAAATTGAGAAAAGAAATGTGATCGCAGGATTTGCAGGATCAACGGCAGATGCTTTAACATTATTTGAGCGCCTAGAGTCAAAATTAGAGAAACACGCTGGTAATTTAACAAGAGCTGCTGTTGAATTAGCTAAAGATTGGAGAACAGACAAATATCTTAGAAGATTAGAGGCACTTATGGCTATAGGTGATAAAGAAAAAAGTTTCATAATTTCAGGTACTGGAGATGTATTAGAACCAGAAGGTGACGTTATTGGAATAGGGTCGGGTGGCAATTATGCATTAGCTGCTGCAAAAGTTTTAATGGACTCAAAATTATCAGCTGAAGAAATTGCAAAAAAAGCTATTAAAGTTGCATCTGAAATATGCGTTTTTACAAACGAAAATATTAATATAGAAAAAATATAATGGAAAAATCAAACGTAAAATCATTTGTTCCAAAAGAAGTCTCTAAAAAAAAAGTAAGTGTTTTAAATTCATTATCTCCAAGAGAAATCGTATCTGAATTAGATAGATTTGTAGTAGGACAAAACAAAGCAAAAAGGGCAGTAGCAATAGCGCTTAGAAATAGATGGAGAAGACAGGCTCTAAAAGATGAAATGAAGGATGAAGTTCTGCCAAAAAATATATTAATGATAGGACCAACAGGAGTCGGTAAAACAGAAATATCAAGAAGACTCTCTAAATTGGCGGAAGCTCCTTTCGTTAAAGTTGAAGCTACAAGATTTACTGAAGTTGGTTATGTAGGACGTGATGTAGAACAAATAGTAAGAGATCTTTTAGAAATTGCAATTGCAATGGAAAAAGTTAAAAAAAGAAAAGAGGTTAAAGCTCAGGCACAAAAATTAGCTGAGGAAAGAGTTTTAGATGCTTTGGTTGGAAATAAAGCAAGTGTTGCCACAAGAGAAAGTTTTAGAAAAAGACTTAGAGATGGAGACTTAGATACTAACGAAATTGAAATAGCAGTTAATGAAGCTAGTCAAATGCCTTCATTTGAAATTCCTGGAATGCCTGGTGCTAATGTTGGAATGATTAATATTTCTGAAATGCTTGGTAAATCAATGGGGAATAAACCAAAAAAGAAAA
>CACFSO010000030.1 GCA_902568975.1 uncultured Pelagibacteraceae bacterium
ATACGCAAGATTTTGCTCCAGTAACAGCAACATTTACTCCGTTCTTATGTTTTGCAACATAAACACCAACTATAGCGTATCTTGATGCTGGATTTGGATATTTTTGATAGCTAGATTTTTGAGGTATTTCAAATTCTATTGTCTCTATAATTTCTCCACTTTTCAGTGAAGTTTCAAACATTCCTTTGAAAAATTTTTCAGCATCAATTTTTCTATTATTTGTATGAATTATAGCATTTAGAGCAATACAGGCTGAGGGGTAATCTGCAGCTGGATCGTTATTTGCTATTGATCCCCCTATAGTTCCTCTATTTCTTACTTGAGGATCTCCGATGCCTTCTGCAAGTGCTGCTAAAGAAGGGATTGATTTTTTAACTTCTTTTGATTTTGCTACTTCAACATGTTTTGTAGTTGCGCCTATTTTGATGGTTTTACTGCCAACTTTAATTCCCGAAAGATTTTTTATTCCTTTAATATCTATAATATCTTTATAAGTTGCTAAACCCAATTTAATTGATGGGATTGTAGTCATTCCGCCAGCTAAGAAAGTTGAGTTTGAAGAAGATAGTTTAGATGCTTCTTTTATATCTTTTGCAGAATAATAATTAAATGTTTTCATAATTTATCTCTCCTTAAGCTGCCTCTGAATTGCTTTTTTTATTTTGATTGCAAGCTTTCCAAACTTTTTCAGCAGTTGCAGGCATTGATATTTCTGTCCCAATTGCATTCATAACAGCATTCATTACAGCTGGTGGAGCTGCAATAGCTCCTGCTTCTCCACATCCTTTGGTGCCTAAAGGATTTGTTGTTGAAGGCGTGCATGTAAAATCAAGAGTAAATTCCGGAAAGTTATCTGCTCTAGGCATTGTATAATCCATATAAGAAGCTGTAACTAATTGACCAGATTTATCATAATGGCAATTTTCATAAAGAGCTTGACCGATACCCTGTACTAATCCACCATGAACTTGTCCTTCAACAACTAAAGGATTTATAATTGTTCCAAAATCATCAACAGCAGTATACTTGACAACTTTTGTTTCTCCTGTATCTGGATCAATTTCAACTTCACAAATATGAGAGCCTGCTGGGAAAGAAAAGTTTACAGGGTCAAAAAATGAAGTTTCTTTAAGTCCTGGTTCTTCACCTTCAGGAAGAGGAGATTTAACCTCTCCATAAGTTCCAGGTAAATAGCAAGCAAAAGCAATTTCTCCTATTGTTTTCTTTTTGTTTGATTTTGCTACGACAAACTCTCCATTGCTAAATTCAACATCATCTACACTTGCCTCTAGCATTTTTGCAGCAACTCTTTTTCCTTTTGCTATTATTTTATCACAGGCTTTAACTATTGCTGTTCCGCCAACAGTTAAAGATCTTGAACCGTATGTTCCGTACCCAAATGGTCCTTTATCAGTATCTCCATGAGAGATTTCAATATTTTCTATTGGTACACCTAATTGATCAGCAGCTATTTGTGCAAAAGTTGTGTCATGTCCTTGTCCATGGCTATGTGATCCAGTAAATACAGTAACATTTCCGGTTGGATTAAATCTAACTTCAGCAGATTCCCAAAGTCCGATTCCACAGCCTAACATCATAACTACTGGTGATGGTGCTATTCCACAAGCTTCAAAGTATGAACAAAGTCCTACTCCTCTCAGTTTTCCATTAGCTTCTGATTCTCTTTTTCTTTTCTCAAACCCTTTGTAATCAGCAACCTCCATTGCTTTATTTAATCCAGCAACATAATCTCCTGAGTCAACTGAGTGAACTAGAGTTTGTTGGAATGGAAATTGAGTTGGGAAATTTTTCATTCTAATTTCCGCTGGATCCATACCAAGTTCTCTTGCAGCTTTTTCAACAAGTGTTTCAATTGTATATGTGGCTTCAGGTCTACCAGCTCCTCTATAAGCATCAACTGGAGCAGTATTTGTATAAACTGCTTTTACATTTGTGTAGGCAGCTGGCATTTTATAAACACCTGTTGCACAAGGTCCAAATAAATAAGTTGGAGTAACTGTTGCAAATACAGATGCATAAGCTCCAATGTTTGCTATTGTTTCATTTTTAAATCCTAAAAATGTTCCATCATTTTTGACTGCTAGTTCAGCATGAGTTACATGGTCCCTTCCATGACAGTCAGATAAAAAAGATTCAGTTCTATCTGCAACCCATTTAACCGGTCTTTCAATTTTTTTTGCTGCCCAACTACAAACAACTTCCTCAGCATATGGATAAATTTTTGAACCAAATCCTCCTCCTACATCTGGGGCTATGACTCTTAGTTTGTTTTCTGGTGCTACTCCATTAAATGCTGAAATAATTATTCTAGCTAAATGAGGATTTTGACTTGTGGTATACAAAGTTATTTCTTCTGTAGATGGATTGTAATCAGCATTAGCTGCTCTAGGTTCCATAGCATTTGGTATTAATCTATTATTAATTAAATCAATTTTAATAATTTTATCTGCTTTATCAAAAGCTTCTTTAACTTTATCCCTATCTCCTAATAACCAATCGAAACACAAATTTTTTGGTATATCTTTATAAATTTGATCTGAGTTCATAGCTTCATCTGTATTTACGACTGCTTTTAATATTTTATAATCAACCTTAACTAACTCAGCTGCATTTCTTGCTTCGTCCAATGACTCTGCTATTACAACAGCTACATGATCTCCAACATAGTTTACTGTATCATTCGCTAATGGTGGATGTGCCGGAACTTTCATATCTGAACCATCTTCACTTTTAATTCTCCATCCCGCTATTAATCCACCTATTTTATCGTTTGTAATATCTGATCCTGTTAAAATCGAAATTACACCTGAAGCTTTTTGTGCTTTAGTTGTATCAATATTTTTAATTTGTGCTCTTGCATGAGGAGATCGAACAAAATAAGCAAAAGTTTGATTAACAAAATTTACATCAGCTGTATATTTTCCTCTTCCTGTTAAAAGTTTTTTATCTTCT
>CACFSO010000031.1 GCA_902568975.1 uncultured Pelagibacteraceae bacterium
AAAACCTGTATATGTCGCAATGATACCCCCGAAAAGAAATGATAAAAGATTTAAGAAATTTAGAAGTTTATTTGAAGAATTAAACATTATAAAAGAACTAGGAGATGAGCTGACTTTTTGGAGTTATAATAATTTAGATGAAACTAAAAGAATAGCTTCAAAAATTAATGAACAATTAAAATAAATGTCTTTTCTAAATTCAATAATAAATAATTCAAAAAAATTTGAAGATCCATTTATTCATTGGGAACTAAATAAACCACTAACAGATGAACAAATTAGTGAAATAATTAAAGCGGATATAGCTAATCCAAGTGATTATAACTTAAATTATGATGGTACGAGGGCAATAGATGGGGGAGAGGGAAAATTTAGAGAAGGTATTTCTGATGGAGGGAAAGCTTTAAAATTTAGATGTTTTATAACAAAAGAAAATGCAAACAAATTTCCAAATTTAACAAATTTTATTCAAGAGCTTCAAAATAAAAAAACTTATGAAAAAATTTCAAGTTTAATTGAAAAAGATTTATCTAATTCTTATGTTAGAGTTGAAGTTATATGTGACCGAAAAGGTTTTTGGTTAAAACCACATTGTGATATTAAAGAAAAGCTTATTTCATGCTTGCTTTTCGTAAATAAATTTAATGAAAACGAAGATTTAGGAACTGATTTTTATGATAATGAGTTAAAAAAAGTTAAAACTCTTCCATATAGAGATAATTATGGATATTTTTTTTCAAGTGGCCCGAATACTTGGCATGGAATGGAAAAAAAAGAAATTGTTAAAGAAAGACGTTGCCTTCAGGTAAATTACGTTACATTTAAAACTGATTGGAAAGTCGAAGATTAAATTTCTTGTAAAGATTTAACTTCTATTTTTTTTGTTTTCAATGACTTAATAGCCTCCAAACAAGCATATGCCGTCGACATATTTGTACAATAAGGAACTTTATTTATTAATGTTGATCTTCTTAAAGATGTAGAGTCTTGAATTCGATTTGCACGCTTTCCACCTCCAGTATTAATTACTAGCGCAATTTTTTTTGCATTTAATACATCAATAATGTGAGGGGAGCCTCCACTTACCTTATTTATTTTTTTACACTTAATACCATTTTTAGTAATTCTATTTGCAGTACCTTCGGTACCACATAATGTAAAACCTAATTTTACTAATTGTTTTGCTAAATCTATTCCTTCATTTTTATGTCTATCTTTTAAAGAAATAAATGCCAATCCCTTGGTTGGTAGAGAATTTTGTGAAGCAATTTGACTTTTAGCGTATGCTAACCCGAAGTCTTTATCTATTCCCATAACTTCTCCTGTTGATTTCATTTCAGGACCTAGCAAAACATCAACATTTGGAAATTTATTAAATGGAAAAACTGCCTCTTTAACAGCAAACATATTTTTATTTTTATTTTTTAAATCAAATTTTTTTAATTTTTCCCCAGCCATTATTCTCGAAGCAATTTTAGCTAGAGGAATTCCTTTAGCTTTAGAAACAAACGGTACAGTTCTACTGGCTCTTGGATTAACTTCAATAATGTAAATTTCATCATTTTTAATTGCAAACTGTACGTTCATAAAACCTTTTACCTTTAGGGCTAGTGCTAATTTTTTTGTTTGATTGTTAATTTCATTAATTAATTCTTTCTTTATAGCAACTGGAGGTATACAACAGGCTGAGTCTCCAGAATGAATACCTGCTTCTTCAATATGCTGCATAATTCCTGCAATAAAAACATCTTTACCATCGGAAATAGCATCAACATCTACTTCCATTGCGTTATTAATAAATCTATCAATTAAAATTGGATTATTTTCTGCAGCTTTAAATGCCTCTTGAACAAAATTTTTTAATTGATTTTTTTCATGAACTATTTCCATGGCTCTGCCCCCAAGTACATAGGAAGGCCTCACAACAAGGGGTAAGCCAATATTGGATGCTATTTTTATTGCCTCAGAATATGTTTTTGCTATTCCACTCTCTGCTTGTTTTAATTTTAATTTAATTAAAAGCTTTCTAAATCTATCTCTGTCCTCAGCTAAATCAATTGATGAATATTGGGTACCTATAATCGGTAAAGAATTATCATGAAGAAATTTTGCCAATTTAATAGGTGTTTGACCTCCAAACTGAGCTATTATTCCTATTAAATTTCCTTTCGATTTTTCTTTTAAAATTATGTTATGCACGTACTCTTCAATTAAAGGTTCAAAATATAATCTGTCACTCGTGTCATAATCGGTTGAAACAGTTTCTGGATTGCAATTAATCATTATTGTTTCAAAACCAGCTTCCTTTAAAGAGTAACTTGCTTGACAGCAGCAGTAATCAAATTCAATTCCTTGACCGATTCTATTTGGTCCACCACCCAAAATAATAACT